>NZ_AP014938.1:1637654-1965185 GCF_001548235.1 Rothia mucilaginosa
GGAGAGCGGAGCGCTTCTGCTTTCTGCCTAAAACCGCTTCTGAAAAGCCTGAACACCCCGCGTTGTACATGCGAGTGTGTAAGATAAAATAATGCGCCTGCACGGTGGCGGCACCCGTCCGCTACTCAACGTCTGCTGATCAACGATGTAAATTGCCGGCGCGCTTTGACCGTCCAAGAAACCCAACCCTGCGTATGAGAGGGAAAGCCTGTGTCTGAAACCGAGAACACTCAGCCTGATTCTGCGACCCCCAGCTACCCCACGCAGGGTGAGCGCATCGCCCCCGGCTCGCGCCGTGACCTGCTGCCGAATAACTACGATGCGAAGAAGGCGCGCATCCTGTTCGTGCATGCACACCCGGACGACGAAACCTCCTCGACCGGCGCGACCATGGCGTACTATGCGCAGAAGGGCGCGGAGGTGTACCTGCTGACCGCTACCCGCGGTGAGCTGGGTGAGGTCATCCCCGAGGAGCTGCATCACCTGGAGGTCGGTAAGCCCGGCTGCCGTGATAACGGTGAGGCGCTGGGCGAGTACCGTACCGGTGAGCTTGCCGGCGCTATCAAGGCACTGGGCGTGAAGAAGCAGTTCTTCCTGGGCCAGGAACCCGCCGTCGCGGAGGGCACGCTGCCGCTATACCGTGACTCCGGTATGGCGTGGGGTCCGGAGGGTAAGCCCGTCGCCAACCCGGTGGCGGCGGAGGATTCGTTGACCGCGCAGCCGCTGGAACCGCAGGCTCAGGCGCTGGTTGCCGCTATCCGCGCCCTCACCCCGGATGTTCTGGTCACCTACGATTCGGACGGCGGCTACGGCCACCCCGACCACGTGCGCGTGTACGAGATCGTGCACCGTGCCCTGCAGATCCTCGAAAATGACGAGGACCGCCCGATTCTCACCTGGGGTATTGAGGGTGAGTTCGACGCAGCTGATCAGCGCCTGCAGGCCGCCATTTACGGTGACGGCACCGCCAAGCGTAAGGCAATGGAGGCGCACCGCACCCAGATTACGGTGGTGGATGAGAAGACTTTTGAGTACTCGAATAAGGTGCCGCAGAAAATTTCTGCCGTGGAGACTTTCCGTGTGCTCGACGGTGACCCGACCGCGACCGTGCACCCGAAGCCGCAGGAGGCGGGCCTGGTAGCGAGCCTGCTGACCGGCTCGATTCTGGGTATTTTTGCCGGTATCGCCGGGTCGATTTACCACGCCTGGGTCGTGTACGCGGGGGATACCGCCCTGCCCCTCGGCTTGCTGGTGGCGTACCTGACGGTGTTCTTCACTGCCCTGTGGTGTGCCCTGTCGTTGCGTCGCGGCTACGCTGCGGCTGTCGTGGCTGTTGCGGTGTTCGTAACCGTGTACGTGCTCGGTTACGGCCGCCCCGATTCGCCCTTTGTTCTGGTGAATCCGGGCCATTCGGCGATTGGCCTGTACGGTGCCCTGTGGTGGTTCGGCGCCCCGGTCGCGGCGATGCTGGGCATGCTCGTGTACACGCGTGCTCGCGTGAAGGATGCGCAGTATTTCTCGCCGCGTGCGGCGCATCAGCGTGCTCGCACCAAGAAGTAGGCGCCGAGAAGTAGGCGCCAAGAAGTAGTCTGAAGCCTATCACTACGTCATAACATCAGGGAGGGGTGCTCCGATTAGCCGGGGCGCCCCTCCTGCTGTTTTTGGGAATGCTGTTGTGGGTGCTTGCGCCGCTACGGTCTTCTCAGCCCGCAGGATAGAGGGCAATAGGAAAGAAAAAGTATGCGTTATTCGGTAAATTGTGCGGGGTAGAAATAGCGGCGACTTCATCAAAAAATTCATGTGATGAAGATTTCATTTTTGGCTTAATCTATTTTTAAAAGCCCGCCGACTAGCAATAACGCAAAGAAATACCAGGTCAGCCTAGCCTAAAAAATACCCCCACAAACCCGTGAGCGTACTGTCTGATACACCACGAAAATACGGTTAAACAGCCGGTGCGCGATAGACTATACACAGACTTCCCCGCCGGGTACCAACTACTCGGCGGTTTACTCTGTAGATTCTGCCCTGCAGCAGACGACCCGCAGAACGGCGGGCACGGGGCGAACAGCTTGTAGAAAGGCACACCAATGACCTACGTAATCGCGCTTCCCTGCGTGGATGTCAAAGACCGCGCATGCGTTGAAGAATGCCCCGTCGACTGCATCTACGAAGGTGATCGTACCCTCTACATCCACCCGGATGAGTGCGTGGACTGCGGCGCCTGCGAGCCCGTCTGCCCCGTAGAAGCAATCTACTACGAAGACGACGTCCCCGAAGAGTGGAGCGAATACGTCAGCGCCAACGCAGACTTCTTCGACGACCTGGGTTCCCCCGGTGGCGCAGCAAAGCTCGGCCCCACCGGCAAGGACGTGCCCTTCATCGCGGCACTGCCCCCTCGTGGTGAGTAGTAGCCTGCGGCGAGTAACCCAAAGCGGCGAATAGTAGCTACAACCGCATAGACTGATTGCACCCGCTCACGGGTGCCAAGAGCCTCCATCTAGCACCAGGTGCCCACGCACCGTCTAGGCGCTGGAATGGAGGCTCTTGCCATAGGCACGGAAGCGCGCGGACGCTAGACTAAAATGACGAAAACTATTCCCAAGCAACCAGGTGACACAATGACTTACGGCCTGAACCTGCCCGAATACCCCTGGGAGGCGCTCGCCCCCTACCGCGCAACCGCAGCCGCCCACCCGGACGGTCCGGTGGACCTGTCCATCGGCACCCCGGTCGACCCTACCCCGCAGAACATTCGCGAGGCGCTGGCGGCAGCCTCCGACGCACCCGGCTACCCGACCACCCACGGCACCCCCGCCCTGCGTGAGGCTATTGCCGAGTGGTTTGCCCGCCGCCGCGGCGTGACCGGTCTGAACCCTGACGCGATTATGCCCACGGTTGGTTCGAAGGAGCTCGTGGCGTGGCTGCCGTTCCTGCTGGGTCTGGGCCCGGGCGATGTGGTCGTGTACCCGCGCGTTGCGTACCCCACCTACGATATGGGTGCCCGTTTTGCCCGCGCCGAGTCTGTGCCCGCCGACAGCCTGGACGAGCTGGATGCCGACACCCGCAGCCGTGTGAAGCTGATTTGGGTGAACTCCCCGGCGAACCCGAACGGTGTGGTGCGTACCGTGGAGCAGTTGCGTGAGGTTGTGGCGCAGGCGCGTGAAATTGATGCCGTGGTGGCATCCGATGAGTGCTACGCTGAGCTCGGTTGGGGTGCCTGGGATGAGGCGCGCGGCGGTCAGCCGGTGCCGTCCATCCTGGATCCTCGCGTGTGCGATGGCGACTTCACGGGCCTGTTTGCCGTGTATTCGCTGTCGAAGCAGTCGAACCTTGCCGGTTACCGTGCCGCGTTCATTGCTGGTGCCCCCGAGCTGATGCCGAACCTGATTAATAGCCGCAAGCACGCCGGCATGATTGTGCCCGCCCCCGTGCAGGCTGCCATGATGGTGGCGCTGGCTGATGAGGCACACGTGGCGGCGCAGAAGAATCTGTACCGTGCCCGCCGCGAGGTACTGGAAGAGGCGATTACCGCCGCCGGTGGCCGCATTGAGAATTCTGAGGCTGGCCTGTACCTGTGGACCACTTTCGGTGAGTCCACCTGGGAATCGATTGGCCGCCTGGCGGAGCTGGGTATTATTGCTGGCCCCGGCGTGTTCTACGGCGAGGACGGCGAAGGCTACGTGCGTATCGCCCTGACCGCCTCCGATGAGGCGGTGGCGAAGGCTGCTGAGCGTCTGAAGGCATCTGCCGCTAAGTAGTCCCGACGGGTCTAACTAGCCCGCATAGCAGAAAGCCCCCGCATCCTCCCAAAAGGGGAATGCGGGGGCTTTGCCGTATCCGCTGATCATCGTTGGCTGAGGGGCCCGAACGAGAAGGGCTACTTGCGGTCGCCGGGCAGAACGAACATCTGAACGGTCGGCGGGTTCGGGTTATCCAGAGCGTCCGGAATCAGGTTTCGGGTCACCTTCGCGGAGGTGCGCGATGCCAGCCTGTCCGTAATGCCGGTTGCTACAGCCGTGAGAACAAAGTTCACCGTCACGAAGAGTGCCGCCGCCAGAATCAGGGTCTGCAGCACGTTACCGTCACCGGAACCGATACGGCGCGCCGAGGCGAGCAGCTCCGGGTAGGAGATGATGTAACCGAGTGCGGTGTCCTTCAGAATCACCACGAACTGGCTGAGCATCGAGGGCATCATCGCGGTGAACGCCTGCGGAAGCAGGATCCGAATCAGCGTCTGGGTCGGGGTCAGACCAATCGCAAGACCCGCCTCGCCCTGGCCGCGAGGAAGCTGCTTCACACCCGAACGCAGCAGCTCAGCAATCACCGAACCGTTGTACAGGGTCAGACCAATGACCACGGCGATGAAGGGTAGCTGAGCAGGCGGAAGACCGCTGTACTTGCCCAAAAAGAGCCAGAAGAAAATCATCATGATCAGCACCGGCACGGCGCGGAAGAACTCCACCACCACGGTGCCGAACCAGCGGATAACGCGGTACTGCGAGAGTCGAGCAATACCGAAGACCACACCGAACGCAACCGAGGTAACCACCGAAACCGCTGCCGCCGACAGGGTCGAGGCGAGGCCCGGCAGGTAGTAGGAACTCCAGGCGCGGGCGGTGAACAGGTCAGTCCACTTTTCTGCCTCCAGCTGCCCCTTCTGACCCATCACGGTCAGCACATACACCGCAAATAGTACAAAAAGGACTACCGCAGCAATGTTGAAGATGCGGATACGACGCAGCGCAATAGGGCCCGGCTCGTCGAAAAGCACCGAAGAAGCGGCGCGGGTGTCATTACTGATAAAAGGGTTTTTCATCGCTTCACCGCCAGCTTACGGGATGACCAGGTGGTCAACGCACCAATGGGAACAACAATGATGACGAAGCCCATCGCAAACATGATGAAGATAGCGAGCACCATGTTCGCGTCGAACTCAATCATGGATTTCATCAGCCCGGAGGCCTCAGCCACCGACGCTACCGAGGCGACAGTGCTGTTCTTCGTCAACGCAATCAGAGTATTGCCGAGCGGGGTAATGGCACCGCGTAGAGCCTGAGGGAAAATCACCAGACGGGCGGTGTCGAAGAAACCCAGACCGATAGCGCGTGCCGCCTCAGCCTGACCCTTCGGCACGGTGTTCACACCCGAACGGATCGCCTCGCAAATAAACGCCGAATGGTAAATCGACAGGGCAATGACCGCGTACACGAAGAAGTTCGTGTCGAAATCGTGCGAGAAGGAGAGCTGGAACTGCGTCCACACACCCAAAATGGCGAAAGTCATCATGATGGTGAGCGGAGTATTACGGACAGTATGCACATAGGCGGTGCCCACCCAGCGCAGGGACGGGACGGGGCTGATGCGCATGAGCGCCAGCACGGTACCGAGGACGAACGAGCCAATAGCCGCCCAGAGGGTCAGCTCAATATTGGTCATGAAGGCGCCAACCACATCGTACTTGGACAGGAGGGCGCCGAGTTGGTCAAAGAATGACATTCGTGAACCTCTCTAGAGGCCTAGGCGCAGGAGGTGCCCAGGTGCGGCGGGTTGGTTTCGGTGTTGTAGTGGTAGCCGGTGCCTTCGGTGTACTTGGTGATGAGTTTCTCCCAGGTGCCATCGGCAACCATCTCGTTGATGGCGTTGTTCACGGCTTCGCACTTGTCGGTGCCCTTGGGCAGGCCCACGCCGTAGCGTTCGGTCGTGAAGGGGGAGCCGACCACTTTCAGCTTGCCCTTGTTCGCTTTGGTGGCTGCCAGACCGGCGAGGGTTATGTCGTCGGTGGTGACGGCGTCCACCACGCCGCCGTTGAGGGCGACCACGCAGTCGGAGTAGCTGTTCTGCTTGACTAGGTTCACGTTCTTGGCGAACTTGTCCTGCACCTTCTGGGCGCTGGTGGAGCCGGTCACGGAGCAGAGGTTCTTGCCGTTGAGGTCGTCGGGGCCGTGAATATCGGTGTTATCGGCACGCACGAGCAGGTCCTGACCAGCCGTGTAGTAGGGGCCGGCGAAGTCCACGGTCTTCTTGCGGCTTTCAGAGATGGAGTAGGTCGCAAAAATCATGTCTACCTGACCAGTGTTGAGCATGTTTTCGCGGTTAGCGGCGGGGGATTCTACGAACTCAATCTGCTCTTCGGAGTAGCCGAGCTTGCCGGCGACGTAGCGTGCCACCTCCACGTCGAAACCGGTGTAGGTGTTGCCGTCCTGGTAACCGAGGCCGGGCTGGTCTACTTTGATGCCGATGCGGATCTTGTGGTCGCTGTCTGCGCTGGAGCATCCGGCGAGGACGCCGGTCAGAGCGAGGGAAGCTGCTGCGGCGAGTGCCGCGAGCCTACGTGAATATTTTTGCATGTCGGTCCCTCCGCTTTAGTGGTTGATGATCTTGGAGAGGAAGTCCTTGGCGCGCTCGCTCTTCGGGTTGGTGAAGAACTCGTCCGGGTGCGCCTCTTCGATGATTTCGCCGTCGGCAAGGAAGACGATGCGGTCTGCCGCCTTGCGGGCAAAACCCATCTCGTGGGTCACCACGATCATGGTCATGCCTTCCCTCGCGAGGGAGACCATAGTGTCGAGCACCTCGTTGACCATTTCGGGGTCGAGCGCGCTGGTGGGTTCGTCGAAGAGCATGACCTTGGGCTTCATGGCGAGTGCACGGGCGATGGCGACGCGCTGCTGCTGACCGCCGGAAAGCTCTGCGGGCATTTTGTGCACCTGGGAATCCACACCAACCTTCGCGAGCAGGTTCATGGCTTCTGCTTCTGCCTCTGACTTGGACATTTTGCGGATTCGGCGGGGTCCAAGGGTTACGTTATCGAGGATGTTCTTGTGCGCGAAGAGGTTGTATGACTGGAAGACCATGCCGACTTCGGCGCGGAGCTTGGCGAGTGCGCGGCCTTCTTCGGGTAGTTCTTGTCCGTCAATGGTGATGGATCCGCTGGTGATAGTTTCGAGGCGGTTGATGGTTCGGCAGAGGGTGGATTTGCCGGAACCGGAGGGGCCGAGGAGGACGACGACCTCACCTTTTCCCACGGAAAGGTTGATGTTCTTCAGAACGTGGTTGGTGCCGTAGTACTTGTTGACGTTGGCGATTTCGATGAGGTTTTTCTGCGCTTCGGGAGCTGCCTGTGCGGACATTTTGAACCCTTTCACGTGAGGTGCGTCTATGATGCGGGTTGTCTGTATGCTGAGCTTTCAGCTTACGCCTCAGGCGGTTTCCTGTCTGCAAAATATTCACTTTACTGGGTAAGCAATGTGAATTTTTAAGCACGAATGCATAGTTATAGTATTTTTGACGTAAAAATATGGGTAAAAAACACCCCATCTTCACAAAAGGCTTTGACTAGGGAATATATCCTTCTCCTTCTCAACGCACTCACGAGGTGTCAAACGCCTTTGGGGAGGTAGTCACGAATTGGTAAAAATTTCGAAAAAAGCGCAGAAGAGTGCCCGATAGGTGAGATAACACCTATCGGGCACTCTTCAACACCCCTCACAAGGGGCTAAAACAGCTTAGGCTTCGTAACCGTTGGGGTTGTTCTTCTGCCAGTTCCAGTGGTCGCGAACCATGGTCTTAATGTCGCGGCTAGCGCTCCAACCCAGATCCGCCAGAGCAGAGGAAGGATCAGCGTAAGAGACCGCAACGTCACCGGGGCGACGATCCACAATCTTGTACGGCAGCTCCTTACCGCACGCCTCCTCGAACGCGTGCAGAACCTGCAGAACCGAGTAGCCGTTACCGGTACCCAAGTTCCAAGTGTGCAGGCCGCCGTGCTCAGTAATGTAGTTCAGCGCCTTCAGGTGACCGTCAGCCAGGTCAACCACGTGGATGTAGTCGCGCACGCCGGTACCGTCGACGGTCGGGTAGTCGTTACCGAAGACGTTCAGGTGCTCGCGGCGACCCACAGCAACCTGCGCGATGAAGGGCACTAGGTTGTTCGGGATACCCGCCGGGTCCTCACCGATACGGCCGGACTCGTGCGCACCAACGGGGTTGAAGTAACGCAGCAGAGCGATGTTCCACTTGGAGTCGGACGCAGCCAGGTCGACCAGCATGTCCTCGATGTGCTCCTTGGTGCGGCCGTAGCAGGACTGCGCATCCATGTTCATCTTCTCAATCAGAGGCATGGACTCGGGCTCACCGTACACGGTAGCGGAGGAGGAGAACACGATGGAGTGGCAGTCAGCCTCGTCCATTGCGTACAGCAGGTTCAGGGTGCCAGCCACGTTGGTCTGGTAGTACCACAGCGGCTTCTCTGCGGACTCGCCCACAGCCTTCAGGCCCGCAAAGTGAATCACAGCGTCGGGGCGAACCTGCTTGAAGAGAGCCTTCATACCTTCGAGGTCGAGCAGGTCAACCTTGTGGAACTCGGGGGCGCGGCCAGCGAGTTCAGCGACGCGCTTGAGGGACTCCTCGGAAGAGTTCGCGAGGTTATCCATGACGACGACGTCGTGGCCTGCCTTGAGCAGTTCAAGTACAGTGTGGGAGCCGATGTAGCCGGCGCCGCCGGTAACGAGTACCTTCATGATGTCCTTTCGGGCTTTATATATCCGGAAAAAGTGCTCCGGATGGGGGACAAAAGCTGTTGAGCTGTATCTAATGGTACAGCCGCGCACGGGGTGTAAGTACTGCGGGACACTGTGCGCTTGTGCACTCTGGTGTGAGCATGTGGGAGGCGTTATTTAGGTGTGTCGACACTCGCCTTTGCCCAGCGCCTGAATCCGCGTATTAGCTGATTTCTGAGTCGACCTCTAATCCCACCAGAAATACCACTGGCGGCTCTGGTGAATAAACTCCGTCAGCTGCTCAAAATCCTCAAAAACCTGGAACGGAAGATCGGAACAGAATGCGAATTGCTCGACCGCCAGATTCTTCGCCTCGACCGGGTCGGTGACGGGGCGTTCCACCAGAAACTCTAGGCAGTCAGCACCGTCAAGAGCCGCCGGGATGGCACCGTACTTTTCACGCCAATAGTGGGTGAACGCCAGCTGCGTTTCAGCGTCCGGGCAGTCATTCCAGCCGCCGAAGGGCAGGTACGCGGGAATATCGGCGGGGTCATCGGTCGGAATCTGCAGCAGGAGCATCTCGCCTTTCTCCTCTTCATCCAGGAGCTCGTAGCAGAGTAGGGCAGAAAGAGTCGGGGCCTCATCTTCGGGCTCCTCATCGGGCAGAAAATCGGAGCTCATAAACTCGTCGACAAGCTCGTTGAGGTTGAAGTCGTCCGGGTCGTCCTCGCTAGTATCTTCGCCATCGTCGGCAACCCGGCGCAGCTGCTGGGCAATGACTGCGCTGCCGTATTCTTCGGCGGAGGCGCCACCCCGGGCGGTACGGTAACGCTGCAGGACGGCACGAGTGTAGGCGCTCACCTGCTCGGGGGTCAGAGTCTCAACATCGTCAATGATGTCGTGCTCAAGGGACACCGCGATAACCATGCTTTCAAGCACCGTATCGTTCAGGTTTAGGAAGAAGGGGACGAACCCCTCCGCGCGCCCCAGCTTAGCCAACTCATCGTAACGAGCCATGGCATCAGCGGCAGGAGCGCCCATTGGAATACGCTCGTGCGGGTAGGGGAAAAGGCGCGTAAAGTGCCGGTAGGTTTCGCTCATCGTCGACTCTGACTTAGTTGATTCAGGCATCTGAATTCCTCTCTGAACTGTACAAGTGGTCAGTCATGGCGGGTACGCTGTACCCGGTACTACCAGCCTAGCGAAAGCCCGAGCGTCCCGCCCTGAAAACGGTCATCGTAGCCGCCGCGGATTCGCGCCCAGCCTGTAAGAGCGGCGGACGAGGGAACACCGGGCACAGAAAAGGGGCCGGGATGCTTCACACATCCCGACCCCTAAAGTTCACGGGCCGACCCCCAACGTTTGCAAGGGCAACCAGCGCTAGTCCAGGTACAGGCTAGTTCAGGTGCAGACTAGTTCAGGTGTAGCGCCTCGTTCAGCTCCACGGTGTTCTTCGCACGCGGCAGAACCTCAATCGCGCCGCTAATCGAATTGCGGCGGAACAGCAGGTTCGACACACCGGACAGCTCCGCAGCCTTCACCACGCGCGCCTCCTGACCGGGCAGCAGAACACTCACGCGCGAACCGGCGGTCACATACAGGCCAGCCTCAACCACGCAGTCATCGCCCAGGGCAATACCGATACCGGACTCCGCACCCAGCAGGGAACGCTCACCAATAGAGACGCGCTGAGTGCCACCACCGGAAAGAGTACCCATCGTGGAGGCGCCGCCACCCACATCCGAGCCGTCGCCCACCACAACGCCCTGAGAAATACGGCCCTCAACCATGGAAGTGCCCAGGGTACCGGCGTTGAAGTTCACGAAGCCCTCGTGCATCACGGTCGTGCCGGACGCCAGGTGCGCACCCAGGCGCAGACGGTCACCGTCACCAATGCGCACGCCGGCGGGAATCACATAATCCACCAGGCGCGGGAACTTATCAATGTGGCTCACGCTCAGGTGGCCCAGCTTGCGCAGACCAATCGCTAGCTTCTGGAACTCGGCGGCAAGCACCGGGCCGTGGTTGGTCCACGCAACATTCGCCAGGGTGCCGAACAGGCCGTCCAGGTTCAGCTCGTTGGGGCGAACCAGAGTGTGGGAGAGCAGGTGCAGACGCAGGTACGCGTCGACCGCGTCTTCGGGTGCCTCATCCAGGTTGATGGATGCGGTACGCACCTCGGTGCGGGCATTGCGCGCCGGGTGCTCGGCGGCCAGTTCCTCCAGCTCGTCCGCGATGGACAGGTCGGGGGTCTGGGTGAGGGAGGGAGCGGGGAACCAGGCATCCAGGACGGTGCCGGCGTGCTCGCCAGAGACAACAACATTGACCAGTGCAACGCCGGAGGCGTAACGGGGAGTGTTTTCAGACATGCCTCCCATTATAGTTTTGGGGGTGAGAGCCCCTTCAAGACCGTCTCATATGCTCGATATGGGCGTTGTGGGCGCGGGTGTGTGTACCGGGGAACCTGTAAGGTGGAAGGATGAGCGTTTCCCCGAATATTTCTGAGCGTCACCCTGTACCGCAGCCGCCCCTGAACCTGGACGTGTCCATGCCCGAGCTGACGCGTGCCCTGCTGGATTACGAGTCGGTTTCCGGCAATGAGCAGCCAATTGCTGACGCCGTGCACATGGCGCTGTCGTTCTGCCCGCACCTGCAGTTGACCCGTGACGGGGATGCCATTATCGCCCGCACCGAGTTCCCGCCGTTGCCCGGCGTTGAGGGGGAACGCACCCGCATTATTCTTGCCGGTCACCTGGATACCGTGCCCCTGCCCACCGTTGAGGGTTCGCTGGGTACCGTGCCGTCCACGGTGCGTGAAGAGGACGGCCACAGCGTGCTCTACGGTCGCGGCGCCACCGACATGAAGGGCGGCGTTGCGGTTCAGCTGAAGCTTGCCGCCGAACTGACCGCGCAGGACACCGACTACAACCTGACCTACATCTTCTACGACAACGAAGAGGTCGCCAGCGAACTCTCCGGCCTGGCGCGTCTGATCTGCAACCACGGCGAGCTCATCACTGACGCAGACTTCGGTGTGCTGCTTGAACCGACCAACGGCACCATTGAGGGCGGTTGCAACGGCACCATGCGTTTCTTCGTGCGCACCCGCGGCCTTGCCGCCCACTCGGGTCGTGCATGGCGCGGCGAGAACGCAATTCACGCACTGGCACCGGCGTTGGCGGCGCTCGCCTCCTACGAACCGAAGACTATTGCGGTGGAGGGCCTGGACTATCGTGAGGGTCTGAACGCGGTGCAGATTTCTGGTGGTGTTGCCGGTAACGTGATTCCTGATGCGGCGGCAATGCACGTGAACTACCGGTTTGCCCCTGATAAGACCCTGGATGAGGCGGTCGCCCACGTGCGTGAGGTCTTCGCCGGATACGAGCTGGATTTTGTGGATCTTTCCCCGGCGGCTCGCCCCGGCCTGGACACCCCGCTGGCGGCTTCCCTGATTGAGGCGGTGGGACAGGAGCCTCAACCGAAGTACGGTTGGACGGATGTGGCGCGTCTGAGCGAGATCGGTATTCCCGCGGTGAACTTCGGCCCCGGTGACGCTCTGCTGGCTCACACCGATAACGAGCACGTGAGCTTTAGCCAGCTGACCCGCTGCCACGCCGATTTGCGTGCCTGGCTGCTCAGCGACCGCGACGAGGACTAGCCGCGACGCTGATTCTGCCGGTGCTGGCGCTACTATTTGAATTTAGGTGACCGTCAGGGGTTGACGGTCCTGCATGATATGAGATTGACATGAACTTTCTTCTGATTCTGCTTGCCCTGCTGATTTCGGGCATTGCGGTGCTCTCCGTTGTGGCGCTCTCCGGTGAGCGTGCCGTGCCCGGTGCCGCGTTCTTCAGCGGTGTGGGCCGTGATGGTTTGGGCACCTTTGACCGTGTGGAGGATTTCGGCTTTATTGCTCCTCTCGTCGGTGCTCCCGAAGATGACAAGGCACTCGAGAACGCACCCGCTGCGGAGGCTGCCGCTTCGGCTACAGAATCTGCTGATGCTAACGTGGCTGCCGCTGAGCCGGTTCGCCGCGGTGCGGTTCCCCTGTCTGATGATGCGGAGAGCACCTTGAGCGCGCATGACTTTGTGGAGAAGCGAAAGAACCCGCAGGCTGAGGGCGTGCCTTCGGCGGCTGAGGGGAGCTAGCGCCGGTGAGTGTTCCTTCGCAGCACACTAGTCCTGTTCCGCCTGCCCACGCTGACTCTGCCACTGACCCCGCCACTGAATCTGCCGCTGGCACCGCCTCCCCAAAGGAGCAGAGCGAGTCCTTTGACGAGCTGCTGACCTGGGCGTATACCGCCGCCGGTGAGCGTCTGCACCGGGTGGGGGAGCGTCTGCGTGCCCTGCCCGCGTGGCTGTCGGTGCTACTGATTTATGGTCTGTCTCGCGTGTGGGGCTTCATTGTGTTTGCCGTGGTCGGCCAGCAGCAGCTACGCAGCCCGTGGGGTCAGCACCTGGATTATTTGTCGTTCATTAGCATCTGGGATGCCGGCTGGTATGAGCAGATTGCGGTACAGGGCTACCCGAGCCAGCTGCCGGTGGATGCAACGGGTGCGGTTCAGCAGAATCAGTGGGCTTTTTATCCGATTTTTCCGCAGCTTTCCGGTGCTATTAGTCGTGCGACGGGCATCGGGTACTACCCGGTGGCGGCGACGGTCGCTCTGCTTGCCGGTTTCGCGGCGGCGTGGGTGATTTACCTGCTGTTTGAGGCGTCGTTGAAGGCGACCGGTTTTAGGAGTGAGGAGTCGCCTTCTGCGCTGTCCATGTGGGCTGTGGCGTTGGTGTCCTTCTTGCCGGTTGCCCCTGTGCTTCAGGTGCCGTATGCGGAGTCGCTGAACCTGGTGTTCCTCGCCGGTGCCCTGCTGTGCCTGGTTCAGGGACGCTACGGTCTGCTGGTTCCTGTGGCGGCTTTGGCGTGCCTGTCCCGCCCGGTGGGTGTGCCCCTGGGTGCGGCTGCCGGTCTGTGGTGGTTTGCGTGCTGGGTTCGTTCGAGCCGCCAGTCGGGTATGGGTACGGCGTTTGTGCGTCATCTGGGGCAACTGGTGAGCGCCCTGGTGGTGTGTGCGTGTGCGCTGGTGTGGCCTGCGATTGCGTGGTGGGCTACGGGCCGTGTGGATGCGTACACCGCCACGGAGACGGCGTGGCGCGGCACCCATTTGGCGCCGATTGAGCCGTGGCTTTCGCAGGGTTACCTGTACTTTGGGTATGCGGCTCCGGTGCTGCTGACCCTGCTGATTTTGGGCTTTATTGCTCTGTGTTTGAGCCCGTTGGCGCGTAGGGTTTTGGCGGCTCCGCTGAACCTGTGGTGCCTGAGCTATTTTGCGTATTTGATTCTGTTTTTGAATCCGCAGTCGTCGACGTTCCGCCTGCTGTTGCCGTTGTTCCCGCTGGTGATTGTGGTGGCGGCGGCGAGCCGTTCGCGGGCGTATCGTTGGGCGCTACTGGTGGCGGGTGCGTGCACGCAGTGGGGCTGGGTGGGCTGGCTGTGGCATTGGAAGCAGCTGCCCGGCGGCGGAGATTACCCGCCGTAAACCGCTGAAACTATCCAAGGGCTGTTTGAGACCGCCGGTGTGCTGCCGGCGGTCTTTTGCGTTCGGGAGGCGGGCGTGCCTGCGGTTGGAGCCGCAGCGTTTAACCCGGCGGTGGGGATTACCCGCCGTAAACCGCTGCTGTGGTGCTCTTAGCCGTGGGCGCAATGCCCCTCCTCGGTGCTGTAGCATACGCCTTCTGCTTGTCCAGAGCTTAAAGACACGTCCAGAAAGCGCCGCGGGTTCGGCGGTGCTGGCTCGGAACTGATAATCTATATTCTGTGTTTGGTATTAGTGGCACCGAGTTGATTATTTTGGCCATCATCACGTTCGTGGTGATTGGTCCCGAACGCATGCCCGAATACGCCCGACAGATCCGTGAATTCGTCAAGACCGTGCGCCGCATGGCGTTCGACGCGAAGGACGACTTCAAGGAAGCCCTGGGCGAGACGGGTCTGGAAGATATTAACTGGCGCCAGTACGACCCCCGCCAGTACGATCCGCGCGTGATTGTGAAGCAGGCATTCGCTGAGGATGACGCCGAACGTGAGCGTGAGGCAAGGGAACGTGAAGCGGCGCTGCTGAAGGAGAAGGAAAAGTCGGAGAGCCGTGCTCTTCCGCGAGGCGCATACGCCCCCTTCGACGTGGACGCCACCTAAGATTTTGAAACGAAAGAACCCCACACCGTGATGGTGCGGGGTTCTTTCTGTTCTCGGCTGCTTGGCCGTGCTGTTTAGCCGGCAGCTTCTAGATGCTTGGTCCTAGACAGCTACCTACACCTTTAGACGAAGAGCGGCAGGCTCTGACCCGCCCTCGACTCGCCCGAGTGTAGTAGCTGCGAGGCGATGGACTGAATCTCTTCGGCGGTGGGCGAATCCGGGTGGCCCCAGACCACGGGGGTGCCCTCGTCGCCGCCGGTACGCAGGTTCACGTCCAGCGGGACAGAACCGAGCAGCGGTACCGGGTAGGAGAGCGCCTCCGAAAGACGCTCAGCGAGCACCTGACCGCCGCCAGAACCGAACATATCGAGCACGGTACCGTCCGGCAGGGTCATGGCAGCCATGTTCTCGACCACGCCCACGACCTTCTGACCGGTCTGCAGGCTCAGGGTGCCGGCACGTTCCGCCACATCCACCGCGGCGTGTTGCGGGGTGGAAATGAGCACCAGCTCCGCATTCGGCAGCAGCTGGGCCATGGAGATGGCAATATCGCCGGTACCGGGCGGCAAATCGAGCAGTAGCACATCCAGGGCACCGAAGTGCACGTCCATGATGAATTGCTCCAGGGCGCGGTGCAGCATGGGGCCGCGCCACGCCACCGGCTCGTTGCCCTTGAGGAACATGCCGATAGAAATCACGCGAATAAAGCCGCCGCTGACCTTCTGCTCACCCCAACGCTGGGCGGGGGCGGGAACGTCCACGGTCGGCGGAAGAATCAGGTCATCCAGGCGGGTCGGGGCGTCGGTAATACCCAGCAGACCCGGGATGGAGAAGCCGTGCACATCCGCGTCAATAATGCCCACCGCAAGCCCGCGCGAAGCGAACGCGGCGGCAAGATTCGCGGTCATGGAGGACTTACCCACGCCACCCTTACCGGACACCACGCCGAACACGCGGGTCAGCGAACCGGGGGCGGTGAACGGGTTGGAACGCTCCGGCTTGAGCATCGAACGCAGGGCAGAACGCTGCTGCGGGTTCATCGCACCCACCTGCAGCTGCACACGCTCAATGCCCTCAACGGTGGTGGCGGCGTCACGAACCTGCTGTTCGATGGTGTTCTTCAGCGGGCAACCCTCAATGGTGAGCAGAACCTTTACCTCTGCCCAGTGGCGACCGGGAATCGGCTCACCGCGCTCATCCAGTTCAGGATGCACGAGTGCAGTCTCAACCATGCCCAGCTCCGTAATGGGGCGGCGCAGTTCGGGATCCTCGACGCGGGCGAGCGCCGCGTAGAGCGCATCCTGCAGGGGCGAATTAGCGGTCACGGGCGCCTCCCTCACGGGCGCGCTCTGCCTGCTGCTGTGCCTGCTGAGATTCGCGGCTCTGAGGCTGGCTCAGATCACCGCGGTGGGGATCCTCGCTGCGGTGGGAATCCTGTTCGGAGTCTTTCGCGGAGCGTTCAGCCTTGTCAGAGGCCTGCTCGGTACCGTTCTCAGTACCCTCAGAGTTCTGGCCCTCAGAGTTCTGGGCATCAGAGCCCTGCTCCTCAGCGTCCTTCTCCTCACCCTCGGAAGTGTCGATATCGTCGATAGCCTCCTCCAGGTCCTCAATGTCCTCACTGATGTCCTGCAGCTGCTCGGCGTGACGCTCCTGCTCCTGCGCAATGTTCTGCAGTTCCTCAAGAATGTCTCGCAGCTCGCTACGGACGAAGTCACGGGTCGCAACCTCACGCAGAGCAATACGCAGCGAAGCAATCTCGCGGGTCAGGTACTGGGTCTCCTCCAGGTTCTGCTGGTCGCGCTTACGGTCCTCAGACGCCACCACGCGGTCGCGGTCATCCTGACGGTTCTGCGCCAACAGCAGCAGGGGAGCAGCGTAAGAAGCCTGCAGGGACAGCATCAGGGTCAGCAGGGTGAAGTTCAGGCTACGCGGGTCGAACTGCATCTCCTCCGGCGCCAGGGAGTTCCAGGCAAGCCATACGCCACAGAAAATGGTCATCCACATCAAAAACTGCGGGGTACCCATGTAGCGTGCGAACGCCTCAGTCATGCGGCCGAAAGCGTCCGGGTTGGGACTCGTGAACAGCTTCGGCTTGCGGGTGCCGGGGGTGCTCAGCTGCGAGTCGCTACGCTGCGGGCGGGAGTCGCCGCGCTCGCGGTTGCGTTCAGCGTACTTCTTCTCCAGGCGGTCTTTGAGAATGCGCGCCTTATCGATGCGGGGGTTCTCTTCGGTACGGTTTGCGTCGCGGCGGTTCGAATCAGCCAAAGCGTCGTCCTACCTTTCGTACGGGAGTTCCATCATCGTAAGTTCGCCAGTCTTCGGGCAGGAGCGCATCGAGCACGTCGTCGATGGTCACTGCGCCTACCAGGCGGTGCGATTCGTTCACAATGGGAACGATGGTCAGGTCGTAGGTTGCCAGCACGCGTGCCAGCTCTTCCAAACTTGCCTGGTCAGAGACAGGCTCAGTGTCGGTATCGAGGATGTGACCGATCGGCTCGCTCGGCGGCACACGCAGTAGCTTCTGCATGTGCACCAGACCCAAGTACTTGCCGGTCGGCGTTTCCAGGGGCGGGCGGGTCACCATGACGGCAGCCGCCATCGCCGGAGGAATCTCCTCGGCGCGGATGTGCGCGAGCGCCTCCGCGACGGTCGCCTCGGGGGAGAGGATAATCGGCACCGGGTTCATGAGCGAACCGGCGGTACCTTCGTCGTATTCGAGCAGTCGACGCACATCGTCTGCTTCGTCGGGTTCCATGAGTTGGAGCAGCTTTTCACGCTGGGCGTCGTCCAGTTCGATGAGAAGGTCGGCGGCGTCGTCCGGTTCCATTTCTTCGAGGACCTGCGCGGCACGCTCGTCGTCCAGGTGCGACAGAATCTGCACCTGGTCCTCGGCGGGCAGCTCCTGCAGAACGTCTGCAAGGCGCTCATCTTGCAGTTCGGCGGCGATTTCGACCATGCGCTTATCGCTCATCTCGTGGATAGCGTCTGCAAGGTCGGCGGGCTTGGAGTTCTCGTGGTTAGCGACGAACGCGGTTGCCGCCTGCGGTTCCACGTCGGTGGAGAGCAGAGCCTCGTCCCAGTCGACGATGAGGGTCTCCTTGGAGCGGCGGCGCCACGTGCTGGAGGAGGAGCTGACGCGGGAAACGAACAGCTCGGTTACGCCCCAGTCGCCGTTGCGGCGCTGCTCAATGGCGACGTCCTCAATGACGGCGTCACCGCTGCCGTCGAGCAGGCGCACGCGGCGGTCAAAGAGCTCACCGACGATGAGAGTCTCAGAGTTGCGCTGCTCAAAACGGCGCAGGTTCACCAGGCCGGTTGAAATGATCTGTGAAGCGTCGATACTTCGCACACGGGTCATGGGCATGAACACGCGTTTCTTGCCGAGCACCTCAACGATGATGCCGACAACAATGGGTTCGCTGCCCTTGGCGGGGCGGGCGCCCGCAATGGATGCGCCCAGCCCGCGTTTGAGCACGACGACGTCTCGGAGACGGCCGAGGCGGTCACCGAAGGGGTCAAAAACGTCGAGGCCCAAAAGGCGGGCAATGTAAATCTTGCTGGGGGTGCTGAACTTCGAATTGCTCACCTCTCTAGGGTACGCTCCGCCGCAGGGATTCGCACTTTGAGAAGCCTAATTGAACAGGTGTTTGCTACGCCTGTAGAGGAGCTGACTGCCCACCGGGTCCAGGGTTGGGGTGGGCGGTAGAATAGGAGCCATGACTTCTAACCTGCCGAATATTCCCTCGACCCCGCCTTCTTCATATCTGGCGTCGCGCCTGGCGCAGGCTCAGGGCAAGCCCCTGCCCGCCGGTGAGGCAATCGCTTCCTTCGTCCGTCACGATGATGCGCTCGCCGCTTTTGATGTGCTCAGCGAGCAGGATTATCCGGTTACGGCGCTGTACCTGGTCAATGACGGTATCCGCCAGGTGGAGTACCCGGTACAGCCCGGTTATGGTCGTGCCCTGATTTCTTCGGCGATTCAGGGTGCGTCGATGGGCCTGGTGTTTTCGGTGCTGTTGACGCTGACCGGTGACTCTTTTACGTCGGTGGCACTAAAGTACGTGCCGCTGTCGGTGGTGGTGTTTGTGCTGTGGCAGATGTTCATTCTGCGCCGCGGCAGGGGTGTTCGTTACCCGATGCGTACCGAGGCGATTCCCTCGCGCACCGTGATGTACGCCCTGCCGGAGTACGCTCAGGATGCGCGCCGCGTGCTGGGTGCCCACCCTCGCTTCTCGGCGGCGGTTGCGGCTGCGCGTGCGGCGGCTGCCCCGGAAGCTTCGCAGGCTCGTGCAGCTCAGAGCACCGTCTCGATGAATGGCGCACCGGTTCCGACTGGCGCACCTAAGGCTCCCTCGTACCGTGCGCAGGCGGGTAGCCAGCCGGCGCCGAACCAGAACCTACCCGAGCGTGATACGACCGCGCAGAACGCGGTGGCTCAGAGCGCGGCGCAGAACATGCCGGCACCGGTTGCCCCCGCTCAGCCCGCTCAGCCCGCTCAGCCTGCTGAACAGGAACCGACCAGCACTGAACAGGCAAGTACCGGCCAGGCGACCGCTCAGAAGTCAGATACGCAGAAGCGCCCGGCTCAGCGGTACGGTCTGCGCGTGGATGACCCGGAAGAATACGCGAAGCTGATTCAGCCCAAGCCGCAGCGTCCGACTCCGCGCCCGCAGGGCCTGCACGATAAGTCCTCGCAGGACTCCGAATAACCGAACCCACAACGGCGGTAGCCACCCACAACAGCGGGAAACAGGCATAGAAGATACGCAGCGTAGAAGATACGCGAAGGCCCCTCACCGAACGAATCGGTGAGGGGCCTTCGCTATGCACATACAACCGGCACTAACCGGTGTTAGTGGCGTGAAGAGTCAGGCTTACTTCGCCAGCTTCGCCATCCACTCCTCGATGCCCTCAACGGTGCGCGGCAGCGCAGCGGAGAGGTTCACGTTGCCGTCCTCGGTGCAGAGCACGTCGTCCTCAAGGCGGATACCGATACCGCGGTATTCCTCGGGGATAGACATGTCCTCTTCCTTGAAGTACAGTGCCGGCTCAATGGTGAAGACCATGCCCGGCTCCAGTTCAGCCCACATGTACAGTTCAGCCTTCGCCTGCGCGCAGTCGTGCACGTCCAGGCCCAGGTGGTGGCTGGTGCCGTGCGGCATCCAGCGGCGGTGCTGACCGCCCTCAATGGTGAGGGAAACCTCGGCAGAAACCGGCAGCAAGCCCCACTCTTCCAGACGGTGAGCCAGAACCTCCATCGCGGCGTCGTGCAGTTCGTGGAACTTACGGCCCGGCTTAGCCACAGCGAATGCGGCGTCAGCAGCCTCCAGCACAGCGTTGTAGACCTTCGCCTGAACCTCGGTGAACTTACCGTTCACGGGGAAGGTGCGGGTCACGTCTGCGGTGTACAGGGTGTCGTCCTCAACGCCTGCGTCCAGCAGCAGCAGCTTGCCGTCATCGACGGTGCCGTTGTTGCGGATCCAGTGCAGGATGGTTGCGTTGTTACCGCACGCTGCGATGGTGTCGTAGCCCAGGTCGTTACCGTCGGTACGTGCCACGGAGAAGAACGCAGTCTCAACGACGCGCTCACCGCGGTGGTGTGCAACAGCCTTCGGCAGGGAGCGAATGACCTCTTCGAAGCCCTTGACGGTCAGGTCAACGGAACGCTGCAGGTTCTCAATCTCGATAGCGTCCTTAATCAGGCGAGCCTCGGAGAGAGCCACAGCCAGTTCGGAGTCCAGCTTGTCAGCCTGCTCCAGCTCCACGCCGGTGTTGTAGCGGGAAGTGTCAACCAGAGCGTCAACAGCCGGGTCAACGTTGCGGACCAGGCGGATATTCACGCCGCCCAGGCCCTGGTTGCCGGCGTTCTTGGTGATAGCAACCTCAAGCTCGGACAGGTCGCGGGTACGCAGACCGTAACGCTCGGAGAACTCCTTCAGGGTGGGGCGGGGGCCAACCCAGAACTCGCCGTAGCGTGCATCCGCGTAGAACTCTGCGGTGTCGCGGCCAGCCAGCGGACGGAAGTACAGGGTGACCTCGTGGTTGGAGCCGTTGTCGCCGGTACCCTCTTCGACGGGCTCGAAGATCAGCACAGCGTCAGGCTCGTGGTCGATGCCCAGGCCGGTCTGGTGCGCAAACGCCGAGTGGGGGCGGAAGCGGTAGTCGCAGTCGTTGGAGCGGACCTTCAGCGGGCCTGCGGGCAGGACGAGGCGCTCGCCGGGGAATGCCTTGGAGATCTTGGCGCGGCGCTCAGCGGCGTAGTCTGCTACGGGCTCGCGGGTGTAGCCGTCATCTTCGGCAGGTGCCCAGTTTGCGGCAATGAATTCGGTGAACGCAGACGCCTTAGGGGTGCTGCGGTGGTCAGTCTTCTGAGCTTCGGTGCTCTTCTCATTGTTCTCAGTCATGGGTTAATCATAGCCTCTTCATTACAGGTGGGCAGGTGTTTTAGCGCTTTTGACCATAAGAGCGGGCGCGGTGGGGCAGAATATATCTTTGACCTGCGACCGGGTACCCGATATTGCGCCGCCGATATTGGTAGGGTTGAATCAGAAGAGTAGATGATATGCCTTAAAACCCCGCTGAGGTGGCGACGAACTAGCAGGGGCGGGGAAGGAGAGAAGATGACGCAGACAGAACACCGAAATAGTGCACCGCAAAATACTGCGCAGCAGGTACCGCAGCCCGCTGAATCGGGCGCGCCTGAAAACCTGAACCCTGCCGGGCGCTACGATCTGCATATTCACTCCGCTATTTCTGACGGCACGCAGAGCCTGACCGAGCTGGTGCCGCTGATTGCTCGCGCCGGGTTGGCGGGTTTCGCGCTCACTGATCACGATACGACGGCCGGGTGGGCGCAGGCGGCTCAGCTGGCGGATGAGCACGGTCTGGATTTTCTGCCGGGTGCCGAGTTCTCCTGCCGTTACCGGTACACCGACGGTGAGGGCCGTGCGCGCACGAAGACTATTCATCTGCTCGCTTATGGTTTTGACCCGGTGGGTTCGGAGTTGGCGCGCCGTGTGGAGGCGATTCGTGCCAGCCGTGAGGGCCGTGCGCAGGCTATTGTGGGCCGTCTTGCCGCTGACTACCCGCTGACCTGGGATGACGTGTTGGCTCAGGTGGGGGAGGGGAACACGGCGGTGGGCCGCCCCCATATTGCTGATGCGCTGGTTGCTGCCGGCGTGGTTGCTGACCGTTCTGAGGCTTTTGCGAAGCTGCTGTACACGGGCAGCCCCTACTATGTGCCGCAGCAGGCACTGGATCCGTTGGAGGCGGTGCGTCTGGTGCGTGAGGCTGGGGGTGTGCCGGTGATTGCGCATCCGATGAGTACGATGCGTGGGCCCGCGTTGAGCCTGGAGTACCTGGGCTTGATGGTGGACGCTGGCCTGGCGGGCGTGGAGGTGTATCACCGTGAGAACTCCCCGGAGGACCGGGCGCGTCTGCTGGAGTTCATTGAGCGTCAGCGCGCGGCGGGCCGTGAGATGCTGGTGACGGGTTCGAGTGATTATCACGGTGCGGGTAAGCCGAACCTGCTGGGTGAGAATACGACGGATGCGGCGACGGTGGCGCGTATCCGCGAGCTACTGGCAACTCAGTAGTAAGACCCAGTAGTAAGACGAAAGAGTGCGGGGCGGGTTCCTAACTAAGGAACCCGCCCCATTCTTTTGTTTTCACCTCATTGCATATTCTTTAAATCTCTACCTGAAGGTTAGGATTTTTGATACGCTGAGAACGTTCCACTCATGAGGGTGCACAAAGATTGTGCCCCCCTATTTTGAAGGAGCTATGATGCTTCGACAATTATTCGCCCGTCCTACGAAGCGGGCTATCCAGGCTGGCGGCGCTGTACTCTTGGCTGGTGCCATGGTGTGCGGCAGTGTTCCGGCGTATGCCACCGGGCATTTGAAGCCTCACGAGGTGACCCCTATTGTGCAACCGGATGAACCGGCAGTGACCTGTAACGACCGCGCAGAGTATGAGTATTATCGGCAAGATGGCGAGTTGGGGCGTCGCGTTATCTTTAGTTGGGCACAGTGTGTTGGTCTGATTTCTGAGCGTCAGAAGTACCAAATGGTCAAGAAAGATAGTGTTATTTCTCGCGGCCAGTTTGTGGAGTATCTATACCGTCTGTCAGGTTCTCCCGAGGTGAAGAATCTTCCGACTCAGTCTCCGTATGGTGATATCAAGACTGATGATCCGCGTTTTCCTGTGGTGATGTGGGCTCGTCAGCGGGGCATTACCTGGGGTTGGAGTGATGGGAATTTCCATTACGATACCCCTGCTAGTGAGGCTGCTACTGCCTTGATGGTGTATCGATTGGCGGGTAGTCCAAACGTAACGGTAGAAGTAGACGATCCTAATGCCTATTTCCTATATACTCCTTGGAAGGAAAAATGGCCGAATATGCCCTATAATTCGGAGCTTCATAAGGCATACACCTGGTTATACTATGGTCTTCAGAATCCAAATAATAAAGATTCTGTCGAGAACGTATCGTATCGACAGCATGGTATCGTATCACCTAATGATGAATTTGAGTGGTTGACTTACGCTACGTATGAGCAGGCCTTTGAAGTGATTCGTCTGGCAGATAAATCTTTCAAATTTAAATAAGAAACGTATCCCCGCTTATGTATCAATACATAAGCGGGGATATGTTTATGAATTTATTCCACAACTATATATTCTTTTTTATTGGAAGTTCCCACTGGAGTCTCAGTAGATTTATAGACATACTGATTAATTTCAATCTTGTAGGGTGGGTTCAGGGAATTTTTAATAGAAAACTTCCATTTATCGTTCAGAACCTTGGGTTTAGGTTTGTTATTGTCTTCGTAGTCCATGTGGCATTCGTCGTATGCGTTTGCTCCAATAATATTCAAACGCCTAACACTACCTTCAAGATAGAAGCCCCACAGTGAAGCGAGGATTCTTTCTAGGGGTACTTCTTGGCTTGGCCCGTAGGGGTTGTCTGAGCGTACTCCTGTAAAGGTGCAGTCGCTAGCCCATGAGCTGATATACCAGTTTGCTGCCTCGTGGTTATGTGCTGGCTTTGAGACTGCGTCGTGCCAGCTGGAGGACTCACCGATACAGCCTACATAGTTATTCCGCGGCATGAGGGCGAACCATCCGTGGCCGCCATTCTCTTGAGCCGTGCATCCTTGAAAGAGGTTACGCGTTCCGGCGACATACCATCCAGCACCGGCCTTGGCAGTATATTGATCGTCGGACTGGTCCTTTTTCCGCGTTACGTAGATAGAATTTTTTTGTATAGAGCGACGGTTGTACCAGCTGGTTGACCCAAAAAATTTGCATTGGGAGGCGTAGATTTCAATTCCGGCGTAGTTTTTCCCTGAAAGGTTGGCATCAGAGATATCTACTGTAAGGAATTTATTGTCTGCGCCACCAGGATTATTGTCATCTATCCTGCGCAACGGATGACCGACAGGTTTGCCAACCAGCAAGCCTTGACGCAAAGACTTGCGGACACGGATTTTATCAACTTTCATACCGCGGTCATGAAGCCCCAAAATCGCAACACCCATATCTACATCCCAAATTTCTAGGTTAGAGAGGGAAGGAACAGCCTCAGGGTCATTAGGCTTACCCCTAAACTCAGTATGCAGAATAACCCCTGCCACATGGGCTAGCGGTGCCCTAGTATGCGTATTATCCCTAAGTTGATCTACGTTGATATGCCCTTTTTGAGGGCTCGTGCGAATCCACATATCACGCACTCCGAAACGCATCGGACGGTTATCTGTCACCTTCATAGATGTCCGCTCCTGATAAGTTCCCGTATGGAAAACACCGAAACATTCATCTCGATTTTCACGAACTGCTTCATCAAGCTTATCTGTGGGCGTCGCAATAATTCGGGTGGACATTCCATGACCGAAAAACTCCACCTTATCGAGCAAGTGAATGAAGGGGTGCGACACCTTGTAAATACCGGCAGGTAGCTCAATTGACCCTCCACCGAGCCAATAGAGCCGCTCCGCCAGCATATTCAGCTGATCGGTGCAGTCTTCTACACCCGTGGGGTCTACGCAGTAATCCAGAACATTAACGTGAAGGCCGTTCTTCGCAAGATTATGGACTGTGCGTGCCCTCGCTTCGGTAGTGTACGTGAGGTATTGCAGACGCGTACGGAACTCGTCTAGCCGCTTCGTTGGATTCTCTACCCATTCCGGGGCAGGAGTCATAAACTCCTCGGGCTTATTTGCTTGCTCCGCATGGGCTGGGGAGAAAGCTGAGACTCCTGCAGTGGTTGCGGCAAGAGCTCCTCCTACCAAAAGGGCGCGCCGCGATGGCGCATGATATTCAGACATCGATGTCTCCTAGAGGTGAGTGAATTATTTGCCCTTCATCACGACGAAGTGATGTTAGTGGACGGATACCTTCTGCACGTAGCACCGTGCTGCGCTGCAGAAGATGCCTCTAGTGTGTATCGCTTTTTCTTCCCTTTGCAAGAAATTTTATGATTTTTACATAAATTCGTTTCAAGTTTCATGTAAATATTTCAATTTTCTTCAATATATTGATAAAGCCTATGAAATCTATTACTTTAAAGATTTTTAACATTGCACTGAAGCTGAAGGAGAGAATGAAACTGTGTCGGTTTGCTCTGTATCTTGGCGACAGAAAGGGGCGTGCTACTCAAGAGAATGGTGGCCACGGATGGTTTGCCCTCATGCCGCGGAATAACTATGTGGGCTGTATCGGTGAGTCCTCCAGTTGGCATGACGCAGTCTCAAAGCCAGCACATAACCATGAGGCAGCAAACTGGTATATCAGCTCATGGGCTAGCGACTGCACTTTCACGGGAGTACGTTCTGATAATCCCTACGAAGATAGTGACAATCCAGAGGATAAATTTTCGCTTGATACGGCTCTCGCAGCACGATGGGGGTTCTATATTGAAGGAGGAGCCGGACGCCTTAACATCATCGGGGCAAATGCTTTCGACACCTGTCATCAATCTAGTAAGCAACGTACTAGTGACCAGATAAAATTGCTGACAAATAACTGGATCCTACGCGTTGATAAACCGCTATATAAGTATGCCAGAATTGAAGTTAATCACTACTCATATAATCTTGGAATTAAAGAGGAAGAAACTCCTGAGAAGAAGCTCTCTATAACCGTATAAGAGCGAAAAGTAGCTGTGCCCCGCATTTATTCTGCGGGGCACTATGATTACTTGTCGAATGCTCCCAGAGAGTCAGCGACTCGCAAAGCTGAAAAAGCTAAATCGTATTCTGCGAAGGTGAACCAACTATTTTTCCCTGATTGTGCATTGAAATTCATTCCGAATCGAACATTATAATATTCGTTGATGTATCCTTCTTTCTCTAAAGAAATCTTTTGGGTAATCCACAAATAAGCCTTATGCAGCTCTGAACCGTAAGGCATATTGGGCCATTCTTTATCCCAGGGGTCGCTCCATGCTTCCCTGTGATATTCAGGGACATTCACGTCCGGCTTACCAGCCAAACGGTACAGCATGAGTGCAATCGTGGAATCGCTGGCGGGGGTATCGTAATGGAAATTCCCATCACTCCAACCCCACGTAATACCCCGCTCACGAGCCCACATCACCACAGGAAAACGCGGATCATCAGTCTTAATATCACCATACGGAGACTGCCCCGGAAGATTCTTCACCTCGGGAGAACCCGACAGACGATACAAATACTCCACAAACTGCCCGCGAGAGATAACTGGAGATTTAATAAATAGCTGGTGTTTTTGATATTCGGTAATTAGACCAGCACACTCAGCCCAGTCGAATACAAGTTCCTTTGCTAGAGCTGTATTTGCCATATAACGGAAAAGAGCCCTATCAGTGCAGGTTACTGCGGGTTCGTTTGGTTGTGCGATAGGTGTAGCCTGACGGGGCTTAACCGACCCAATGGCATACGCCGGCACGCTACCGCACACCATGGCGCCTGCCAGCAGCACGGCACCACCGGTCTGGATAGCCCGCTTCGTGGGGCGGGTGAATAATTGTCGAAGCATCATAGCTCCTTCACAAACAGGGGGTGCACAATCTTTGTGCACCCTCATGAGTAGGACGTTCTCAGCGTATCAAAAATCCTAACCTTCAGGTAGAGATTTAAGGAATATGCAATGGGGTGAAAACAAAAGAATGGGGCGGGTTCCTAATCGGGAACCCGCCCCACACTCTTAACGCGTGCTCTCACGAATGCGCAGAAAAGACAGCCTAGACGCTCTCACGCGAGGCATGATGCTGCAACACCGCACCCGCAGCAACCGCATCCCGCTGAGCAGCCGCCCGCGCCGCACGAGCCTTAGCCCGCGCCTGATGCTGACGCTGACGACGCAACTCATCACGACCATCAATACGCATCTTCTTATCCACCGCATCCATCGAACGGTGACGCACAAACCGGCACGACGCACCCTCAACCGGCTGCGTAGTCTCCGTGAGCGTATCCAACACAGCCTTCAACGCATGACGGCTCGCCGCCGTCAACGCATCACGACTCGTACCGCCACGAACACCCACCGTACGCTTCGGCGTGAACAGCACACTCGCCCCACGCGGCACACCACGGTACGCCTCAAAAGACACCGAATCCACGCCCAGACGCTTAGCCATCACCTCAATAGCCGGCGGATTCTGATCCACACACACGAACTTACGGCCCAACTGAGCCGCCGCCGCACCCGTAGAACCAGAACCAGCGAAGAAATCCAACACCCAATCACCCGGGCGGGAACTCGCCGCAATCATACGACGCAACAGGCCCGTAGGCTTCTGCGTGGGATACCCCGTCTTCTCCTTACCCGTCGGCGACACAATAGTATGCCACCACACATCCGTAGGGAGCTTACCGCGAGAAGCCTTCTCCTCAGTCACCAAACCGGGAGCCATATACGGTTCACGATCAACCTCCGCAGTGTTGAAATAGTAGCTGCGGTGATCCTTCGCGTACACCAAAATATTATCGTGCTTCGTCGGCCAGCGGCGCGTAGACTTCGCACCGTAGTCATAAGCCCAAATCAGCTCATTAATGAAGTTCTCACGACCAAAAATCATGTCGCACATAATCTTCACATAATGAACCTCACGCCAATCCAGGTGCAGGTACAGGGTGCCGTCCTGCGCGAGCAGACGATGCGCCTGCTCAATACGCGGCGCTAGGAACGCCCAATAATCCTCGAACGAGTCGTTATAGCTCGCCAGAGTCTGCAGGGTGCTTGAATAGCTCTTGCCCTTAAAACCGGTGCGGTCACCCTTCTCAGAAGCCTCCGCGCTCAAAGTGCGGCGCGTCTGCTTCTTACCCGTATTGAACGGTGGGTCAATGTAAATCACGGTGAACGCACCATCGGGCAGCTCACGCAGATACTCCAGGTTATCTGCCTGCACCAGCAGCGACGGGCCCTGCGGATCGAAAACAGCCGAATCCGCGGGGTGCGCCTCAGCGGCAGGGGAGGGCGCGGCAGGCGTCGGGGATGCTGAAATACCCAACCCCGACCCTAGCCTTCAGAACCAGCACGGTCAGCGCCACGGCCCTTACCGCGAGAACCCTCAGCGCGAGAACCCTCAGTGCGAGAGCCTTCAGAGCGGCGGCGGGTGCGGCGGCGACCCTCACCCTCCACCGGCTGACCCTCAACACGGCGGGTACGGCGACGCTGACGAGGCGCACGCTCAGAACGCTCAGAAGAACGTTCGGTACGCTCGGATGCGCCCTGCTCGTTACGCTCTGCACGCTCAGCAGAACGCTCTGCACGCTCGGAACGGTCGGAACGCTCAGTGCGCTTGCGGCCCTCGGAGCGGCTACGGCGCTCGCCGCGGCCCTCACCGGAACGGCCCTCACGGCCACCGTCACGGGAACCGCGGGAACGGCGCGAACCCTTCTCACCGTCACGACCGCCAGAACGGCCACCGTCGCGGCCACCGCGAGAACGAGCCGGACGGCCATCACGAGAATCGCGGGCGCTCTCAAAGAACTCATCGCCCATGCCCTCAGCCACACGCTCCTCGCGCGGCAGGCGGCCCTTGGTGCCAAGCGGAATGTTCAGGTCGTAGAACAGGTGCTCAGAGGAAGAGTAGGTTTCAACCGGCTCGGGAACACCCAGCTCCAGGGCGTCGTTAATGACCTTCCATCGCGGCAGGTCATCCCAGTCAACCAGGGTCACGGCGGTACCCTCATTGCCCGCACGACCGGTACGGCCGGTACGGTGCAGGTAGGTCTTCTCATCCTCAGGCACGCGGTGGTTAATCACGTGGGTCACGTCTTCAACGTCAATACCGCGAGCCGCCACGTCGGTCGCAACCAGAATATCGACCTTGCCGGTGCGGAACGCCTTCAGCGCCTGCTCACGCGCGACCTGGTTCAGGTCACCGTGCAGGGGAGCGGCAGCGAAGCCACGGTTCACCAGCTCCTCCGCCACGCGGGCAGCATCACGCTTGGTCTTGGTGAAGATGACGGTACGGCCGCGGCCGGTAGCACGCAGAATGCGGCCAATCATCTCGTCCTTGTCCAGGTGGTGCGCACGGTAGACGACCTGGCGGATCGACGCCTTAGTCTTCGAGGCGTCCTCGGGGTCAGCGGCGCTAATGCGCATGGGTTTGGTCATGTACTGGCGTGCCATCGCAATGACCGGGCCGGGCATGGTTGCGGAGAACAGCATGGTCTGGCGGTCCTCGGGCAGGTAGCTGAGGATCTTCTCAACCGACGGCTGGAAACCCAAATCCAGCATCTCGTCAGCCTCATCGAGGACCACGATCTTGACCTGCTTCAGGTTCAGGAAGCCCTGCTGGTACAGGTCGATAATGCGGCCGGGGGTACC
The DNA here is from genome assembly GCF_001548235.1 of Rothia mucilaginosa. Lineage (NCBI taxonomy): Bacteria > Bacillati > Actinomycetota > Actinomycetes > Micrococcales > Micrococcaceae > Rothia > Rothia mucilaginosa. Next base: position 1,667,163 of record NZ_AP014938.1, read on the forward strand.
CACCGCAACCTCCAGGCCGCGGCGCAGCAGCTCAGCTTGAGGCTCAATCGGCACACCGCCGTACAGGGTGGCGACGCGGGCGTTGCGCAGCTTCGCAGCAATCGCCAGGTCCTCACCCACCTGAATAGCAAGCTCACGGGTCGGAACCAGGATCAGCGCCTGAGGTGCACCGGGGTACTCCAAATCAGCCCAACCCTCATCGTCGCGGCCGACCACACGCTGAATGGTGGGCAGACCAAAGCCGAGGGTCTTACCGGTACCGGTCTTTGCCTGACCGATGATGTCCTGGCCAGACAGAGCCACGGGAAGAGTCAGCTCCTGGATGGGGAAGGGGGAGGTAATGCCAACCGCCGCGAGGGCGTCGCTAATATCCTGGCGAACGCCGAAGTCGGCGAAGGACTTTGCAGTCTGAGTGGTTTCCTGCGTGTTCGTTTCAGTCACTGGACCGTATCTTTCTACCCCTGCTCGGGGTGTGTTTCTCCCCAGAATTGGGGGTGCACCAGCCAGCGCCCCTGCGGTGGAGGCGGTGACGGGCGGGCGTCGAAAGCCGGCCGCGGGAAATTCTTACACGGGAAATTCTTACCGAGACGCCGCCTGCACACATGGTTATTACTCATGGTTCATTCATGATGAGAAGGCGGTGCAGCCTCGGGGTCTTGAAAGGGGTACGACCGGTCATTCACTTAACCCCTCAATATTAACCCGGATTTGCTTCCGGCGCACCCCCGATCGGTTGTGGTGTGCGCCCGTGATGGGCGATATACCGCCCCAAAACCGGGTGCCGCGAGGTTTTCGCACGGGCGGTTTAAAACGCAAACCCCCGCATCCGGCACGGCGTAACCGTACGGCGCATACAGCGCACGCACATAGCGCATATAGCGCGGTTACGCATCATTGCGGATGCGGGGGAGAGCTAAAGCTAAGGGGGGAGTAGCTACCGAAGTAATTAGGCGCCGATACCGAAGCCCACGTGACGCTTCGCGTCGGAACCCAGCTCAACGTAGCCAATCTGAGCACCGGGAATCAGAGTGGTGTTGCCCTTATCGTCCATAATCTGCAGCAGCGAGCCATCCTCAATAGCCTTCGAGACCTTCTCCATGAGGATTTCCTTAGCCTCACTGGTCTCAACAATAATTTCACGAGCAATGTGGCGAACGCCAATCTTGATTTCCATGAGTCTCCTCGCAGAATAGTCCGGCGCCGCTATGCGTGCGCACGGAAAGAAACTTACCTTACTTAGCTTCTACTCTAGCGCGCATGAACTAGCCGACGCCATGAACAGGCACCGCTTCGCCGGGGGCTAATAAAATACTCCACCGACGAACACCAACAGCAAACGCAAAACACAGAAAAACGTGGCGGGGAAGAGGAGGCTCTTAAGAGTCCTCCACCTGAATACCGTAGAGGGTCTCCAGCGCCTGCACGTAATCCTCCGTGCGGCCCTCTGCCGCAAGCTTCTTGGCGCGCACCGTCGGGGTGTGCAGCAGGGACTTCACCATGCGGCGCATCGCCAGCTCAAACTGCTCCGTCGCCGCACCGCAACCAAACTGGCTACGCACCTTCTCCAGCTCGGAATCCAGCACAGCCATAGTGTGCGAGCGCAACGCAACAATCGCGGAGTCAATCGTGCGGGAACGCTGACGAGACAGGAACGCCGTAAGCTCAGACTCCACGATGCGGGTAGCCGTCGCCACGGACTCCTCGGTTTCCTCGGGGGCGGCAAGACGCACCGATTCGAGGGTAATCAGCTCAACGTTCGGCAGGTCAGCGACCGAGGGATCAAAGTCACGCGAAAGAGCCAGGTCGAGGATCGTGTGGTGACCGGCCGGAATCTGCTCGGGAAGCAACGGATCGGAACCGCCGGAGCAGCCAATAATGACGTCGGCAGAAGCCATCGCCTGCTCCATGCCGTCCACCGGCACCGCAGAAACCTCGCGCTTTGCCGCGAACTCGGCGGCACGACCCGAACGGGAATTGACCCAAATATCGGTGCAACCGCGCTCGCGCAGCGCCGCAATGGTTGCGCCCGCGTAAGCACCCGTACCAAAAATCAGGGCGCGGCGGGTTGCCCAATCCTTTTCGGCAACCTCATCCGCAAGATCGAGGGCAACAGATACGATGGAGCGGCCCTGAGCGCCAAGTGCCGTATGCTGACCCACCTGACGAGCGGTATGCGCCGCATGTTCAAATAGCTGAACCAGCTCACCGGGAAGGGGCACGCCGTCCTCTTGAGCCTTCGCCTGCGCGGCAGCCAGGGCGCGGCGCACCTGACCGGCGATTTCACGTTCGCCGACCACGGCAGATTCCAGGCCGGAGGCGACCGTCAGCAGGTGGCGTGCGGCCTCGTCATCGGCGTACACATCGAAGCTGGAATTGACCAGTTCTTTGTCCAGCCCGGAGGTGCGCGCAATAGAGTCGACAATCAGCTCACGAACCATGGGCACATGGGCGGATACGTGTAGCTGAACATACATTTCAAGACGGTTACAGGTGGCAAGAACGACTGCACCCTTCACGCCCAGCTGACGCGCCATATCGCTCGCCAGAACATCGGGTACGCCGGAGGCACCGGCGCTCAACGCAGCGACGGTGGTCAGATCAACGGTGTGGTGCGATGCCACAAATGCATAAGTACTCACTAGAGATTAATCATAACCACGCCGACTAAGCCCCTGTAAAGCTCACAGAACCTAAGTTCATGGCTCCACGTGGCTTAGTGGGCGCCACATAGTGGACAGGAGGCGGGGGTATCCGCCGGGGCGTTGGCGGGGTGCTGGCGGCAATTCAAAAGCGCCGGCAGGGGAGAACGTGCCGGAATGTGAAGGGGCGTATTCGGTGCTTTACCTGCGTATTCGCCGCGCAAATCTCCGCGCAAACGGGCGCAAACAGATGGCAAGCAGAAGCCTAACAGGTGTGAACTAAGGTGTCCCTCACCACTAAGGAAGCCACCTTTAGGTAAAAGTCGCCATGACATAGTGTCGCAAAAACGCCCTCATAAACCTGTCACACTAGACACTATGAGCGAAAACCAGCACACCACCCTCGCATCGGATAAGGGCACCGCATCGGCTGCCGCACAGGCACCCGCCCTGCCCGCACACCCCACCGACGCCCAGCGACCCCTGCTCACCGACGAGCAGCTCGCACACCTCCCCGCCAACCACCCCCTGCGCGCAGGCACCGCCGCCGACTCGCCCATGCTCCGCGCCCTCACCGGCCGCCCCTCCAGCCACCGACCCGTCTGGTTCATGCGCCAGGCAGGCCGCTCCCTGCCCGAATACCGCCAAGCGCGCGAAGGCATCCCCATGCTGGACGCATGCCTTACCCCCGACCTTGCCGCAGAAATCACCGTGCAGCCCGTCCGCCGCCACAAGGTCGACGCCGGCATCTTCTTCTCCGACATCGTCATCCCCATGAAGCTTGCGGGCGTCAACGTCGACATCGTGCCCGGTAGGGGCCCCGTACTCGACCAGCCCGTACGCACCCTCGACGAGGTGCGCGCCCTGCCCGAACTCAAAGACAGCGACCTCGACCCCATCCGCGAAGCCGTCGCCGCCACCGTAGAAATGCTCGGCGACACCCCGCTCATCGGCTTTGCCGGAGCCCCCTTCACCGTCGCCGCCTACATGGTCGAAGGCGGCCCCTCCCGCGACCACCTGCGCCCGCGCACCATGATGCACGCCGACCCCGCCGCCTGGCACGAACTCGCCGCCTGGGCAGCCCGCACCGCAGGCCAGTTCCTGCGCGCACAAATCGAGGCGGGCGCATCCGCCGTGCAGCTCTTCGACTCCTGGGCAGGCTCCCTCGGCGAAGGCGACTACCGCCGCTACGTGCAGGCACACTCCGCAACCGCCCTCGACATGGTGCGTGAATACGGTGTGCCGCGCATCCACTTCGGCACCGGCACCACCGCCCTGCTGCCCGCCATGCACGAAGCCGGCGCAGACGTCATCGGCGTGGACTATCGCCTGCCGCTGTCCGCAGCGAACACCCTGCTCAACGGCGCCGTACCCCTGCAGGGCAACATCGACCCGGCACTGCTCGCCGCAGGTAGCGAAAACCTCTACGCACACGTAGACGAAGTGCTCGCCGAAGGTAGTGCCGCCCCCTCGCACGTGGTCAACCTCGGCCACGGCGTACCCCCGACCACCGACCCGCAGGTGCTCACCGACCTCGTGGCGTATATCCACGAGAAAACGGCACGCTAAGGCAACGGACCCGCGGGGCTAACACATATCAGCGCCGCGGGCCCCCCAACAACCACCGCGCCCGCTGATAAAGCCAACACCACAGGGCAGACCCGCAGACAGACCAAAGGAGAACCACCATGGGCCAGCACACCAACCAGGCACCGCACCGGACCACGCAGGCCAGCTCCTCCACCGCGCCCTCCTCCGCTGCACCCTCCTCCATCGCGCCCCAGACCGCACGAGCATTCACCCGCAACGAGAAGGTGCCCACCGCCATCGTGATCGGTGGCGGCCCCTCCGGCCTCATCTCGGCACGCCGCCTCGCCGCGGCCGGCATGCGCGTTACCCTGCTCGAGCAGAAGCACCACCTCGGCGGTGCCGTCGGTGCCCACGAAGTTGGCGGCCTGCTCCTAGACTCCGGCGCCGAATCCTTCGCAACCCGCAGCCCCATCGTCAGCGATCTTGTCAAAGAACTCGGCCTGGGCGACCAGATCGTCACCCCCAACTCCTACGGCTCCTGGCTGTACCTGCCGCAAGGCGCCCGCCGCACCCCCAGCACCGGCATCATGGGCATCCCCGGCAACGTCAACGACAAGTCCCTCATTCCCGTCATCGGCAAGAGCGGCCTGCGCCGCGCCCAGGTGGACAAGTTCCTGCCCGTATCCGCTAGCGAAAACGCGAAGACCCTCGGCGAGCTCGTGCGCATCCGCATGGGTCAGAAAGTGCTTGACAACCTCGTCGCCCCCGTCGTCTCCGGCGTGTACTCCACCCACCCCGACAAGCTCGACGTGGATGCCACCATCCCCGGCCTGCGCGCGGCACTGCGTAAGCACCGCTCCCTCTCCGCAGCAGCGGCAGCCTTCCGCTCCGCAGCACCGGCGGGCTCTCAGGTGGCAGGTATCATCGGCGGCATGAACCAGCTCTCCGAACGCCTCGTCGAGGAGCTCTACGCCGCCGGTGTTCGCATCGTCACCGGATTCGACGTCATCGCCGTAGACCGCGATGAATCCACCGGCCAGTGGTTCATCATCCAGCGCCACACCACCGATGGCGAAAACACCCCCCTCTACGCCGACTACCTGGTAGTCGCCACCGACGGCCCGACCGTAGCCCGACTCATTGGCCCGCACGTCTCCACCGCGCTACCCGCCCTGGAACCCGGCCCCGAAGTCGCCCTCGTCACCCTCGTCGTTGACGCACCCGATTTGAACAAGCACCCGCGCGGCACCGGTCTGCTCGTCTCCGAAGAAGCAACCGCCGTCCGCGCCAAGGCCCTCACCCACGCCACCGCCAAGTGGCAGTGGGTCGCCGACGCAGCAGGACCCGGCCGCCACGTCGTACGCCTCTCCTACGGCCGCGGCGGCGAAGACTCCCGCTTCTCCGAAGTCGCACTCGCCGACGAGCAGCTCATCACCCTCGCCCTGCGCGACGCCACCCGCATGATGGATGTTGCCCTCACCCACCGCAATCTCGTCGACGCGGACGTCGTACGGTGGCGCGGCGTACTGCCCGCTTCCACCCCCGGCCACCGCAAGCGCGTGCAGGATTTCCGCGACCGCGCCAGCGAACTGGGCACCCTCAGCACCGTCGGCTCCTGGGCCGCCGGATCCGGCCTAGTCCTCACCGTCAAAGACACCTACGAGCAGATGGACCAGCTGATCTACCACGCCGCGCAGAACTGGGAAGGCGTCACCTCCCCGAAGGTTGCAACCGCGAAGTAGACGGCACCGCAACGGCAGAAGCTCAGCCAACAACTCAGCTCAGCCAACAACAAAGCCAAAAAATTGAGAAAACGCGCAGCTACGGAAGCCGCGCCTCCAGCACAGCGAACCCTCGCTGAAGAAAGGAACACACAATGTCTCACGATCACGCAGCACACGGCCACGGCGGCGCACACGGTGCACACGGTCAGGGCGGCTACACCCACCCCGGCCACGGCTACGGCGGCGCACCCAAGGGCTACGCAGTCCAGCACTCCGCAGCTGACGAAAACCGCCGCGGCCGCGAAGAAGGCGAAACCCTGCACTACGCCCTCTACACCGTGTTCGCACGCTCCGGCGCACGCCCCGCAGAGTCCAACACCGACGAGGCACGCGCAGAATTCGAGAAGGTCGCCGAGCAGCTCGCAGCCGACGGCGTGACCCTGCGCGGCATCTACGACGTCTCCGCAATGCGCGACAACGCAGACATCATGATCTGGACCCACGGCGAGAGCCCCGAAAAGCTGCAGGCAGCAGTCCGCAAGATCCGCCGCACCGCACTCTTCGCAGGCACCACCATCGTCTGGTCCACCATGGGTGTACACCGCGAAGCAGAATTCACCCGCAACCACGCACCCGCCTACGCACGCGGCAAGGCACCCGAAGCATGGGTCTGTGTCTACCCCTTCGTACGCTCCTACGACTGGTACTACATGAACCCCGAACGCCGCGCAGAAATGCTCAAGAACCACGGCATGAAGGCAATCGACTTCCCGCAGATTCTGGCGAACACTGTCGCAACCTTCGGCATGAACGACTACGAGTGGGTCCTCGCCCTCGAAGCACCCCAGCTCGTTGACCTGGTCGACATGATGCGCCACTTCCGCAACACCGAAGCACGCCTGCACGTGCGCGAAGAAACCCCCTTCTACACCGGCCGCCGCATCGGCGCAGACGAAGTGGCAGAGGTCCTGGCGTGAGCCATCAGCCGAACAACGGCGTAACCCTCAACGGCACGCTCCTGCCGGACGATGTGGTACCCAACCGCACCGACCCGGCGAACACCGCCTCCAACGGCCCCGCCGCGCTCAACGAGCAGACCCTCGGCGACTACCGAAGCGAACGCAGCATCACCCGTGAACGTGCCGAAGAGGCACGCCCCTACGACCTGGTGATTCTCTCCTCCTTCGGCGGCCCCGAGGGGCAGGAGGACGTCATCCCGTTCCTGCGCAACGTAACCGCTGGCCGCGGCATCCCGGACGAGCGCCTCGAAGAGGTCGCCACCCACTACCGCGCCAACGGCGGCGTCTCGCCCATTAACGAGCAGAACCGTGCCCTGCTCGCCGCACTGCAGCAGGCGCTCGCCGAACGCGGCCCGCACGTCCCGATCACCTGGGCGAACCGCAACTGGAAGCCCTACGTGAAGGACGTGCTCGCCGAAGCCTACGAAAACGGCCACCGCAACGTGCTCGTGCTGGCGACCAGCGCCTACCCCGGCTACTCGAGCTGCCGCCAGTACCGTGAAGACTACGGTGTGGCGATTGAGCAGCTCGGCCTGGAAGGTCGCGTGCACGTGGGTAAGATCCGTCAGTTCTTTGATGTGCCTGGCTTCTCCCGCGCTTTCGCTGACGGGCTGAAGGACGGGCTCGCCACGGTGCGTGAGCAACTCGCCGCACGCGATAGCGGTTCGCCGAACCCGCGCCTGCGGATTATGTTCTGCACCCACTCGGTGCCGACCTCCGCGGCGAACGAGGCAGGCCCGCGCGGCGTGAACTACGAGGGCGGCTCCGCCTACGTGGAGAAGCACCTGCAGGTTGCCCGCGCCGTGCTTTCGCTGGTTCGCGACGAGGCTCCGGAGCTTCTGCAGAACGTCGAGTGGGAGCTGGTGTACCAGTCCCGTTCCGGCCCGCCGTCCATGCCGTGGCTCGAACCGGACGTCAACGACGCCCTGGAGGCGCTACCCACCCCCGCCAACCCGTCGGAGGACGGCGAAGCCCCCGTGGAAGGCGTCGTGCTGGTGCCCCTCGGCTTCGTCTCCGACCACATGGAAGTCAAGTGGGACCTGGACACCGAGGCGCTGGACACCTGCGAGCGCCTGGGCGTGGTCGCTGTGCGCACCCCCACCCCCGGCACGCATCCGGCGTACGTGGAGTCGCTGCGCCGCCTGATTGAGGAGCGCGTGGAGAACAGTGTTTCAGCCGACCTGCGCCCCGCACGTGAGAGCGTCCTCGCCCCGAGTGCGAGCGGTCAGTACGGCTGGTTCGACGAGTGCGAACCCGACTGCTGCAAGCCCGGTCGCGGTGCGCCGAAGCCGGTGGTTGCAGAATATGCGCCCGCCGTTTCGGAGGACGCCACCTCTGCCGCAACCGCTGCTGAAACCTCTGCCCGCCGCTCCGGTGGCTGCGGCTCCGGCGGATGCTACTCCCACTAACACCACCCCTGTAGCTCCGGCTCGCCCCAACACCCCAGACGAGGGTGCGCGGGCGGGTCGGAGCGCACGTGCCTACGGGCTATCACACACATCACTGATAAGGAGAGATATGAGCCATCACGAGTACATCTTGGGCACCCGCGGGTCTGCTCTCGCCCTGACCCAAAGCCGTATCGCTGCTGAAACCGTCACCTCCCTCTACACCGAACACCAGGCACACCACGGCGCTGCAGATGCTGACGGCGCCGCAGATGCCGAGGTCGTAGACTTCACCCTGCGCACCGTCAAAACCGAAGGCGACATGCTCACCGGACCCCTGGCGACCCTCGGCGGCACCGGCGTATTCGCGGCGGCACTGCGCCAGCGTCTGCTCGACGGTGAGAACGCCTCCGAAGAAAACCGCGTGGACATGGCAGTACACTCCCTCAAGGACCTGCCCTCTGCACCCTGCCCCGGCCTGGTCATTGCCGCAACCCTCAAACGTGAAGACCCCCGCGACGCCCTCGTAGCACGCGACGGCCTGACCCTCGACACCCTGCCCACCGGCTCCCGCGTGGGCACTGGCTCACCCCGCCGCGCCGCCCAGCTACGTGCACTGCGCCCCGACCTTGAAATCGTGGACATTCGCGGTAACGTGGGCACCCGCATCGGCCGCGTGAAGGGTCTTGAAGAGCACGCCGGCAAACAGGTCGTGCTCCGCCAGAACACCGAAACTTCCGAACGAGCCGACCACGGTGTAGGCACCGAACGCAGCGGTGACTGCGACGCCGTGGTGCTCGCAGTCTCCGGGCTCAAGCGCCTGGGCAAGGAAGAACTCATCACCGAGTACATGGACCCCACCCGCATGCTGCCCGCCCCCGGCCAGGGTGCGCTCGCCCTGGAAGTGCGTGAAAGCGAGTTTGAGAACCCGGACCCCGCCGCGCTCACCGACCCCGAGATGGCACGCCCGGTCCGTGCCCTGGGTCGTGCTCTGCTCGCCGCAAACCACTACGAAACCCGCCTCGCCGTCAGCGCCGAACGTGCCCTGCTACGCCGCCTCGAAGCCGGATGCGCCGCCCCCATCGGCGCCTACGCGCAGGTGGTTGAGGGCGACCTGGTGCTCAACGTTGTGGTGGCATCCCCGGACGGCACCGACATGCTGCGCCACACCTCGGCAACCGCCGAACTGGATGTGCCCGGCGCCGAACGCCTGGGCGTGCGTGTAGCAGAAGACCTGCTGCAGATGGGCGCCGCCGCACTGGCCGGATTGGATTTGAAGTAGGCATCATGTCTGCCTCGTGTTCTGAATCCCCACAGGCTGAATCCCCGCGCACGGTTCTGCTGACCCGCTCCGCCATCCAGGGCGCTGCCTTTGCCCGCGCCCTCGCCGAGGAATGCGCACAGAATGGGTTGGGGGAGTGCCGGGTACTCTTCGCCCCACTACAGCAGGCACGCACCGTCGAGCCGGGCGAAGACCACACCGCCGCGCTGGAAGCGCTCGCCTCCGGTCAGTACGCGTGGGTGAGCTTCACGAGCGCCAACACGGTTCGCGCCTGCGCTGAGCTGTGGGGTGACGACTTCGCCCGCGCCTGCGCGAGTGGGGGAGTGCGCATCGCCTGCGTGGGTGCGGCAACCGCCTGCGCCGTGCACACCCAGCTGGGGCTGGGCACGGATTTTCAGCCGCAGGTGCAGAGCGCCGCCGGTATGCTCGCGGAGTTCGAACAGCCTGTAGCCGGTGCCGCCGCCGTGCTGGTTCTGGAAGGCTCCAACGCCCGCCCGACCCTGCGCGAAGGCCTCAAAAACCTGGGCTGGGACAGCCGCCGCTGCGTGCTCTACGACATGGTGCCCGCCGAGCAGGTGGCGCCCGGCGAGCTGAGCCTCAGCGCCGCCCGCGCGCTCGTGCAGGGGAACACCATAGATGCACCCGCGCCGGAAAGCCCCGCGCCGGATGTGCTGGTGGTGACCGCCCCCTCCCGCCTGCACGCCCTGCTGGACGGCGCACCCGCGCTAGCGCCCGAATCGGTGCCGCCCGAGCCCGTGCCGCCTGAATCGGTGCCGCCGGTGGTGGCGATTGGGGCGAGTACCGCCTCCGCATGCCGCGCCCTGAACCTGCGTTATGTGCAGGCCGATTCGCCCTCCCCGCAGGATTTGGCGCGCGCCGCCGTATCCCTGATTTAGGCGCATCCTTCATCTAAGATTTCACATTATTTCGAAAGAACTTTTCAGGAGAGATCATGAACCTCACCCGCCGCCCGCGCCGCCTGCGCACCACCGCAGCCATGCGCTCCCTCGTCGCTGAGACCACTCTGCGCCCCGCGCAGCTGATTCAGGTGTTCTTCGTTCGCGACGGCATCGACGAACCGCAGCCGATTCGTTCGATGCCCGGTCAGTACCAGCACACCCTGGAGAGCATCATCCCCGCCGTGCGTGAGGCGTACGAGGCGGGCATCCGCTGCATTGACCTGTTCGGTATTCCCCGCGATGAGGATAAGGACGAGGTCGGCTCGACCGCCTGGGATCCGCAGGGCATCCTGAACCGTGCGATTGCGGTGTGCCGTGAGGAGTTTGGCGATGACCTGGTGGTTATGGCTGATACCTGCCTGGATGAGTTCACGAGCCACGGCCACTGCGGTGTGCTGGTTGATAACGGCCACGGTACGCCCGTGGTGGATAATGACGAGACTGTGGAGCTGTACTGCAAGATGGCGGTTTCGCAGGCGCGTGCGGGTGCGCACACCGTTTCGCCCTCGGGCATGATGGACGGCCAGATTGCGGCGATGCGCGCAGCCCTGGACGAGGCTGGCTTTGAGGATGTGTCGATTCTGGCGTATTCGGCGAAGTACGCTTCGGCGTTCTTTGGCCCGTTCCGTGACGCGGTGGAGTCCAGCTTCACGGGTGACCGTAAGACGTATCAGCAGGATCCGGCGAACCGCCGCGAGTCGCTGCTGGAGGTGCGCGCTGACCTGGAGGAGGGCGCGGATATGGTGATGGTGAAGCCTGCCGGCAGCTACCTGGATATTGTGCGCGAGGTGGCGGAGTTTTCGCCGGTGCCGGTGGCGGCGTATCAGGTGTCGGGCGAGTACGCGATGATTGAGGCGGCTGCGGCGAACGGCTGGATTGACCGTAAGGCTGTGGTGTTGGAGTCGCTGCGTTCGATTCACCGCGCCGGTGCGGACGTTATTCTGACCTATTACGGTACGGAGGCGGCAGGCTGGCTCCGCGAGCTGGACGCATAACCCCCTCCCACTTTTAATGCCGAGAAGCCACATGCTGTTCGTACAGCATGTGGCTTCTCGCCGTTTTATTCTTGTTCTTCGCTGACTGGCTTGTACCCGAGGGAGGTGCACACAACGTTGCCGTTGGTGAAGTATTCTGCGAGTTTCTCCCGGTCGGCGGGGGAGCGCAGGTCTGCCCAGCGTTCCTGCTCAAGGTAGAACGCAATCTGGGAGGTCAGGCAGACGACCCGCTCATCGTGCACCGCCACAATGTGCCTGCGCAGCCACGGCATGCGCTGAGCGAGGTTCGGCGGGATCTTGGACGGCACCTTGATCTCTATCTGCCATTGCGACGGTTCGTAGAAGGTCGGTTTGATCTGTTCGGGGTTCTTCGGGAAGACGCAGAACTCTTCAATGTCGGGGTAACTGTACTTCTTCGCGGGCAGGAAAAGCCGCCCGACGTAGAACGAATCGGGGTTAAACAGCAAGTAGACCTTCAAATAATGCCAACGCAACGCTAGCGCCGCTGCGGCTGTAACCGCCAGCATAATTGAGGCACCACCGATAGGCATTGGCGGGGTGTACAAAAGCGTCCAGCCTACCAGCGAGTAGAAGAAAACGATGAGAGCCACAACCAACACAAAGTGGGTTTCAACGTAGAAATCATTCTTTGCTCGAACCGGTTTAGCTTGAGGATGAGCCCCATTCGGCACAGCAAAAATGTTTAGACGCATCAATGCTGCGCTATAGATTTGAGGCAATCCGGCTGTGACGTCATCCGTATCGATGCTGCGGGCTTTGCGCCAGGTGCGGCGCCCCGAACGTGCACCCACGAACACCATGTAGAACGGCAACAACAGCGCCGGTAGCAGAATGCCATTATGGGCAATATCTGTGTACAGACGAAAGATGGATCGTGCGACAAGGCATGCCCACACATACATGAGCACGTGGAACCACGCCTCAATCGAGGAGATACCGTATACGCTATCGATTTCTTTGCGGGCGCGGGTGAGGTTAGAGCGCAGTTTATGTTTTGGTAGCGGGTTACCCTCCAGGGAGCGACGTTCGGCATACCTCATTGCATTGTTGACGGGAGAGCCGTAACGGGCGATGTAGAGCTCTTTTGCTTTCTCCGTGGTGATGGTTGCCGGATGGGTGATAGCGGGCACTACGCATAACCCTATGTAAACGATAAAGGCGATGAGCCATATGTAGCGTACTGGCTCTAGGGGCATCCCCAAAGCGCTTAGCTCCATGAATTGTCCTCTCTACGTTGTCGGTGATGGTGTGTTCGTGATGGTGTGTCTACGGTGCTGAGAAGCCACATGTGTTTCGAAAAGCAACATAAAACGTGGCTTCTCGAAACACATGTGGCTTCTCGCGGTATAAGAGCGGTATGTAGGCTGCAGGTTTACTTGTACTGCGCCTTCTGGAAGGACGCGCGGCGTGCCGCCTCCTCCGCATGCTTACCGGCAGGCTTGTAACCCATGGTCGTGCAGATAACTCGGCCGTCCACGAAGTACTTCGCCAACATTTCACGGTCCGCCGGCGAGTCCAGCTGCGCCCAGCGTCCCTGCTCAATGTTGAACGCAATCTGCGCCACCAAACAATCAATCTGGTGATCATTCAGCGAATAGTTGTGCTTGCGGCCGCCCGGAAGCAGAATCTCCAGCCTCCACTGGCTCGCATCCTTCGGGTTCAGATTAATCGCGTCCGGGTTCTTCGGGTACACGCGGAACGCGCGAACATCCGAGTAGGGGCGGGACTTCGCCGGAAGGAGCAGACGCCCAGCCTGGAACGAATCCGGGTTGAACAGCACGTAATCGCGGTTATACATCAGCAACATAATCATCAGCGGAATGTACGCCGCCGCCAAGAACCAAGAAGCATGACCGATATAAATCGCTTCCCAATCCTCGTCGATGCTCCAGCCCGCCAGCGAAGTCAGGAAGACCGCGGCGAGCAGGAACGCAATGCCGTTGAGTACCCAGTAGACGGTGCGGTCGTCACGAATCGGCTCCACACCCGGCACGGTGCTACGCACACGGAACGGGGCGCTCAGCTTACCCAGCGTCGCCGAGTAGATGCGCGGCATGCCCAGCGCACGGTCGTTTTCACTGTAGCCGCGCGCGGTACGCCAGTGACGGCGACCAAAGCGCGCACCCAGGTACACCATGAGGAACGGCAGAAGCAGCGCCGGCAGCACAACGCCGTCGTACACGATATCCCAGTACAGGGTGAAAATTGAGACCGCCACAATCCAGCCCCACAGGTACATGACCACGTGGAACCAGCCGCTAAACACGCCGGCGCCCTCAATGGAATCCAGCTTCTTCTTCGCCTTCTTCGTGGCGCTACCCTTGCGGGAGGAGCTCAGCGGCGCACCCATCGCGGTGCGTTCCGCGGTGGCGCGGCGCGCCTCATCAACGGGCGAGCCGGACACCTCAAGGTACAGTTCGGCAGCCTTCTCCTTCTTGATGGGCACCGGGTAGGCGATATCCACCAGCAGGCACAAGCCCACGTACACCATGAAGGCAATCAGCCACACGTCGCGTAGCTGCTCCATGGGCAGTCCCAGAGCGCTCAAATCCATGAGCCGCTCACCTCCTTACTTCTCCCGGACTCTACGCGGAGGCAGCCGTGGCGGCTGCAGCCGGAAGAGCCGAGATGATACGGTCCATCGCCTCATCGTCGTGGGCGGCAGAAACGAACCACGCCTCGAATGCGCTCGGCGGCAGGTACACGCCGGATTCGAGCATGGAGTGGAAGAACGCGTTGTAGCGGCTGGTTGCCGAGGCCTTGATGTCGGCGTAGTTGTGCACGCCCGCCTCGGAGGTACCAAACGCCACCGAGAAGAGGTTACAGGCGCTCTGGATGGAGTGGTCCACACCGGCGGCGTTGAACGCCTCGGTCAGAGCCTGCTGCAGCTGGGCGCTGCGCGAATCCAGGTGCGCATAGACGGCGGCATCAGCCAGGGTCAGGGTCGTAATACCCGCCGCGACGGACAGCGGGTTACCGGAGAGGGTACCAGCCTGGTAGACGGGGCCGACCGGCGCCAGGTGCTCCATGACCTCACGCTTACCGGCCAGCGCCGCGATGGGCATACCGCCACCAATGACCTTGCCGAACGTGAAAATATCGGGAACCCAGCCGCCATCCTCGGGAGCAGCGTAACCCCAGTAACCAGCCGAAGACACACGGAAACCGGTCAGCACCTCATCAAAAATGACGAGCGCACCGTTCGCGTGAGCAATCTCGTGCAGGCCACGGTTGAAACCGGGCTCGGGGGTCACCACACCCATGTTGCATGGCGCCGCCTCAGTAATAATTGCGGCAATCTGACCCTCATGGTTCGCGAACGCCTCACGCACAGCGTCCAGGTCGTTATAGGGCAGAACAATGGTCTCAGCGGCGGTTGCGGCAGTCACGCCAGCAGAACCCGGCAGCGCCAGGGTCGCCACACCCGAACCAGCCTCGGAAAGCAGCGCATCCACGTGACCGTGGTAGCAGCCCGCGAACTTAATAATCTTGTCGCGACCGGTCACACCACGCGCCAGACGGATTGCAGTCATGGTCGCCTCAGTACCGGTGGACACCATACGCACCTGATCAATCGCACCGGGAATCGCCGCGTTAATACGGTTGACCACCAGCTCAGCCAGCTCAGCCTCCGGCGCGCTCGCCGCACCAAAGGACAGGCCGCGCTCAGCCGCCTGCTGAACCGCCTCAACCACCTGCGGATGCGCGTGACCCAGAATCGACGGGCCCCACGAGCAGACCAGGTCAACGTACTCGTTGCCGTCCGCATCGTACAGGTACGCGCCCTTAGCCTTCGCCGCAAACGCAGGGGTGCCGCCCACAGAATTGAAAGCACGCACCGGGGAATTCACGCCGCCGGGAATCACCGCGCGAGAACGCTCAAACAGCTTCTCGCTGGCTTCGTGGTGCAGCGGGTGGGTAGAGGAAGGAGTCATCGTATCGGTGCCTTTCAACAGAGACGGCGAACTAAAGAATTACAGGGGACGATGCGCACCAGGCAACGGAGCCTGCACGCTATGAGCGTCCCGTACCTAACCATCATAGGCGCTACAGATGAACCGCAGGTGACAAGCACCTGAACGTACCGAAAGGTGACGATAAAACACAACAGACAAGTTAGGTAACAGAAAGAAGAATAAGGCGGCTAACGCAGGTGCCGGTCGGTATCCAGACGGTTCAACACCTGAGTGTCCTGATCGAACAGCCAGTTCTTATCAAAGAGCAGACGCACAAACGCCAGGCCCATACCCAACGCCATGAAAATCAGTAGGGACTGCACAAAACCGGTCGCCGCCGAATACATGTCACCGCTCGCAAAATGCGACATGGAACGGTAGAACAGCACACCCGGAACCATCGTCACCACCGCCGGAACCGACAGGGAAATACGCGTGTACTTACGCTGATGCAGCGGCGCCACAATCTCAGCCAAAATACCCACACCAAACACGGCAATCGTCGCCGCCATATGCGCGGGCATACCCGCCTCCACCATGTGAATACGGGCGGGGTTCGCCACCGCAGCAATCACGCCACCCCACACGCACGCCACCGGGGAGGCGGCAAAAAGCATCGCGAAGCCAGCCGCCGCAACACCCGAAGAAAGCACCTGCAACACCAAATACAGGGTCGGGTCAAGGTTAAGAGGAGCCGGGGAAGCCAATGGCAGGTGGAACAGCGAACCCAACAGCCACACCGCAAACGACGCGCTAATCAGCAGCAAACCCACATACGTCAGACGTGAAATACCCGCCAAAAAGTCCATACGAGAAATATCGAGCATGCCCGTCACCATCGGGAAACCCGGCACCAAGAACAGCACCGACGAAATAAAACCAATCATATGGTTCGGGCTAACCCAACCCGCTGCAACCAGCACATTAACAACCGCAATGTACAGACCCGCCGCCAGGAAACCACACGCCATCCACGTCGCCATGTGGCTCACCCCGCGCTTGAGCAGAGTCGAACGCAAATACTGACCGGCACCCGCCGCCAAGAACACGACCGAGCACTCCACCAGACCGCCACGGTTCAGAAACGCGAACCCGGCACACGCAACAGCCGACGCCAACGCCAGCATCCACGGGGTGTACAGAGGCTTCGCCGAATCGATACGGTCCAGCTCGGCGTTTGCCTCAGCCGGGGTGATCTTCTCGGGAAGCTCAGAAATGAACTTACCCAACTGATCCAGCTTATGAGCGTTAATGCCCATCGTGCGCTGCTCAGCGACCTCAGTACGGAAATTACCCTCCGTGTACGAAGAAGTCGAAATCTCGGTGAAGGTCACCTGCGCGTGATGCTCCTTCAACCCCACAGCCTTCGCTAGGCGCGCCATCGACGCCTTAATACGGTAGGCGCTCGCACCCGACTTCATCAGGATGCGGCCCAGGCGGAGCACCACCTGAGACTGCGCCACCAAATGCTCATGCGCCAGGCGGGTAGAACCCAAATAAATACTGCGCGTATTAGTGTCAGGGTACGGCTCGGTAGTGCGGGGCTGATCATCCATGAGAGGCCTTCCGGGTCGTGCTATTCACATGCTATTCGTTGCAGGTGCGGTCACCTTCTAGCATAGGGGAGAAGCCCCGGAGGGGATAGCGTCAGCCCGTCAGTAAAGGCGAGATATGTTGGGTAGCTGGGGGAAGAGTGAGAGTGAGTTTAGCGGCGCAGTTTTAGCGGCGTACCGGCCAGCGGCCGTCAATGACCTCAGATTCCTTACCCGGCTGCGTACGCAACCACGCCTGGAAGCTCGCCGCCTGCTCCGCCGCCCACTGAATCTGCTGCTCGTGCAGCTGGCGCGCATCCACGTTGAGAACTTGCGGGAACTGCTCGGTCAGCTTCACCAGCAGACGCTCCGCCGCCAGGGCATCATCAGCGGAAGTATGCGCATTCTCCAGGGAGACACCGTACTCGGCGGCAAGAACCTCCAGGGTACGCTTGCCGCGCTTGCGCGGAATCACGTGCTTATGCAGAACATACGGGTCGAGCACCACACCCGGCGGCAGCTCACCGTTGGCAATATTGTGGCGCAGCATCTCGTGGTGCAGCACCGAAAAATCGTAGGCGGCATTGAACGCAATAATCGGCACGCCGTCAAGGTTCAGCGCACCAATCGCGCCGGCAAGCTCCCACACGACCTCGCGGGCGGGACGACCGTGCTCACGCGCGTACTCAGTCGTAATACCGTGCACGGCGGCGGCACCGGCAGGGATCTCAACGCCGGGGTCGGCAAGCCACTCGCCACGGCGCACCACATTACCCTGAGGATCCAGCAGAATCAGGGAAGCAGTCACGATGCGGGCGGTGGTGACGTCCACACCGGTGGTTTCAAGGTCAAAAGTGGCGCGCAGGCCGTTCATCCAGGTCATGCTATAAGACTAACCCAGCGGGGCAACGGGCGCGCGCCCGCAGGTCATGCAGCTGTGGATAAGCCCCCCGACAGGGCAGCATATTAAGCCCCGGGAGAGGCATATCAACAGCCGACGAGCCCGAATAACAGCCGACAAGGTACAAGCGCGCTCCAGCCGATAGACTGAAACCATGACAACCCAACTTCTCACCGGCATCCCCGGAACCGGTAAAACCCACCACCTCACCGAACGCGCCCTGCGCTACCTCGCCGACGGCAACGACCCCGCCCGCCTGCTCATCCTCGCACCCACCCGCACCGCCGCAACCCGCATGCGAGACACCATCGCCGCATCCAGCGACCGAAGCCTCTCCGTAGCACCCACCCGCGCCTGGGCAGCATACGCCTTCGACCTGCTCAAACGAGCCCAAACCCGCGGGCTACTCAGCGGCGTAGAAGGCAACCTCAAACTCCTCTCCGGCCCCGAACAAGACGTCATCATCGGCGAACTACTCGCCAACCACGCCGAAGGCATCGCACCCGGCCCCGCCTGGCCCGACGTACTCCGCGACGCCCTCGCAACCCGCGGATTCCGCCACGAAATCCGCGACTTCTTCGACCGCATGGCAGAATACGACCTCACCGCCGAAGACGTACACGCCCTCGCCACCGAACACAACCAGCCCGCCTGGCACGCCCTCGCCCAACTGCACACCGAATACCGTGCCGTGCGAGCCCTCCGCGCCAAAAACGCCTACGACCCGGCAGTACTCATCAACGACGCCTGCCGGCTACTGCTGCGCGCTCCCGAATTCCTCGCCGAAGAACGCCGCCGCTACGATCTGATCCTCATCGACGACGTGCAGGAACTCAGCCCCTCCATCTACCGGCTGCTGCGGCTCATCGCCGCAGAAGTCGCCCCCGCAGACGCTAAGCACCTGACCGAAACCCACCCCGACCTCTTCGCAGAAGGTCCCCAGGTTGTCATGACCTACAGCGACGAAGCCGTGGTCCAGGGCTTCCGAGGCGCCCGCCCCGACCTCGTCACCACCCTGCAGGCAAGCTTCCCGAGCATGCGCACCCGCACGCTCACCACCTCCTACCGTCTGCCCGCACTCATGATGCCGCTCGTGGCGGACATTCGCCGCCGCCTGCCGCGCTACACCCGGTTCGTGCCGCTCACCGCCGAACAGGAAGGGGTCAAGAACGGCGCGAAGGAGGGGGTAAAGAATGGTGCACCCGCAACCTTTGGACGTATCAACACCACCCCCGCCGACGAAGCCCTCACCTGGGGTGCCGCCGACGAACCGCTGCTGCATTTGGGCGCCGACGGCAAAATCCTCGACCCCGCGCACTACCGCACCGCACCCGCCGGCGTGTATAAGTATGCGCTTTCCAGCTCTCAGGACGAGGCGAACCTCATCGCCCAAATGCTGCTCGAAGAACGCATCTACGGCAACCACCCCTACCGCGAGTCCGCCATCATCGTGCGTAGCAGCGCGGACGTGGCGCGCATCCGCCGCGTGCTCTCCTCGAACGGCATTCCCTCGCGTACCTCCGCGGCGCTCGTGCCGGTGCGTGACGAGCCCGCCGTACGCCCCTTCCTCGACGCGCTCAGCCTGCTCGTCTACGCCCGCAAGCGCGGCGAGAAGGCACTGAACCCCGCCGTGCACATGCCCGCTGCAGAAGGTGTGGAGTCGGGGGAGCGTGGCGGCTACGAGGCCCTCAGCGCAACCGAAGCTGAAGAACTCATGCGCCGAAGCCTCGATGACGTCATCGCCGAAGAAAGCCGCGCCAACCCCCTCGGCGGCGCGCAGAGCGCCATCACCCTGCTCACCTCCCGACTCGGTGGCGCATCCAGCATGGACGTGCGACGACTCCGCCAGCAGCTGCGATCCATCGAACTGCAAAGCGGCGGCCACCGCCCCAGCGACGACCTGCTCCTCGGCGCCCTGCTACACCCCGAAACCCTCCCCGAAGAGGGCGTAGGACGCGCCGTGCACCGCATCGCAGCCGTGCTCTCCGCCGGACGTAAAGCACTCGCGCGCCCCGAATCTACTAGCACCGAAGTGCTCTGGGCGCTCTGGGAAGCCAGCGGCCTCGAAAAAACCTGGATCGCCCAGACACGCAACGCAGGCCCCGACGCGGACGCCGCCCACCGCAACCTCGACGCCATGATCGGACTCTTCGAAGCCGCCGACCGTTTCGACGAGCAGATGCGCGGCGCCGGTGCCGAACAATTCCTCGACTTCATCGACGCGCAGGACCTGCCCATGGATACCCTCGCTGCCCGCGGCGTACGCCAAGATGCGGTCGAGATTCTCACCCCCGCGCTCGCTGCCGGTCAGTCCTGGCGCACCGTATATGTATGCGGTCTGCAGGAAGGCACCTGGCCCAACACCACCGTGCGCGGCTCCCTGCTGAGCACCGGCGACCTTACGGACCTGTGCGACGCGCGCATCCGCCAGCGCGCCCAGCAGGCAGAACAGCAGGCGGGGGAGGGCAAGCAGCCTGTGCCGCCCGCCCGCATCCGCAGCTACCCCGAACGCGTGCGCGACACCCGCCACGACGAGCTACGCATGTTCGCCGTCGCCGCCACCCGCGCCAGCACCCGCCTCGTGCTCACCGCCGTGCGCAACGACGACCAGGCACCCGGCGAGTTCTTCGACTTCGTGCTGCCCACCGACGCGGTCGGTGACTCCACGGACGTACCCATCACCCGCGTGCGCCGCCCCGCCACCCTGCGTTCCCTGGTGGCGGAGCTTCGCCGCACCCTCGTTGAGGAGTCGCTGAACGCGATGCGCGCCGAAGACGCTCAGGGCGGCGCGCAGATGCACAACGCACCGGAGGAGGACGCGCTCACCCCGGAGGCTTCCGCGTACCGACTCGATGCCGTCTCCCGCACTCTGGCGCGCCTGGCGAATGCGCAGGCACCCGGTGCCGCACCCGACGAGTGGTGGGGTCTTCTGCCGCTTTCTAGCGCGGAGCTGCTCTTTGCGCACCGCCCGGCAGGCCACGCTGAGGACGAAAACCACAGCGAAGAGTCTGCTGAAGAACAGGCTGAAAAGCCGAGCCGCCGCACCATTGCGCTCTCGCCCTCACGCCTGGAAACCATCCACAGCTCCCCGCTGGACTGGCTGGTTTCCGCCGCCCGCGCGGAAGCCCAAACCGACCTGTCCCGCTCCCTCGGCACGCTCATTCACGCCATCGCCGAGGAGTACCCGACCGGCACCCTTGAAGAGCTCCAAACTGCCCTCGACGAGCGCATTAGCTCCCTCGGCGTGCCCGCCCGCAAGGACGATGAGACCGACGAAGAGTACCGCGAGCGCGTGCCCTGGGAATCCTACGCCCTCTACGAGCGCGCCAAGCGCATGATTCTGCGCCTGAGCTACTACTACCGTCAGCACATGGGCGACGCCGGCTGGCAGAACCTCGGTGTTGAAGGCTCCTTCTCGGTGCGTGTGCCCGTGCCCTTCGACCCCGCCGGTGAAGTCGGCGAGCTGGATGCGCTGCTCACCGGCCGCGTGGACCGCCTCGAGGGTACCGCCCCGGCGGAGGACGGCACCCGCCGCTACGCCATTGTTGACCTGAAAACCGGCAAGTCTAAGCCGACCGGGTCGGAGATGGAGACACATCCGCAGCTTGCCGCCTACCAGATTGCGGTGGAGGCTGGCGCGGGTGAGCAGCTGGAGGAGCGTTACCGCGCCGAAGCCGCCGCCCTACAGACGGGCGAACCGCTACCGGATGCCCGCCCCCGGGAGCTGGAGTACACCGGCTATACGGGTCGTTCCGGAGGCGCGGCGCTCGTGCAGCTGGGCGCCTCGGGCGTGAACGATGAGAGCAAGACTCGCCTGCAGGTTCAGCCCGCTCTGACGGAGCACGATTCGTGGGCGGCTGAGCTGGTGCAGCACGCAGCGGAGCTGATTGCTGGCTCGCAGGTGCAGGCTCGTCACCGTGAGGGCGGCTACGGGTGCCGCCTGCCGGAGATTTGCCCGATTTGTACGCGCGGCCGCCAGGTGACGCAGCCCTAGTAGTCGCGTACCCTACGTTTACTTTCGATATCACTCACCCCGAACCTCCCATGAGAATGATCCATGAGGAAGAGGAATTATGACTGACTCTGGCGCATACGGCGCTACTCACCCCGGCGTTACCCCCGGCGCTCACCCCGTTTCTGGCGCCGGCATGCTCACCCCCGCCCAGTGGTGTGAGCACAATAGCTGGCAGCTGCCCAACGGCATGCTCTTCTCTGCTGAAGCCGCCGCGAACGACCCGGCGCTGAAGCCTGCCAACTACCGCAGTGCCCTTGATATTGCCGAGATGCTCAACGGGGCTGACGGCAAGAAGCCGACCCCCGAGCAGGTGCGCATGATTGAGGCGGGCCCCGCCCCGACCCTCGTCATTGCCGGTGCCGGTTCGGGCAAGACCGCGACCATGGTTGACCGCGTGATTTGGCTGGTCGACAACGGTTTTGTGCGCCCTGAAGAGGTGCTGGGCGTGACCTTCACCCGCAAGGCAGCAACCGAGTTGCGCAGCCGTATGCGTGCCGGTCTGAACACGCTGCGCCGTAGCCGCCGCGTCGCCCCGACCGATGAGGAACTGCGCGAGGGCATCGCTGACCCGACCGTGCTCACCTACCACTCCTACGCGAATAACCTCGTGAAGGAGTACGGTCTGCGCCTGGGCGTGGAGCAGGACGCGCAGATGCTTGGCGATGCGCAGAAGTGGCAGCTTGCCGCGCAGATTGTGCAGTACTGGGAGGGGGAGCTTCCCCTCGACCACGACGGCGTGCCGGTGTCTGCGGCGACCATGATTAACCAGATGCTGCAGCTCTCGGACGAGTGCGCGGAGCATCTGGTGGAGCCGCAGGAGGTCATTGACTTCTGCACCGAGCAGTTGGCGGCGTATGCGGCGGTGCCTGATCCGCGCCGCGCGACGAAGACTGAGAAGGAGATCCTGAAGGTTCAGCGTCTGCTACGTAACCGCCGAGTGTACGCGCGCATGGCGATGAGCTACGCCCGCGTGAAGGCGCGCATGCAGGTGCTGGATTTTGGTGACCTGATGCGTTTTGCCGCCCGCATTGCGGAGGCTGACCCGGCGATTCGTGAGGGTGAGCGTGCCCGCTTCAAGGTGGTTCTGCTGGATGAGTTCCAGGACACTTCGCACGCGCAGATGCGCTTGTTCTCCTCGATTTACGGCGCCGATGAGGAGGCGGGTATCCCGGCGCATCCGGTGATGGCTGTGGGCGACCCGAAGCAGTCGATTTACGGTTTCCGTGGTGCTTCGGACGGTCAGATGTTCAGCTTCTACCGTCATTTCCCGACCGAGCATGTGCAGCCGCTGTTCCTGTCCATTGCGTGGCGTAACGACATTTCGGTGCTGAACGCGGCAAACCACGTGGCGGAGAAGCTGAAGGAGGTTCCCGAGTGGGTGCGTGCCGCCGACGGCGATATTACCGCCGCTCAGGTTCCCGACCTGCGTCCGCGCTGCGCCCTGGTGGGGGAGCCTGGTTCGCCCGCTTTTGAGCAGGCTGCCGCGGGCATGGTGGGGCGTGTTGATTTGACGTACCACGACTCTGACCGTGAGGAAGCTGTGGCTATTGCCGAGCGTATTGCGGCGATGCGCGCGCAGGCGGTGCGCGAGTATGAGCGCGCCTACGCGGCGCATCGTTCCGGTGATGGTTCGGTGCGTCCGCGCCTGAAGATGCCCGAGATTGCGGTGTTGGCGCGTGTGCACGGTCAGCTGGACCCGATTCGTGTGGAGTGCGAGCGTCTGGGCATTCCGGTGCAGCAGGTGGGTTTGGGCGGTTTGCTCTCCCAACCGGAGGTTGTGGATTTGGTGTCGGCGTTGCGTGTGCTGGCGGATCCGAACCGTTCGGATGCCCTGGCGCGCCTGCTGACGGGTGCGCGTTGGCGTTTGGGTGCGGCGGATATGTTGGCGCTGGGTGATTGGGCGCAGTCGCTGGTGCGTGAGCGTGAGCGTGCCCTGCGTGAGCAGATGGCGTTGCGTATGCTCGCGGAGGCTGAAGACGCCGACGACGCAGCCGCTATCATCCTGCAGGCGGAGCATCTGCATGCCGCCCAGGAACGCCTGGACGAAACCCTCAAGGGCGCGGTGGAGGATTCCTCCGGCTACGCCTCCCTCATTGAGGCGGTGGAGAACCTGCCGCAGGATGGCGCGGACGGCGAACCCCTCTACGGTGAGCAGTACCGCGGCCGCCGCTTCTCCCCGGCGGCGCTGGAGCGTCTGCGTGCTTTCGCTGAGCAGATGCGCGTGCTGCGTGCCGGTTTGAGCGAGGATTTGGGCACGCTGCTGTACGAGATTGAACGGACCATGCTGCTCGATATTGAGCTGGCGGTCCGCCCGGGTACCGACCCGCTGGGTTCGCGCGCGAACCTGGACGCTTTCCACGAGGTTGCCGCCGCCTACGGCATGTCGGCGCCGCGTATTAACGCGATGATTTACGCCGGTTCTGACGGCGTGAGCGCGGAGGAGGGCGATCCGGGTGCGCGCCGCTTCCTGCTGTCTTCGGGCGGCGTGAGCTACGTGATGGGCTTTCTCGCCTGGCTTGAGCGTGCCGATGATGAGGAGAAGGGCCTGGCGCTGGGTGCGGTGGAACCTGACCCGAACGCGGTGCAGCTGATGACCATGCACGCGGCGAAGGGCTTGGAGTGGGATCATGTGCTTCTGCCGGGTCTGTGCGGTAGCGCGACCGGCGGGCAGACCCCGAACCTGTGGCAGATGTCGGCTAATGCGGCTCTGCCCTGGCCGCTGCGTGGCGACCGCGAGTACCTCCCGTCGATCCTTGAGACCATGGAGGAGATTACCGCCTTCGAGAAAGCGAAGGACCTGGAAGACTACCTGGCCGAGCATAAAGATGATGCCGCCGAGCACGCCGGCATGGAGGACCGCCGCCTCATGTACGTGGCGATGACCCGTGCCCGTAACCTGCTGGCGATGAGCGCCTACCGCTGGAAGAGTGCTTCTGTGGCACCTCAGCCGGTGCAACCCTTCTGGGAGGAGCTGATGGAGATGCTTTTCAAGTCGCTCTTCGACATGGGCACGCCCACGGTAGATGCGCCCTCTGTGCGCTTCGAGGAGACGATGGATACCCCCTGGGCGGCGCCGCAGCTGGTGGGTATGGGCCTGTCGTACACAATGCCGAACCCCGCCGATAAGCGCAAAAAGGTGCACCTGAACCATGTGCGCCGCTGGGTTGAGCAGCTGGCCGAGTCGAAGTACCGCCTGACCGAACCGGTGACCCTGGTGCACGGTACGGTCGTGGACCCCTCGAACCTGCCGCCCGCCTCCGATGAGACGGCTCTGCTGGAGGACCTCGAACTCTACCCCGTAGACCCTGACGAGCTCACCCCCGTACAGGCGGAGGCGCGCACGAACGCCCGGGCAACCTACGCCGAGCAGGTGCAACGCTACGCCTGGGCGCTGGTTGAGGTCATGGCTCCCGCCCTCGCGCAGGATTGGCAGCTGGCGGCTCCTTCCGTACGAGCACGCACGGTGGCGGAGAACTGCACCCGCCTGAACCTGCCGGTGCCCGAATGGATCATCGAAGCCACCGAGCGGGAGAAATGGCGTGAGACGCAACCGCCTCAGCCCGGTTTCTCGCCCACGGTGGCGGCGGCGCTGCCGATTGAGGTGCGCGGCCAATTCGCTCAGAAGAACTACGAGGACAGGAACCCGAACCTGGGTGCGGTGCTGACCGCCATGTGGCCTTTTGATCCGCTGGAGCGCCCCGTAATTTGGCGTTGGGCGTCTGATGACGCTCTCACGCAGGGTACAAAGGAGATGCTTCGCCGCGGCCAGCATGAGCACCTGGAACGTGAGATTGCGATTAACTCCTCGAGCCGTCGCGAGGCGGTGGAGCGTGCCGCCCTGGCGGTGGAACTCGCCGTCGGCGCGGGTGACGATGACCTGCACCAGAGCGGGGAGGGTGTAGCGGGGGAGAGCGCAAACCACCCCGCACCCGCCATTCCCGAATCCCTGCGCCAGCAGGCGGTGGACTGGGAACGCGAAGCCGACCTGCTACTGCTCATGATGGGCCAGACCGACCCTGTGCCCAGCAACCAGCTGTCGGGGCACCTGTCCGCATCCACGTTCATTCGCCTGAGCGAGGACCCGCAGGGCACGGTGCATCAGCTGATGCGCCCGGTGCCTCAGCGTCCCTCGCGTGCGGCAACGATTGGTACGGCGGTGCACGCGCTGATTGAGGAGCACTTCGGGGTGGCGCCGAGCGCCGACCCGCTGGAGGCGCCCGACGCGGAGGACACGGTGGGCGTTGACCTGCCGGGTTCCGCTGCCTCCACCGCGCTCGCTGAGTCTACAGAAGACCCCGCAGACCCCTCTGAATCTGCAAGTCCGGCTGACCTGCAGGAGCAGGACGAGTTCACCTTCGAGGACGCCTACGAGGAGTCCGAGAGCGAACTGGAAGCCTCCGTTCAGCGCCTCTGGGAGCGCTTCGCCAACAGCGAGTGGGGCAGCGATGAGTGGAAGGAACGCATCTGGGCGGTCGAGTACCCGGTCGAAACCCATATCGAGGGTCTAAGCCTGCGCGGCCGTATCGACGCGGTGTTCCGCACCGAGGACGAGGACGGCGAACGCTGGGTTCTGGTGGACTGGAAGAGCGGTTCCCGCCCGAAGATGGCGACCATGCAGTCTCGACGCTTCCAGCTGGGCCTGTACCGTATCGCGTTCTCCCGCATTATGGGCGTGGACCCGGAGCGTATCAGCACCGTGTTCGTGTACCTGGGCGGCAAGGGCGTTGCGGAGGTGTGGGATCACCAGATCCGCGGAGGCCTGCCCACGGAGGCGCAGCTGGCGAAGGTGATTCGTGAGGCGCGCAAGGGCTAGGTGGCAGGTCTAGACAACATAGGTAGGCGGCGCTCGCGTGCTAGCGCTTGCTACAACCGAATAGAGAAAAGCAGCTCACGAGGCGTAATGCCTGGTGAGCTGCTTTCCTGCGTGGACTTTTCTGCGCGGACTTTTACGGTTAATGGCAGAGGACGCCTCTTCACCCCACTGCATTAGGGTGATGAGGCGTCCTCAGCCGCTGAAGAACTATGGAGGTACTTCGTGCCCTCGCACGCTCCGGGAAAGAATCGCGCCGAACGACTGCCGCTCTCGCGGCCTCACTCGCGCCGCCGGCGCCCCGTGGGGTTTGCGTGCGTCTTTACTCTCAAACACAACCTCGAAAGTAACTCTATAGATTTCTGCCATCGGTGATTGGTTGCGCGGTGCATGAATCCGGCTCGGGTCTGACATGACCGGTCAGGGTCCCGTCCAATCTGTCTCCCCACTTTATCGCTGCCACGATATCAGCGCTGGTCAGTGCGCTATGGGGAGTGTGTCCGCTGGTTTTCTCGCGGCACAGCAAAAGTATTCCAGGAGTTTTTGAAAAAATCTACAGGGTAAGTTTTTACCCTAAAATGCACTATTTTGAGCATAGTTCAAGGTGAAGTTGATGCTCTGTGGACTCTTGAAATCAAAAGTTGGTTTATGTGGGTTTGTGGCGTATTTGCGTCCGGGAAATATTGTGAATGGCACCTTTAGCGCACCTTCAAGTCTCAGCCTTAATCTGAGTCATTCATGCACAAAAATGCAAAACTGGTGCTCAAAAGGTGAGGGGAAACACTTAAAGAAATTTTGTCAAAAAGGCCACTAAAGCCCTTCCACTAACCCTTATGGGCATAATTTCGTCGGTTTGACAGACACTCGGGGAACTGGTTTCACCGGGCACAGGCAAGCGGATATACCCCCCCGTAAACCCCGGTAGATACAGTTCAGCCCCGCAGCGCAGTACTGCGGGGCTGAACCGAAAACCTATGCGGTAGGTAGAAACCTAACGGCTACCCGAGCCAATAGCTACTCGGCGGGGCCGACCAGCGGGCCGACCTCCTCCTGTCCGAGCAGTTCGCCGGAGGCGCGCAGGTCGTCCTGAATGTCCAGGAGCATGGACACAGCGTGGGTTGCGCCGTCGCGGTCGCCGACCTCCACGGTGTGGGTGAGCCACTGGGCGATCGCGAACTCCGCGTAGAAGTTCGCGCGCTGTGCCAGGTAGGCGTCGGGCAGTTGAGGCATCTGCTGGCGGTAGACCTCGATGGCCTCGTCGGTGAAGTCGATGTCCTGGCAGGAGTACAGCCACGCGAAGTCCTGCGCGGGGTCGCCCACGTGCACATCGGACCAGCCGGTGACCTCCACGATGCGCGCCGTCGAGGGCGTGACATGCAGTACGAGGTTCTCGGCACCCATGTCACCGTGGACCACGCGCGGGCGGAACTGCCACATGGGTCCGGGGGAGAGCACGGTACGCCAGTGCGCGAGCAGGTCGGCGGGCACCTTGCCGGTTGCGGCGGCACGCTCGAGCTCGGCGTTCTTGCGCAGACGAATCTGCTCCGAAGAGTAGGAGGGCAGGTCGGCTTCGTAAATAATGTCTTCGGGCATCACGTGCAGGGTCGCGATGTCCTTGGCGATGATGGACGCCAGGGAGGGGCGGCCCGCCGCAACTTCGCGGCGGCTCAGTTCGGCGAGCTGGTCCACGTCGTAGATGGCGCCGGGGATGTGCGTGTACACGAATACGTTGCCGCCCGCGTAGGGTACGGTGCCGGCAACGGTGGGTACGGCGAAGGGCAGTCGTGCGCGCAGGCCGGGGCTGAACGACTGCAGGATGAGGTGTTCAGCTTCAAGACGCATGCTGGCGTCGGGGCGGCGCGGGGCGCGCACTCGCCAGCGGCGACCGGTGGAGTCGGCGATGATTGCCGAGTCGAAGTCGTCGCTGTCTTCGCGGACCGGTTCGGCGCCGACGGGGTAAATCCCGGGCACTCCGGCGGAGACAATGGCTGCTAGCTGAAGGGGAGATAAAGTCACGGGTTAAGGTTACCAAACCAATGTGTGCCGTTTAGTAGTTTTTAGGATCTTTATGCCAAGTGGTGAAGATACTTGTGGACAAGCCTAAACGTGCTCGCTTGCGCTGCCTGTTGAGCTTCTACTTGCCCACTCCAAAAGAGGCGGGTTCCTCACGCCCTGAATGAAAGCAACAGCTAAGAAGCCGCGGCGGGTCTGGAGAACACCGTCTGGGAGAACACGGTCTGGGAGAATACAATGGAAGACCGGCTATCAGCGCCTCGTGCACCCGCATGCCCGTATATCCGCATGCCCGCGCGAGCGTAAGCCCTCTGCCCGTACCGCCCGCCTCACTGATGGAGCATTATGACCGCCACACCTCAGCAGCCTCAGCATATGATCTCCGCAGACGATATTCTTGCCGGGCTTGACCCGGATCAGCGTGCGGTCGCCACCGAGCTGGACGGCCCCATGCGCGTGCTGGCGGGTGCCGGTACCGGTAAGACCCGCGCGATTACGCACCGCATCGCCTACGGTATTGCGATTGGTCGCTACCAGGGCCCGCGCGTGCTCGCCTTGACCTTTACCCTGCGTGCGGCGGAGGAGATGCGCACCCGCCTGCACCAGCTGGGTGCGCACGGCGTGCAGGCGCGTACTTTCCACTCGGCGGCGCTGCGTCAGCTGGTGTATTTCTGGCCGCAGGTGGTGGGCGGTACGTTCCCGTCCATTGTGCAGAACAAAGCCTCGCTGATTACGGAGGCGGCGAACCGTCTGCGCATCAGTACGGACCGTTCCCTGCTGCGTGATTTGGCGTCGCTGATTGAGTGGGCGAAGGTTCAGCTGCTCACCCCGGACACCATCATGCAGCGTCTGAGCGAGAAACAGCTGCCCTCGGCGATTACCCCGCAGAATATGCAGCGTATTTTCCAGGCGTATGAGGATTTGAAGGATGAGCGTAACCTCATCGACTTTGAGGACGTGCTGCTGCTGACCATCGCCATGCTGGAGGAGGACGAGAAGCTCGCCGCGACCGTCCGCAACCAGTACCGCCATTTTGTGGTGGACGAGTACCAGGACGTGTCCCCGCTGCAGCAGCGTCTGCTGGATGTGTGGCTGGGCGGCCGCGACGATATTTGCGTGGTGGGCGACGCCTCCCAGACGATTTATTCTTTTACCGGCGCGACCAGCCGTTACCTGCTGGATTTTCCGCGCCGGTACCGTGGCGCGCATACGGTGAAGTTGACCCGCGACTACCGCTCCCACTCGCAGGTGGTGGAGCTGGCGAACCGTCTGCTGGCGGCGCGTCGTCCGCATCCGGATTCGAGCCCGCATTCGTGGGCGCCGCCGCTGGAGCTGATGTCTCAGCGCGGCCCCGGCGTGGATGTGGAGTGGTTCGGCTACGCGGATGATGAGCAGGAGGCCGCCGGCATTGCCGAGGATATCCGCGACCTGATTGAGAAGGACGGCGTGCCGCCTTCGGAGATTGCGGTGCTGTTCCGCACGAACGCGCAGTCGGCGGCGATTGAGTCTGCGCTGGCTACCGCCCATATTCCGTACCAGCTGCGTGGCGCTGAGCGTTTCTTTGAGCGCCCCGAGGTCAAGCAGGCGATGCTTGCCCTGCGCGGTTCGGCGAAGTCCACGGACGGTACCGAAGATGTCACTCGCTACACCCGTGACGTGCTTGGCGGCCTGGGTTTTAAGGAGGAAGGCCCGCTCACTGGCGGTGCTGCCCGCCAGAAGTGGGAGTCCCTCGCCGCCCTGGTGCACATGGTGGACATGATGGCGCAGAACCGCCAGGAGCAACTTCGGGAGCACCGCGCGAACCCGCGCCCGGGCGTACCCGAGCCGCTACCTTTGACCATGCACGAGGTGGTGGCGACCCTGAACCACCGCAGCGAATTCAATGACGCCCCGCAGGTCAATGGTGTAACCCTCGCCTCCCTGCACGCGGCTAAGGGCTTGGAGTGGGACGCCGTGTTCCTGTGCGGTCTGAACGAGGGCCTCATGCCGATTACTTTTGCGACCACCCCGGATGAGGTGGATGAGGAGCGCCGCCTGCTGTACGTGGGCATTACGCGCGCCCGCAAGTACCTGTGGCTGACCTGGACGATGACCCGCACCGTGGGCGGTCGCGGTCAGCGTAAGCGTTCGCGTTTCCTGGACGATATTGATCCGGCGAAGCGCCGCCGCAGGGCTGAGAGTGCCGGCTCGTTGTATAGCCAGGCTCGCCCGGCTCAGCCCCGTGCCACGCAGCCCCGCCGTTCGTCGAAGGGAAGAGGAGATTATGGCTCAGCGTTTTAAGCGTGAAATTCTGCCCGCCACCGATGACCGCCCGCAGATTGAGCTGGTCCGCTCGGCGCGCCGCACCCGCACCATCAGCATGCAACGCGACGGTGAGGATGCGCACGGCAACCCCGCCTACCGCCTGCTCATTCCCGCCGCGAGCACGAGCGAAGAGATTGACGAGCATATTGCCCGCCTGCTGCCGCGCATTCAGCGTCGTGCCGCGCGCCGTGAGCGTGCCACGCAGCTGACGGTCACGGACGAGTACCTGCGCTCCCGCGCCCTGCACCTGGCGCAGAAGCATCTGCCGGAGCTGGTTGCCTCGGGCAGGGTGGAGAAGCTGTCGATTCGTTGGGTGAGCAATCAGCGTCAGCGCTGGGGTTCGGCAACCTACGCGAACACGCAGATCCGCATCTCCTCGGAGCTGCAGGGCGTACCCGAGTACGTGCTGGATTCGGTGATTCACCACGAGCTCTGCCACCTCATCCAGCCGAATCATTCGGCGGCGTTCCGCACTCTGGAGGCGCGCTACCCGCAGCTGCTGCGGGCGCAGGCCTACCTGGAGGGGTACGCGCTGGGGCGCTCGCGTGCCGAGGGCGAACGTGCCGAGGGTGAGCGCGGCGAAAACAGCGCCAACTAAAGCACCGCTGAAAACCTATCAACCAAAACACTCCAGCCAAAACACTTGAGCGGGGGTGGCTTGTACATTCACAAGCCACCCCCGCTCGAGGTATCAGTTATTTACTTCGCTCAGCTTTACTTTTCTTCGGGCGCATCGCCGAAGCCGCCGTCCAGCAGCTTCTGCAGTTCCGAGTCGAAGTCCACGTCGTCCAGGCTGATTTTGTTCATGCGCGCATCGTATGCGGTGAAGTCTTCCAGCTCGGCGGGGGTGGGCAGGGTCTCCGGGGTGTCCCAGAGGCCGTCGCGCGCCTCAATGCCGTGGGATTCTTCGTACCAGCGCCAGAACTGCTGTGCTTCACGCACCAGGCGCGGGCGCAGTTCCAGACCGACCAGGTTCTCAAAGACCTGCTCGCTGGGGCCACCGTCGATGCGGCGGCGCGCCATGATTTCGGTCAGCTGCGGTGCCTTGGGCAGGTTGCGGGTCGCGTCCTCGGTGACGACGGATACCCAGCCTTCGATGAGGGCGAGCAGACCCTCCAGACGCTGCACCGCCAGTTCCTGGTCTTCGGTGCGCTGGGGGCTGAACATGCCGCCTTCGAAGGCTTCCTGTACGGCGTCGGGGTTGCTCATGTCCACCTGGGATGCGGCGTCCTGCATGCGGTTCATGTCCACGCGAATGCCGCGGGCGTAGCGCGCCACGAGCTGAACCAGGTCTTCACGCAGCCAGGGGTTTGCCTTGTGCAGGCGGATCAGCGCGGATTCACGCACGGCAAGGTAGAGCAGAACCTCCTGCGGGGGCACCTCAATGTTCTCGGCGAGCTGCTGGTAGCCGTTGGGCAGCAGTGCGGAGGAACCGGGCGCGAGGGGGAAGCCCACGTCGGTGGAGGAGTAGACCTCACCGGCGAGCTGCGCGAGCGCCTGCGCCATCTGCGCGCCAAAAATCACGGAACCAATGTTGTTCAAGAAGCCGCTGTTGAGAATCTGAGAGATCTCTTCGGGCACGTCGTCGGGTGCGCCGGGCATGACCATGGACTGGGTGACTTCGGCTGCGACCGGCTCGACCATTTCGCGCCAGGAGTCGAAGGAATGCTCAACCCATTCCGCCTTGGACCACGCCTGTACCGGGTGGTTGTGGCGCTCAATGGTGGTCACTGCGTCCAGCCAGAGGTCTGCGAGGTTCGCCGCGTCTTCTACGGCACGCTTGAGGTTTTCGGGTACGGAGGGGTCTTCACCCATGGAGGCGAGCATCTGGCGGGTCTGGTTCTTCACGTTATCCCAGTTCACACCGCTGGGGCTGTCGGATGCGCCCGCACCGGAGAACATCGCCTGTACCTGCGCGAACATGCTCTGCATCATGGCGGGGTCGAAGCTCATGCCCATGTTCTTCAGGTCTTCGGGGTCGATGCTGATGCCGAAGGGGTTCTGGCCGCCTTCGCCGAAGAGCGCGCCGAAGGGATTCTGTGCGTTGTTGGAGGTGCCCTTGCCGCCCTGGCCGGTTGCCCCTGCGGAGGGGTCGAAGCCCTGCTCCTGCATCTTCTTAAGGAATTCTTCGAGGGGGTCGCGCTCGTTGGAGGCGCCGCCGGTGGGGTTCTCAGACATGTGAAGCCTTTCGTAATCCGGGGGTGGGCGCAGCTGGCCCGCTCGCTGTCCAGCCTACCGATTTTTGCTGAGAATTTCCCGCGCTATTGCTGTGGAGGCGGGTTAATCAGCTGAGGGCTCACAAGCTTGTCTTTGGGCACGGTTTTTGGGAGCTTTTTCGTGCCGCTGACACAGCGCGGCGCGGGTCAGGTACGGGTCAGGCGCGGGTCAGGTACGGGTCAGAGCGTGAACGCCTCCTGGGGCTCTATTTTTAGCGGGGTCCCGGTGCCCGCCCACGTGTTGAAAAGCAGGTTTATCCGGTACTGTAGAAACCATGACTAAGTCCACCCCCGATGCTGAGCAGCAGCCGAACGCCGCCTCCGCGAGCGTGAAGAGTAATGAGAAGGCGACCAAGCGCCGTTCGCGTTTTGCGCCGCGCCGCGTGAACCTGCGTTCGGTGAGCGCTGTGGCGACGTGCGCCCTGCTGGCTGGTGCTTTTGTTCTGCCCAGTTCCTACGTGAAGGAGGGCCCCGGCCCGCTCTTTGACGTGCTTGGAACCTACCAGGAGAAGGACGTCATTGAGATCTCTGGCGCGCCCAGCTATAAGACGTACGGCAAGATGAACATGACCACGGTGTCGGTTTCGGGTGGCCCGTACACGGAGCTGTCCGGCGCGGAGGCGTTCTACGGCTGGTTGGCGTTTGACGGTAACCGCAGCCTCGTGGTGCCGACCGATGCCCTGTACCCGCACGTGAGCCATGAGCAGGCGACGGCGGCGACCGGCGCGCAGATGGCTGATTCGCAGACTCAGGCGAAGGTCGCGGCGATGCGCCAGCTGAAGATGGCGGTGACCGAGAAGGTTCAGGTGCTTTCCACGGTGGAGGGTTCCCCGGCGGCGAGCGCGCTGAAGGCTGATGACCGTATCGTGAAGGTGGGGGAGAAGCAGATTGAGACTCTCACCGATGTTCCGAAGGCGGTAAACGCCTCGAACGGTTCGCCGATTGACGTGACCGTGGAACGTGACGGCACGCAGCAGACGTTTAAGCTGACCCCGGTTCGTTCCAGCGACAATAGCCGCTGGATTCTGGGAGCGGGTTTGAAGCAGAGCTATGACCTGCCGGCGCACGTGCAGTACAATCTGGACGGTGTGGGCGGCCCGAGCGCGGGTCTGATGCTGGCGCTGGGCACAGTCGATAAGCTGAGTGAGGGTACTCTGCTCGCCGATGAGGATGCCGGAGGCGACCCGTACCGCAGCTACATTTCGGGTACCGGCACGATTGATGCGAACGGTAAGGTCGGCGCAATTGGCGGCATCAAGTACAAGATTCTTGCGACGGGCCGTTACGGTGCGCGCTACTTCTTGGCGCCTAAGGAGAACTGCGATTCGATTGTGAAGATGCAGGCTGAGGACCCGGCACTGTTCAACTACTACCACGCAGGCCAGGTCAAGGGCGAGATGGTGGTAATCCCTGTCTCAACCCTGGAGGAGGCGGTGAAGACGGTGGAGGCGATTAAGTCCGGCACCCCGGATGATTCCCTGCCCCGCTGCGGTTCCTAACGTAACGTTTCTCTCCGCGAGGTTCTCACCCGTATAGCGTAGAAGTCAGCCCCGGTACTTTACGGTACCGGGGCTGTTCTGCGCCCTCCTTACCTCTTTTATCTGCTGTATTTCGCCCCGAGCTTCTACGAGGTTCTGCCCTTCCGCGTTACCTCTGAGATACTTAAAGGCAGTTATTTTCTCTGAACGTATGATGAGCGAGGAATTGTGTCTGAGTCGACCAATAGCACCGCGCATCCCAAGCCGAAGAAGTCAACGCCCAAGCGCCGTAGCCCCCTGAGGGCAACGATTGCTGTGGTGGC
Organism: Rothia mucilaginosa; assembly: GCF_001548235.1. Taxonomy (NCBI): domain Bacteria; kingdom Bacillati; phylum Actinomycetota; class Actinomycetes; order Micrococcales; family Micrococcaceae; genus Rothia; species Rothia mucilaginosa. The sequence goes on from NZ_AP014938.1 coordinate 1,702,268, forward strand.
GGTGCTCATTGCTGCTTTTGTGGGTGCGTCCCAGGTGTACACGGACTGGCTGTGGTTTGATCAGCTGGGTTATAGCTCCGTGTTCACTACCCAGATTTTGTTGAAGGCTGCCGTGTTTGTGGTGGCTGCCGTGGTGATTGCTGTGCCGCTGTGGGCTTCGATGTCGTACGCGGTCCGTCATGCTGATGTGGCGCCGGCGTCCGAGAAGAAGCCGCAGGAGGCGCCGAACCCGAATCAGAGCGTGCCGACGAGCGGTACGGATGCTGCCGAGCAGATGTTGCGCGACGTGTTTGGTCAGCAGCGTGCTGAGGAGAGCATGCGCCGCTACCGCGAGAGCGTGGATAAGGCGCGTAAGGTTCTGCTGGTTGCGGTTCCGCTGCTGCTGGGTCTGTTCATTGCTTCGGCGACGATGACTCAGTGGAGTACCGTCGCGCTGTTCTTCAACCAGCAGTCCTTCGGTAAGACTGACCCGGAGTTCGGCCTGGATTACGGGTTCTTCCTGTTTGCATTGCCGTTCTTCCGCATGGTGGTGACTTTGGTGACCTCCGCTGTGGTGCTGTCGGCGCTCGCGGGCGTGTTCATGCACTACTTCTACGGCGGTATTAAGGTTCAGCCCGGTGGTGTGAGCACTACGGTGGCGTTCCGTCGTCATGCTGCGATTGTGGTGGCTGCGTTCTTGCTGACTCGTGCGGTGAGCTTCTGGCTGGATCGTTATTCGTCGACTCAGCAGCAGGTGGGCCGCTGGGCTGGCGCAATGTACACGGACGTGAACTCGTCAATCCCGGTGAACGCTATTTTGGCGATTTCTGCGTTGCTGGTGGCTGTTATGTTCGTGGTGGCAGCTTCGATGAATCGTTGGCGTCTGCCGCTGATTAGTACCGCGATGCTGGTGATTGTTGCTCTGGTTGCTGGTGGCCTGTACCCGTGGATTGTTCAGCGTTTCCAGGTGGTTCCGAATGAGCAGGGTGCCCAGTCGAAGTTCATTCAGCGCAATATTGATGCGACCCGTTACGCGTACGGTCTGGACAAGATTGAGACCACCCCGTATGACGCGACGATTGATACCCGTGCCGGTGCGTTGAGCTCTTCGAGTGCGACCATTGCGAATATTCGTCTGTTGGATCCGAATGTTGTGTCCTCGGCGTTTGCGCAGATGCAGCAGTTCCGCCCGTACTACCGTTTTGATTCGCAGCTGTCGGTGGACCGCTATGCGGTGGGTAACACCACGCAGGATACGGTGTTGGCGGCTCGTGAGCTGAACCCGGCGCAGACGAACGGTGATTCTTGGTATAACCGCCACGTGGTGTACACCCACGGTTACGGTGTGATTGCCGCGTACGGTAACCAGGTGGATTCTGCGGGTAACCCGAAGTTCTTGCAGTCCGGCATTAAGGCGACCGGTACTCTGAGCGAGGATTATGAGCCGCGTATTTACTTTGGCATGAGCTCGCCGGAGTATTCGATTGTGGGCGGTAAGGGCGACACCCTGGAGCTGGACCGTCCGCTTTCTGCTGAGGAGACCAACTCCTCCGACGCGAAGTACACTTTCGCCGGTTATGGTGGTCCTCGCGTTGATTCGATGCTGGCCCGTATCTCGTATGCGATTAAGTTCCAGTCCTCTGACATTCTGCTTTCGGATGCGGTGCGTGAGGGTTCGCAGATTCTGTATGAACGCAACCCGCTGGACCGTGTGCGTAAGGTGGCGCCGTACCTGAGCGTGGATTCTAAGCCGTACCCGGCGATTGTGAATAACCGCGTGCAGTGGATTGTGGATGCTTACACTACGAGCGATCAGTTCCCCTACGCGCAGGGTAGCTCCCAGGACGCGGCAACCGCTGCGGGTGCTCAGCGTTCTAACTCGGTGAATTACATCCGTAATTCGGTGAAGGCTACGGTGGACGCGTATGACGGTTCGGTGACCCTGTACGCGTGGGATGAGGAGGATCCGGTGCTGAAGGCGTGGCAGGGCGTTTTCCCCGGCACGGTGAAGAGCTACCGTGAGATGAACGCTTCGCTGATGAGCCACGTGCGTTACCCGACTGACATGTTCAATATTCAGCGCACCATGCTGAACAAGTACCACGTGACGAACGCGAATAGCTTCTACGCCGGTGACGATGTTTGGTCGATTCCGAACGACCCGACGAATGATCGTAACCAGCCGATTTCGCCCTACTACCTGTCCCTGCAGATGCCTGGGGATTCTCGTGCGCACTTCTCGTTGACGACTACGTTCATTCCTCAGCAGAGCGATTCGAACTCTCGTAACGTGATGTATGGCTTCCTTGCGGCTAATGGTGATGCCGGTACCGGTAAGGACGGCGAGCGTAGCCCCGATTACGGCAAGTTGCGTCTGCTGGAGTTGCCGCGTTCTTCGGTGGTTCCTGGTCCGGGTCAGGCTCAGAATATTTTCAACTCTGATGCTGAGGTGTCGAACCAGCTGAACCTGCTGCGCCGTGGTTCCTCTGAGGTTATTAACGGCAATATGCTGACTCTGCCGGTGGGCGGCGGCATGCTGTACGTTCAGCCGGTGTACGTGCAGTCGAGCGGTGACGCTAAGTACCCGCGTCTGCAGCGTGTGCTGGTGAGCTTCGGCGATAAGGTCGGTTTCGCTCCGACTCTGGAGGAGGCGCTGAACCAGGTGTTTGGTGGCTCTTCGGGCGCGAAGCTGGACGGCTCGGCGCCGGCTAGCCCGTCTGCGTCTGCCTCTGGCTCCTCGGGTACTTCGGGCGCTTCGACCGGCGGTTCGTCGGCTTCGCAGTCTTCGGAGCTGAAGCAGGCTCTGACGGATGCCTCGAAGGCGATGACCGATGCTGATGCGGCAATGAAGAAGGGTGACTGGGCTGCCTACGGTGAGGCTCAGAAGCGTCTGGAAGCAGCCGTGAAGAAGGCTCTGGAGGCTGAGGAGGCGCAGAGCGCGGCTTCCGCTAAGGCTTCTGCATCGGCAGCGCCCAGCGCCTCGGCGGCTCCGAGCGCAGCGGCTAGCGCTAAGCCCAGCGCGAGCCTTTCGACTTCTCACTAGGATGCCTGAGGCGGCGGGGGAGTAGCGCATACCGGATGCTCACGGATCGGATGTCCACGGGTCTAGCGTCCTCGCTCTAGAACCGGGGCCTGCACTGGATACGGCTCCTACTGACTACCTCTAGCGGTCTCTGACGGAACGGGGTGGAAGTGTATCGCTTCCACCCCGTTCCTGTATGTTCTACCCCTGGCACTGCCCCGTAGCCCCTATTCCTACCCAACTGCTTTCTACCCAACTGCTTTCTACCCAACTGCTTTCTACCCAACAGCCCCTATTTTTGTGTGCTTGGTTACAAATCGCGTTTTTGGCTTGCATGCCCGGTTTGGGGTCTGTATAGTTGTATGAGTCGCCGCGGGGTGGAGCAGTTCGGTAGCTCGCCGGGCTCATAACCCGGAGGTCGCAGGTTCAAATCCTGTCCCCGCAACCAGAAAAACCCGGTATCTCAACGAAAAGTCGCTGAGATACCGGGTTTTGTTTTGCCCTGACGAGACCGAATCCCTATGTTATTCCCTACCTTTCAGCCAAACTCAGGCCCGTCGTCGAGGTGGGGGGAGGGGGGACTATCACCCAACATCGAGGACTATCATCCAACGCCCCTTCGGGGCGTATGACTATCTTCGCTCGTGCATGATCTCGTGGGAGGGAGGTTGCAGAGGAGGATTTTCACCGCCTAATCGGCGTTGATACCGGCTGTTTACCGCCTGAAAATGCAAAAGCGGTATAGCATTTTCCCTCGTATCTCAACCGAATCCCAACCCTTTACCGCCTTCACCGCCTAAAACCGAAAACTTTTATATATACACACGCATATGTAGGAAGATGAACACTCGCGTGTACACTTTTTAGAAATTAGGCGGTAGAGGCGGCAACACACCATGTTTTGACTGATATACCAACGTTTTCGATATACCGCTTAGCCTCAAACAGGCGGTAACTAAGCGGTGAAAGAGTAGCGTCCCGCATAGTGGTGTAACCGTGTGGTGATTGGCCCGTTGCTTGTGATGGGTGCGGTCACCGTGTGATCCTTCGAGAAAGCTCTTCTACTTCTGACTCGAAATGATTTGGAGGCACAACGATGACCGCTCCTCATATTATCGACCCTGCTGGCATGCTTGGCGAGGCGTTGTCCCAGGCATCCCCAGATTTGATGCGTTCCTTGCTCCAGCACGTCATTAACGCGTTGCTATCAGCGGACGCTGATGCGGTGTGCGGGGCCCAGTGGGGTCAACAAGATCCGCAGCGTCACACCAGGCGCAACGGGTATCGCTACCGGCCCCTGGACACCAGGGTCGGCACCATCGACGTGGCGATCCCCAAGCTGCGCTCAGGCACCTACTTCCCAGAATGGTTACTGCAACGGCGCAAACGCTGTGAAACCGCGTTGATCACAGTGGTCGCTGACTGCTACCTGGCAGGAGTATCCACGCGCCGTATGGACAAGCTCGTCAAAACCCTGGGGATCACAGGACTGTCCAAGTCCCAGGTCTCACGGATGGCAACAGACCTCGACGAACACGTGGACCAGTTCCGCAACCGGCCCCTCCACGATGCCGGGCCTTTCACCTTCGTCGCCGCTGACGCACTGACCATGAAAGTACGCGAAGGAGGACGCGTCGTCTCGTGCGCGGTTCTGGTTGCCACCGGAGTCAACAATGACGGACACCGCGAAGTGCTGGGGGTGCGCGTGTCCACCAGCGAGACCGCTCCAGCCTGGAAGGAGTTCTTCGCCGACCTGGTCGCCCGAGGCCTGACCGGCGTGCGCCTGGTCACCAGTGATGCCCATCTGGGCCTGGTTGAGGCCATCGCCGCCAACCTACCCGGAGCCACCTGGCAACGATGCCGTACCCACTACGCCGCTAATCTCATGTCCGTCACCCCCAAAGCACTATGGCCCGCTGTCAAAGCGATGCTGCACTCGGTGTATGACCAGCCCGACGCGGCATCGGTCAACGCTCAATACGACCGGCTCTTGGACTACGTCCACGACAAGCTCCCCGCCGTGTGTGATCACCTCGATCAAGCCAGGGCAGACGTCCTCGCGTTCGCGTCCTTCCCCACCGGGGTGTGGACCCAGATCTGGTCCAACAACCCCAACGAACGCCTCAACCGCGAAATCCGCCGCCGCACCGACACCGTGGGAATCTTCCCCAACCGACAAGCAATCATCCGCCTAGTCGGAGCCGTCCTCGCCGAACAAAACGACGAATGGGCCGAAGGCCGACGCTACCTCAGCCTCGACATCCTCACCAAATCACGACTCACACCACAACCCACCGGGCAGGAGGACACCCCACTCCAACTCAGCGCATAACCCAACCCGAAGGACACAAAACGATTACACCACTCCACAGGACTTGACCTGAGCAAGAGCACGTTCTACAATTGACGCATAAGTTCAAGGGGGTTCGCATGACCGCTTACGACCACTCGTCGGGGTACACCTACGGCACCGATGCCGTCCCCACGTCTCCGCTCACACTCGAGGATCTACGCCAGATTGAGGCCGCCGCGCACGTCCAGCCCGGTGACGCAGAGCTGCTCGCGCGAGCAGAACCCATCCTGGCGCCGCATGCCATGGAAATGGTCGACACGTGGCGCGGGATTTTGGCTCAAAAGACCTACCTGGCAGCACATTCCGCGCATCCGGATGGACAGCCGAACCCCGAGTACGCGCAGGCGTCAAAGCCCCGATTCGCCCAGTGGATCATCGACATGTGCACGCGCGAGCGGGATCAGGCGTGGTTGGACTACCAGTACCTGATTGGAGCTCGACACATGACCGCGGCGAAGAACGCGGCGGATGGGGCGGACTCGACGCCATTCGTGCCTCTGCGCTACGTGCTCGCCTTCATCGCGCCGACTGTGGAGGTCGGGCACCGTCTCCTGGCGGAGGGCTTCGAGGGCGCAGAACTGGACGCTGTCCGTGACGCGTGGACTCGCGCTGTGACTGTCGCCGTGACAGTGTGGGCGTATGCCTACCGCGATCACCCCGAGCAATTCTGATCCGGCGCTCGCCACCTACGACTCCCCCATCGGCCGCCTCACGCTTGATAGCGGTGTATTCGTCTTTCGCACTCTCTGACTGCTCTCCCTGGAAGCCTCAGTGGCTTCCAGGGAGAGCTTTCTTTCTGGGTTATAGGACACTACGTGTTGCTGGTTGGGTGACTTTTCGGCTTTCTGGTGCGGGAAAGTCACTCTTTCAGTTGGTCGTGTTTGCCTCGTTCCTGTGAATACTGCATCGTGCTCTGTGTGTGGCTGCCCCATGATCCGTCACGGTAAGAAGTCAACAGGAGGTCCTTTGAAGATCGCGGTGGTAGAAGTCCGCTCATCATCAAGGACCTCGACCTCTACCCACAACCCCCGACCAATACCTGGTCACCCACACTCAACTCGGAAGAGCCGGAAATAGCCTTCGTGATAGCGGAATAAAACGAAGGTGTGGAACTTGCAAGGACCGATCTCAAACTGGGATTCGATAGAACAGTTTAGCAAACGCTGACTTCGCTTTGCCGTCACTTGGAAACCTATCCGTTGGAAGTGCAGCTATCCTCACATACGCTTTTCCAAGTGAAGTATAGCTATGCACGTTTCACCGACGTTAGTAAAAACCCCGAACTTATCGCAGCCAACAGAAACCCGGTAGAAAATATATAGGAGCCAAAGGTGGCGCCTTTTAAAATCCAAGTCGTGGGAACGACAGCAAACAAGATCGGTGAGGTCGCAGGTTCAAATCCTGTCCCCGCAACGGATAACTCCCGATAGCTTAGCTATCGGGAGTTTTTTTATTCCCTAAAACCCGTACTCCCGCCGACCTGTCTCCTTCTGCTGTCCTCCCGTCACCTTCCGACCGCCGGTCTGCCTTCTTTCGCCACCTTCCTGCACCTTTCCTGTCGGCGACCTGTCTTCATTTGCCGCCTACTTTTCTTCTTCTTGTGCTACCTTTCTGCCGCCTGCTGGGCGGCTTTCTTTATATCTCCTGCCTCTCCGTATCTCCTGCCTTCTGTAATCTGCGGAGGGGGTCTTCTGAACCTTGTCGGGGCGGTGCTTCGGGGAGACTGATGGGGGGGGGGCAGCCTGCTGCCCCTTCCGGGGTGCTTGAGGTGGATCTTTCGGCCTCTCGAAACCCCTCTTGAAACCTCCTCACGGAATTTCATAGAACCGTCGTGAAAGTACCCTGGACTGGTTTCGGAACGTCTCCCGATGCGTCTTTCGAGGTATTCCTCAGTCCGTCTATCGGGGCTTCAAGCGGGTGTGCCCATGGGGGTGGTGGAGTCACTTCCGAGCGGTTGCTGGAGGGTGGTTACGCCTTCTTGAGACGCTGCTTTTGAGCTCCTTGAAAGGGGATCTGAAAGGGGTCCTGAAGGGGGCTCTGGGGCGGGTCTCAAGAGCGTGATGAGGGGTCCGATAGGATGCCTGGGTGGGGGAGTGGCGAGGGGGCTGTTTTTGCCTCAAAGTGCATTCTCAAAGTGGAATATGCGAAAGGTGCCTATATTCCGGGCTTGGAAATCACCCGTTTTGCCCCGGAATTCCGCGGTTTTTGGCAAAAATTGGGCTTCGAGTGCAACAATTCACTCTGAAAGTGATTGTAATCACATACGAAACATTCAAGTTAATTGTAGAGTTTTTTGAAACTCTTTCAAAAAACGCTCAAAAACCCCGGAAAATCAAGGAAAAATAGCCCATTCAACCTCTACTTGAGGGTGATTCAAGTTAAACTAGAAGCTTAGAAAAAGCTCTTGTTAAGATTGAATCTTGTTCGATACCCAAAAATAGCCCCAAAAAACCGCTGGAAAAGGCTTTTTGACCTGGTAGCTTTGAGTACGTGGTCACCGCGGTCCGCCGCGTAGCTCTCCGAAATGAATACTGCACCCCTCCATCACACGAGGAAACCCCCGCAACACACACGGGACGGTTACTGGACTTGCTCCATGCGGCATCACATTCGCAGGCCGACCGCCTATAGGCTTCTCACCTATAGACCACCTATCACTCAACCACTCTCGGGCGTCCGCGCCCCACGAAACACCAACAACGAGGACAACCCATGGCACTTCGCCCCCGCACCGTTAAGGCTGGCTCTCTCGCAGCCATCGCCGTACCCTCCGTGCTCGGTAGCACCCTGGTAGCACCCGCTTCCGCTTTTGCACCCGTCGTTCAGGACATCCCCGGCGCAGCTACCGCAACCCAGGCTCCGAAGTCTCTGTTCACCTCCACCGTGCAGCCGACCCTCTCTCAGGTTGCTGTGCAGATCCGTCAGCAGGCTGAACAGGTAAAGCAGGCGCAGCAGGCTCCCGCAACGACCGCGGTTCAGCCCATCCAGAAGACCTACACTGCTCAGGCAACCCCCTCGGCTACCTTCCAGTCCGCACAGGCTGTTCAGGCATCCGCGCAGGCTACCCAGGCGGCTCAGCCTTCCGCTCAGCCCACCCTGGCACAGGTTGCCCAGACCCCTGTAGCTACCCAGGCTCCCGCAGCTACCCCCGCCGCTCAGCCCGCGCAGACCGTACAGGCTACCCAGGCGGCATCCGGTGTGGCGGCAACCCGCACCAACCAGACCTTCCTGTCGTACACCTCCCCGGCTGGTACCACCTCGCAGTACCACGTCTACGCTGAGGGTGTGGACTTCTCCAAGCCCGTTGGTGTTGTCTTCTATTTCGACGGCGACTACTGGCGTAATGACCAGTCCAAGGTCTACGACCCCTCCGGTGAACTGGCTCAGATGGCAGCATCCGCAGCGGCACAGAACATGCTGTTCGTGCCCGTCATCTCCCCGGACGCCAACCGTTACGATGCTGGCGTGAGCTGGTGGGAAGACATGGAGCGTAACGGCGAGTTCTTCCGTTCCTTCGCTTCCTCCTTCATCGCGGCTAACGGCGTGGACTCCTCCAACGTGTGGACCATGGGCTACTCCGGTGGCGCTGAGTTCATCACCTACGAGCTGAACACCAAGCCCCAGACCTGGCGCAATGGCGGCGGCTCCATTATGGTCGCTGGCGGCGGCCTGGACGAGGGTACCCCCTCGGCTGCGCTGAAGTCCCAGCCCATGTTCTGGTACGCAAACTCGAACGACGGTACCGGTGAGACCTACCCGCAGACCTGGAGTGCACGAGGCGCCGTTGAGGGAGGCTACAACGCCTACCGCAACGCCGGCTACACCAACGCTTCCGCGACCGTTCTGAACGGTTCGGGCCACTTCGACTACAACTTCTCGCAGATTCTGAGCAACTCGCTCTCCAAGGGCAAGGCAACCGCCGCTCCCAGGGTCGAGCAGAAGACCGAACAGAAGGCTGAGCAGAAGCAGCAGAACACTCAGCGTGCCCGCACCATGAGCTCCGCAACCTACCAGAGCTACACCTCCCCGGCGGGCACCACCTCCCAGTACCACGTGTACGCGAACAACCTGGACTACTCCAAGCCCGTTGGCGTGGTCTTCTACTTCGACGGTGACTACTGGCAGCGTGACGAGTCCAAGGTCTACACCCCCGACGAGGGCATGCTCGCGGCGATGGGCAAGATCGCTAATGCCCGCAACATGGTCTTCGTGCCTATTATCTCCCCGGACACCAACGCATCCGGCAACGGCATCACCTGGTGGGAAGACATGAACACCAACGGTGAGTTCTTCCGCTCCTTCGCTTCCTCCTTCATCGGCCAGAACAACCTGGACGCTTCCCAGGTGTGGACCATGGGCTACTCCGGTGGCGCTGAATTCATCACCTACGAGCTGACCGACCACAACACCGCATGGCGTAACGGCGGCGGCTCCATCATGGTTGCAGGCGGCGACTCGGACGGCTCTGTGGACGCTGATGCAACCACCAAGGGTCTGCCCATGTACTGGTGGGTTGGCGCGAACGACACCTCCGGTAACACCTACCCCGTCACCTGGAGCGCACGTGGCGCAGTCGAGTCCGGCTACAACGCATACCTGGGCGCTGGCTTCTCCGACGCCCGCGTGAAGCTGATTGACGGCTTCAGCCACCACGACTACGACCTGCCGCACATCCTGGCGTCCTCCCTGGACTTCGCCGGTAAGACCCCCGCGCTGGGCTACCGCGACCTGTCCGACTCGGACCCGAACTACAACGAGATCAGCTGGAACTCTGATCGCCGCATCATGCTCGGCTTCGCGGACGGCACCTTCCGCCCGAACGCATCGGTCAACCGTGCACAGCTGGCAACCTACCTGTACCGCGTGGCTGGTCGCCCCGCCGTGAACGCACCGGCTGTTTCACCGTTCAGCGACGTTCCGGTCAACCACCCCGCGTACAAGGAGATTTTCTGGCTGAGCCAGCAGGGCATCAGCGGTAGCGACTTCCGCCCCCTGGAGGCCGTCACTGAGTCCACCATGGCTGAGTTCATGTACCGTGCAGCTGGCTCCCCGGCACAGGCTCAGGGCGGCTACGCGTCCCAGGCTCTGGCGTGGGCAGCCTCCAACGGTATTGGTACCGGTTCCACCTCCAACGCTGCGGTTACCCGCTCCGCGATGGCAGGCTACCTGTACATCTACGCGAACTAAGGCTCGCATCCCCTAACGCACAAAGATCCGCCCCGTTCCTGATGAGTTAAGGAACGGGGCGGATCTTTATAGGTTTAGCTCAAGAAGCTATGCGCTAGACCGGGCTTAGAGGGTCTGGGTGGGAGCTTCCACAGCCAGGGGAGCCGGAGCAGCCGGAGCGTTCTTTGCCTTCAGAGCAGCCAGGCGAGCGTCCAGCTCGGTCTCGCGCTCCATCTGGTCCAGGGTGTTGAACTGTGCGTCCAGGGAGGAAGCTGCCAGTTCCTGCTGACCGATGACGCGTGCCTCTTCGCGGCGAACCTTCTCTTCGAAGCGGCTCATCTCGCTGGTCGGGTCCAGAACGTCGAACGCCTTCAGAGCGTCGTTCACCTGGGTCTGAGCTGCTGCGGTCTTCTGACGTGCGGTCAGCTCATCGCGCTTGTACTTGACCTCTTCAAGCTTGGAGCGCATCTTCTCCAGGCCGTCCTTGAGCTGGTTGACAACCTGAGTCTGGGAAGCCAGCTGAGGCTCAACAGCCTGTGCAGCCTTCTCAGCCAGCAGCTGCTTGTTCAGAGCGATCTTAGCGAGGTTGTCGAACTTGTCAGCGTTGGCAACGTCGCCAGCTGCGCGGAATTCATCAGCCTTGTTAGAAGCTGCCAGAGCCTTGGTGCCCCATTCCTGAGCGGCCTTGACGTCCTCTGCGTGGTCCTTCTCGAGCAGACGCAGGTTGCCGATGGTCTGTGCTACTGCAGCTTCCGCCTCGCGGATGTTGTTGGTGTAGTCACGAACCATCTGGTCCAGCATCTTCTCCGGGTCCTCAGCTGCATCAATCAGAGCGTTGATGTTTGCCTTAGTGAGCTGTGCAATACGGCCGAAGATGGTCTGCTTAGCCATAATCTCCTACTTTCTGTTCACGGGCTGCGGGGGAGCACTACGCTCCTCGTGAGCCGTGCCCGTACAACTAATTATGTGGCAGATTTCTGGGTGCATGCTGTGAAAATGATGCACGCCTGATTTCTGTTACCTAAACTTTTGGTAAATTGCCTCGGGTGTTTTCCGACTGGGGAAAAAACCGGTGAGGTAAGCTACGTGCCCTGCCGGTCAGACTGTAGAAAAATCTGCAGAAACCGACCGGCAGGATCGCCAGCACCGGCAGGACTGCCAGTGTGGAGGCGGTTAGAAGCTGCCGCCGTCACCGCCGCCGCTGCCCCAATCGCCGCCTCCGCTGAAGCCGCCGCCCCAGCTGCCTCCGCTACTACCGCCACTGCTGTGGCCGCCGCTGCTACCCCAGCTACTGGTGCCGGAGTTCATTGCGGTCATCAGAGCGCCCAGCAGCAGACCCTTCGCCAGGTCACCGCCGAAGCTACCGCCGCCGCGGTCGTTCTGGTTGTTGTAGTAGTTGCCGACCTCGCTCTGAGCGCGGTTCTGTGCGTCGGTTGCCTTCTGGATAGCCATATTGGCTTCCTTCATGGCGTTCAGCGGATCCGAAGAAGCCAGGCGCTGAGCCTGACCCAGGTGACGCTCCGCCTCAGAAACAGCGGTCAGGGTCATCGGGCCCACCGCAGCGCGGCGGTTATTGATGTAGCTACGCGCACCGTTCACCGCAGCGTAGGCAGAACGCATCGTACGATCCAGGTTCTGCGAAGCCGCACGAGAACGCTCGCGGGTAGCACGCATATTCGTCATGGCCTTATCCAGCTCAGCGGAGAGCTGATGTAGCTGGTTCGCCAGAGTCAGCGGGTCATTCGGGCGAGCCGAAGCACTCTGGTTGACCTGGTTGAGCACCGCCTCCATACCGGCGGCGACCGCACCCAAATCATCGCGACGCTGAGAAGCAGCGAGGCTCTTCGCCTCAGCCACGTCACGCTGAATGCTCAGCAGGTCGGTGCTCAGACCCAACTGAGCCTGCTCCAGCTCCTGTGAGCGGGTATTCACAGCCGCACCCAGCGCCTGAATTTGCGAGGCGGCTTCCTCCGCGGTGCGCAGGTGAGCAACCGCCTCCGAACGTGCCGTAGCAATGGTCGCCTGAGCCTTCTCAACCTCAGCAGCGCACAGCACCATGTTCGACTCCAACAGGGCAGGAGTCTTCGAAATGGGCTCCAGTGCGCTGGGCAGGTAACGTTCCCTCATCGCGTGGTACTGGGCGGTAATCTCTTCCACCGAAGCACGCAGCTGCGGCAGACGCTGAGCCAGAGCCTCAATAGCTTGGGGTGCCTCCTGCTCCAAGTTGCGCAACTGAGCCAGCTTAGCGTCCTGTTCCTGAGCGATACGGGTAACTTCTTGAGAGTTATCAATAATCTCAGTCAACCAGGCACGCTGCTCGGCCTCAGTGTCGGGAATGCTATCGGTCAGGAGCTGCTGACGCTGGAAGGACTTACGCATCAAATCCTCAGCGCGCGCAATCTCCTGAGCGAACTCGGTGACCTGCTGATCGGTGTACTGGGCGCGCGCGAACTCGAGCTCCTGCTTCGCATGGCTCATCGTCGTATCAGCCTGCAACAGGGCGCTACCGGCGCGAGTGCGCAGCTCCTCCAGCGGAACCTCCGGGATGGGGGAGTAGTTACGAGGCGCACCGTAGGAACGCTGAGGCTGCTGCTGAGCGTTCTTCTTCTTGCGGCGACGGTACATCGCGTAACCACCAGCACCAACAGCTGCCGCCGCGCCCACACCGAGCACGCCGGTTACCACACCGGAAGAGCTACCGCCCTTCTGAGCCTCAATACCCTCAACCGCAGCAAGAGCTGCACCCGCATAGTCGCTGTTCTGCAGCTTCGGCTTAATGTAGTTCTGGTACACCTTCGTCTGCTGATCGCTCGAAAGAGTCTTGGTGCTACCTGCCAAGAAATACGCCTGGCGGGACTCGGTCGCAATTACCAGCACCACATCGGCAGAACCCCAATTGTTCTTCGTGGCAAGCGCCTTCGTCCAGCTCGAAGAAGTAGACGGGTTCTCGAACTTATCAATGGTCACCACGTGCAAATCCACGTTGTACTTCTTCGACAGATTCGAAATCTTAGATTTCAGGGTAGCGGTATCACCCAAAGAGTTCGTGGAATCGTACACGGTGGTGCCCGTAATCTGCATCGGGTCAGCAGCCTGTGCCGACGTGCTCAAAAATGCAGAACCAGCCGGCAGAACCGCCGGGGCACAAGAAAGACCTGCCGCCAGCACTGTGGCACCCAGAATAGTGCGCAGGCGAGGGCGTGCGGGACGAATCTGACGCGCAAAGGCGTGCTCGGTCATGGTCTTTCCTCCGTTGTCGTGAAGTATGAACGGACCTGCACTTCACGGCGTGCTTGAACATCGCACACCTTAGTGCTGGTCACATTATTAGTGTAGCGGTGGCTCAGCCACGCAAACACACAGATACGAGAATGTTGCGCCGCTGTTTGCCACCCGTTTACCGACTTCCCAGGCTTTATACAGGAAAGCCGGTATATAGGAAGCCGGTGTACCGGAAAACCGGTGTGTAGGAAAGCCAGGGCCTAGCCTCATACTAGACCCCGGCTCACCGGATATTCAGTTAACGCCGACGCGCAATCTCCAGATTGCTCATCAGGTGACCCACTACCTCCGCGGCATTAACATCGTGGATACTCTGTACCATGCCATCCACCACCTGAACCTGCGAAGACGAGGCGTACATCCAGCCCAAGAACTGCACATGATTCAGCAGCCTAGAACTGCGATCAGCCTGCTTGCGCATCTGCACCCACAGGAAGGGCGTAACCGGCACCCCACGGCCCTTATACACCTGAGAGTTAGAACGGGCGTCCAGAAGATCAGCGAGCGCCTCAATATTTTCGGTCAGCTCCTTCAAATCCTCATCAGCGGCAGAGGGACCAACGAAATGGCGATCAACCAGGGACCAAGGCATGTAGCCGCTACAGCTACTCACCCACGCCAGCTTCAACCGTAGATTCTGCAGGCGAAGCACCTGCTGCAGAAGCCGCGAATGGGTGCGCAACACCGACAGCGGCATGGAAGACAACTTCTTCTCTTCCGAGAGCAGACCCTCGGAGAGGCCCTCACCGGAAAACGCCTTATACGGGTCTGCGACGCCCGTCAGAAGCACCGGCCCCTCGTAGTGAACGAACGCCAGAACCTCAGGCACGCTCGAGAGGGAACGGATGCGCTCGCCAATGGTCGGTAGGTCCTCCCCGTCGGGGGCGTACTGTTCGCGGCTGAACATCAACGTCTGGATGGGCTGCTCGGCAAGGTCGGGCGAGTGGTGAGCTAGCGCCCGCAAATCGGTCACAATCTCCGCCAGAACGCCGTCCTGCTCGATCTGAAGAAGCTCCTCCAGAAGCTCAATGACAGCGCGCGCCTGCAGGGTCAGAACAGCGGCGCAGAACTCCGCATCCTGAAGCTCAAGACGCACCTTCTCCAGGCGCTCCTCGAGTGTGGACTGCACGCCCTTGAGCTCAAACTCGCTCAGCTGCTCCGGGTTGAGTATACGGTGCGTACCATCCTCGCCGGCACGGTAGAAAAGCTCGCTAAACTCCAGCGTAGACTGAACGCCCTTCAACGCCCGCTCTCGCAACTCGGGCAGAACGTCAAAGGCAACTTCCGTCATCTCATTCCAGACCTTGACCTCATCGATCTTCGAGTCCTTACGAGCAGTCTTCTTCCAGGTCTCGGCAAGCTGCATGGCGCGGTCAAATTCGCTCAGCTCCACAAAAGCCGCCAGCTTCTGCGCGCTCTCACGCAGATAACGCACCGCGTAGAGGCGGTCGTTCAAAGAATCCGGGAGAGTATCCTCCAGCAGACGCCAACGGAAGGTACGCTCAAAGCACTGCTCCGTCAGGCTAATGACGGTGGCACTCAGGGAGAACGCATGATCACGAGCAAAAGTGAAAGAGCCCGGCGCCTCCGCCAGACGGGGCAGGGACGTATAGAACTCCAACGCCCCGCTCAGCTTCAGCCGAGATACCCGGATGGTTTCTTCCAGCTCGGCGGCAAGCACCGTGCGGTCAGCCTGGGCGGTCTCCTTGAAACTGTGCAGCGGGGAAACCTGCGCACGCTCCAGCGTCTGCAGGTTCATGACGGCACGCATGAGGTAGTTCTCTAGAATTTCGATCTGCTGCCAGCGCTGACGCTGATTCAGCGGAACATGACTCTCTTGCGTGCCCACCAACAGATGCTGCGGCACACCGCTAATCGACGGCAGCGCAAAAACTTCATCCTCAGATGTACTGACAGAAAGCACCATGGGGTAGCGGCTGCGCTGGGCGTTCTCGAGCGGGAAAATGAGCTTGTGGTTGGTACTCAAAGAGAAACGATCGGAGGGCTTGCTCTCAGGCGCCTGCTGAGGAGCCTCCTGCTTCGGGGGCTCTTCAGGCTGCGCTCGCTCCTCACCCTGTACCGAGGTGTTCTGGGACGTACTCTGCTGCACTTGGTTCTCTGCTGAATGGTTCTGGGCTGTAGAAGAACTAGGCTCGCCACCTACCTGCATTGGCTCCAACGGGGAAGGCGCCGCCACCGGCTGAGCAGGCTGAGGCGAAGGCGCCTGAGCCTGCTGAGCTTGCTGAGGCTGCTGAGCCTGCTTCGGCTGGTAGTGCATCGGGTAGCTCACCGCGCCCTGTACCTGCTGCGAAGGAACCTGCTGAGGGGGAACCTGCTGATTCATCGCCTGGTTCTGCTGCTGTTGCAGCACCTGCCGCCTAATCTCACGCGCACGACGGCGTGAGGGGCTCAACGACGCAAAAAATGCTACCGCCGCGCAGATCAGAACAAATATAAGCAGTGCGTACAGGCGGGTTGCGCCGTCCAAAGAAGACGCCACCGCTGCAGGTAGGGTCGGTAGCACGCCAAGAAGAGCGAAAGCAGCAGAAATAATCCTCATAGCTTCACCATAACCCAGCTAAATCCCGGGTGCCCGCAACGCCGTCGCCTTACCGCATACTAAAAGGGAAGTAGCCGGGGTGCCCGGTGCTTTCCGCCAGCTCTTTCGGCCCATGCCTCCCGCGCCCGCATCACGGTTAAAAGACGATGCGGCTAAAAGACGATGCGGCGTAAGCCCTCATACAGGGGCTCACGCCGCATCGATCATCACTCACTCACTATCACACCCGGGCCGGTCCTCACACCGACCCTTTGGGACATACTGGGGATTCTCGCCCCTTCCGGGCGCAGGGCTCTCATCTCCCGCCCCGGAAAACTATCAAACTTTATGCTTTACCTACCGGCGGTCAATGCATGGGTAGCCAGCGGCTGCGCCAACTCGGTATTTTTCTCCGCACGATGACGGCGGTACACCATTCCCGAGCAACACGCCACAATACCTGCACCGATGCCGATGGAGCTTGCCAAGATCGCACAGAAAATCAGGGTTCCGATCATCATGGGTTTCTCCTTTGCCTTTGTCCTCATTTCTATGTGCCTTCAACATTACGGAGCGACCCTGTGCTGAAGCTGTGTATGCGGACGCGTCAGGCTGTGTAAACCGTGGAGAAAGTAAACCGTGGAGAAAAACTGAGCGCTGTAAAAGAGCTGTAAAAGAGAAGCCTGAGAGCGACGAAAAATAGCGGACAAAGCATAGGAAATAAAGCTAACTTTCGCGGAACGACAGGGCGCCCCACACCAGCCAATCTGCACTGAATGAAAAAATGTGAGAAATTCCCAGGGAACTCCCCGATAACCAACAGCAAAAAGATATAGAACACCATAAAACACCCTCTACAGTAGAAAGATAGCGTGCGCCCAGGGCGACGCACACGCGCGACTCTAGGAGAACTTATGACTCAGAACAACGGATGGTCTTACGGTGGCAACGACGGCGTCACGGATGCAACCCGTCCCCTGCAGAACGTGAACGGACAGGCAAACTACCAGCAGGGTCAGAACGCATACCCGCAGGCATACGCTTCGCCCGGATACACCTACCCCCAGGCGGCTACCGCCCAGGCTACTTCGGCACAGCCTGCACCCCAGACCACCGATAACAACAAGCGCTACGGCGCCGGTGTTGTGCTCACCGCAGCCCTGCTCGCAGCCCTCGTCGGCGGTGGCGTCGGTGCGGGCGTCGGAGGCGGCATCGCAGCATCGAACAACAGCTCCTCCAGCGCTTCCTCGCGTGGCTCCGTCAGCTCCAACATCAGTAACTCCTCCACTGTGGCAGGCGTAGCAGAAACCGCGAAGAAGGTCCTGCCCTCCACCGTGACCATCATGGCGTCAAACGGCTCCAGCACCGGCGGCGGTAGTGGCGTTATCCTCGATAAGGATGGCCACATCCTCACCAACAACCACGTGGTCACCCTTGCATCTTCGAACGCTGCATCCACCATTGAGGTGCGCCTGAGCGACGGCACCGTGCGCACCGCATCCGTAGTGGGCCTGGACTCTGCCGCTGACCTGGCGGTTCTGAAGATCAGCCCCTCCGGCCTGGACCTGCAGCCCATCACCTGGGGCGACTCCTCCAAGCTGGTCTCCGGCGAGGCTGTGGTTGCCCTCGGTGCACCGTATCGTCGTAGCGAATCGGTGACCGCCGGCGTAGTCTCGAACGTCAACCGCGTGCAGCCTGCTGACGCGAAGGGCCAGAACTACATCCCCATGATTCAGGTTGATGTGCCCATCAACCACGGTAACTCCGGCGGCCCGCTGGTGAACCTCAAGGGCGAATTGGTCGGCATTAACGCGCAGGGTCAGGCAAGCCAGGACGGCGGCACCGCCGACGGTATGGCGTTCTCCATTACCTCCAACTACGCCAAGCGCATCTCCTCCGAGATCATTGCCATGGGCAAGGCAACCCACGGCTACCTGGGTGCGAGCGTGAAGAACAGCCCTGCGGACACCGGTTCGGGCTCGTCCAAACTTATCCCCGGTGGCGTTGAAATTACCTCGGTAGAATCCAACAGCCCCGCCGCCAAGGCTGGCCTGCGCGTCGGCGACGTAGTGATTGAAGCCGACGGCCACGCCGTGAACAAGAGCGAAGAGCTCAACGGTACCGTACGTGCCGCAGCGGCAGGTTCCGACCTGAAGCTGAAGGTCAAGCGCGGATCCTCTACCCTGGACATCACCGTGACCCTGGGCAACGCCGACAGCCAGAAGTAACCCCTTAATCCTGAAGTAGCAGTGCGGCGCAGCTGAGAAGCATCCGCTCAGACGAGACTGCTCGGTCAGTCTAAACAACGCGCACAATAAAGATGCTCCCACCCCATACGCGGGGTGGGAGCATCTTGCATTAGCGAGGTAAAACTATAGCGATACTGCAGAACGGGCGGGCTAAGCGTCCTTGAGAACCTCTCCCACACGCTTCTGCAAAGCCGGGATGACCTCCTGCTCGAACCACGGGTTCTTTGCCCGCCACCTAAAATTCAGCGGTGAAGGATGCACCAGCGGCAGGAACTTCGGAAGATAAGACTCCCACGCACGAACCGTCTCCGTCAGATTCTTCTGCGCCTTCGGGGCATGCACACCATCCAGATAGTGCTTCTGCGAGTATGCGCCCACCAGCAGAATCAGCTGAACATTCGGCATGAGCTCAAGCAGCTGCGGATGCCACCTGGGCGCGAAATCCTTACGCGGCGGGTTATCGCCGTGCGCACCCTTGCCGGGGTAGTAAAAGTCCATCGGTAGCAGCGAAATCAGCTCGGGGTTGTAGAACTGCTCGTCGGTGACGCCCATCCACTTCCGCAGATTCTCACCGCTCGGGTCATTCCACGGGATGCGGCTCTCCTGAGCGGCACGCCCAGGCGCCTGACCAATCACCACGATGCGCGCCTTGGGCGAGGCCGAATAGACCGGCTCCCAGCCCTGCTCCGTGAACTCCCTATTTTGCGGATCCAGGCGAATCTGCTCAGCCAGGGGAGGGGTTGTCTCCAGAATCTGCTGAACCAGAGACCCTGACAGATTATGGTGTGCTGTAGCCATGCTAGATGGCGCCTCCCTCAAAACCGTTCTGACGCCACGCCTCAAACACCGTAATGGATGCAGAGTTGGCAAGGTTCAGCGAACGACGGCCCGGCTTCATCGGAATCTTCACACGCTCAGTTACGTGCGGGTCCTGCTGAACCTCAGCGGGCAGACCCACCGACTCCGGGCCAAACATGAACACGTCACCGGGACGGTACTCAATATCCGCGTATGAGGTCGATGCAGTCGTCGTAAACGCAAAAACACGCTCCGGAGCCAGAGCCTCCCACGCATCCTCAAGGGTCTCATGCACCGTCACCACCGCCAGGTCGTGATAGTCCAGACCCGCGCGGCGCAGATGCGCATCATCAAAGTTAAAACCCAGCGGCTTCACCAGGTGCAGCTCAGCGCCAGTAATCGCCGCCAAACGGATAGCGTTGCCGGTATTGCCGGGAATCTCAGGGGTATAGAAAAGAATCTTGAACACGCTCCTAAGTGTACCGCGCAGCCTACAAGCAACCCCCGAACAGCCCCTGAACAGCTCCCGAGCGTCCCGGGGGAGTAGCGCTCGCCGACCCAGCCGCAGGTGAACACGCCTAGAAGAGCGCGGATAGAGCGCGATAAAATAAGTGAGGCGGAAAACCGCCCAACAACCCAGCAGGAGGAACCATGAGCGCAGAAACCAACCGTCAGAACGGCCGCGTCTACCTCGACCACGCCGCCACCACCGACGTACTGCCCGCCGCCATCGACGCCATGGTCGAACAGATGCGCAACGGCGGCAACCCCTCCTCCCTGCACGCCGTAGGACGCGACGCCCGCGCCACCGTCGAATACGCCCGCGAACGCATCGCCCGCGCCATCGGAGCCGACCCCGCCGAGGTTATCTTCACCTCCGGCGGCACCGAATCGGACAACCTCGCCGTCAAAGGCATCTACTGGAAGCGCCGCGAAGAAGACCCGCAGCGCACCCGAATTCTCGTCTCCTCCATCGAGCACCACGCCGTGGAAGAAACCTGCGAATGGCTCGAAAAGGCAGAAGGCGCGCAGCTCGAATGGATCCCCGTAGACGAGCACGGCAGCGTCAGCCCGCAGACCGTCCGCGAACTCATCGAAAAGAACCCCGAAGACGTCGCGCTCGTCACCGTCATGTGGGCGAACAACGAGGTCGGTACCGTGCAGCCGATTCCCGAGATTGCCGCTATCGCCACAGAATACGGTATTCCCGTGCACTCGGATGCGGTGCAGGCATTTGGTGCGGTCCCCATTGACTTCCACGCCAGCGGGGTAGCGACCCTCGCAATCTCCGGCCACAAAATCGGTGGACCCATGGGCATCGGCGCGCTGGTTGCAACCCGCGCCGTGCAGATGACCCCCGTCCTACACGGAGGCGGCCAGGAACGCTCCGTACGCTCCGGCACCATCGACGCACCCGCCATCGCAGGTTTCGCAGAGGCCGCCGTGCACTCGGTACAGCACCTCGAAGAAGAATCCGCCCGCATCGCCGCGCTACGCAACGAACTCGTTGCGGCAATTAGCGCGCTCATCCCGCAGGCGCACCTGAGCGGCGAAAACCCGCTCACCGAAGAATACCCCGGCCAGAAGCGACTGCCCGGCAACGCCCACTTCACCTTCGAAAACGCAGAAGGCGACACCCTGCTCTTCCTGCTGGACATGCAAGGCATCAGTAGCTCCACTGGCTCCGCCTGCAACGCCGGGGTGACCCGCCCCTCCCACGTGCTCATGGCAATGGGAATGGACGAAGACACCGCCCGCAGCGCCCAGCGCTTCACCCTCGGCCACTCCACCACCGGAGCCGATATTGCGCGCCTCATCGCGGCACTACCCGCCGCCTACGAACAAGCAGCAAAGGCGGGGCTGTCCTCGCAGCTGCCGGACGCCTCCCGCTGGCACTAGAAAACCAGAGGAGAAGATACTGAACTGCTCTCAGCCCGCCATCTCAGCGTTCGCTGAGGGCTGGCTGAGGGTGCACTGCCCAGTATCCCGACGAGCCCCTGCGTACAATGGGTAGCTACAGTAACGGAAAGTCCGCCCGCACCAACAGGGCGTACTTTTCTGGAAGGCTCAACACAACAGAAGGATAGGCAGTGAAAATTCTTGCAGCTATGAGTGGCGGCGTTGACTCCGCAGTCGCCGCAGCCCGCGCCGTAGAAGCAGGACACGAAGTAGTCGGCGTTCACCTCGCTCTATCCCGCATGCCCGGCACCCTGCGTACCGGATCCCGCGGCTGTTGCACCCTCGAAGACTCCATGGACGCCCGCCGCGTCTGCTCCCAGCTGGGCATCCCCTTCTTCGTCTGGGACTTCTCCGAACGCTTCAAGGAAGACGTCGTCGACGACTTCATCTCCGAATACGAAGCCGGACGAACCCCCAACCCCTGCATGCGCTGCAACGAAAAGATCAAGTTCGCCGCGCTCCTCGAACGCGCCCTCGCACTCGGCTTCGACGCCGTGGTGACCGGCCACTACGCCCGCGTCATCACCACCGAAGACGGCAACCGCGAACTGCACCGCGCCGCCGACTGGGCCAAGGACCAGTCCTACGTGCTCGGTGTGCTCACCCACGAACAGCTCAAGCACGCCTGGTTCCCCCTGGCGGACACCCCCTCCAAGGCACAGGTACGCGCGGAGGCGGCAGAACGCGGCTTCTCCGTGGCGAAGAAGCCGGACTCCTACGACATCTGCTTCATCCCCGAAGGTGACACCCGCGCCTGGCTGGGCGACCACATCACAATGCGCCCCGGCCTCATCAAGGACACGCACGGCGAGGTGCTCGGCGAGCACCCCGGCGCGCAGGCATACACCGTAGGCCAGCGCAAGGGCCTGGCACTGGGCCGCCCCGCCCCCGACGGCAAGCCCCGCTTCGTGCTGGAAGTGCGCCCCAAGGAAAACGAAGTCATCGTCGGCTCCCGCGAGCTGCTTGCAGTGCACGAAATCCGCGGTATCCGCGCCACCTGGGCGGGCGTACCCGTAGATCAGGCGGCACGCTTCCTCGAAGAGCCCGCACAGCTGGGCGCTCGCAGCGAAGAGTTCGAGGTGACCGCGCAGGTGCGCGCGCACGCTGACCCGGTCCGTGCCAAGGCATACATGACCTGGGCACCCGACCCCGAAGCTGAAGAAGAAGGCGCGCTGCGTCTGGAAACCGTAGTGCGCCTGCTGGATCCGCTCTCCGGCGTGGCACCGGGACAGACCATGGTGCTCTACCAGGGCACCCGCGTGCTGGGCCAGTCCACCATCGCCCGCGCCTACTCGCTGGACCGCGAAGACATTCAGGAAACCCTGTCTGCTGGCGCCTCCACCAGCGCCGACTAGCCGCACCGAATAGCTGCACGGAATAACCGCGCACCTCGCTATCCCCAACTGTTGCGACTATTGCCGCAATAGCCTGCTTGAACGCAACGCACAGAAGACCACAACCGAACTGAGGAGAGACCGATGACTGCCGAACACACGTCCTGCGAATTTGATCCCCACGCCACCTCCATGGGCGATGAAGTCGCACCGGAGGTCTACGAGGAGCTCTTCGCCATGCGCCGCTCCATCGACAACTTCGATGCAGCGCTGGTGCACATCCTCGCGGAGCGTTTTCAGGCAACTAAGCGCGTGGGCATCCTGAAGGCTGAGCACAACCTGCCCGCCGGCGACCCCGGCCGTGAAGAGGCGCAGATTGCTCGCCTGCGTGCCATGGCGAAGGAATCCAGCCTGGACCCGGAGTTCGCGGAGAAGTTCCTGAACTTCATCATCTCTGAGGTGATTCGCCACCACGTGCGTATCGCGAACGAGCACGCTGACCAGGACGAAGAGACTGAACAATCTGAAAGCTAAGAGCCTGAAAACTTCTGCCTCTCCCAAAGCCCCGCTCTTAGCTGTGCTGAGCTTCCACCGTGCTGAGCTTCCATCGGCAGAGCTTCGATCTGCCCGTACTTTTCCCTAACCTGCCTTAACCTCACCCGTTTATGCTCCCTCAATCTTCTTCCCGCCAGAATGCCCGCACCGAGCCGGTGCCGGAGCGCCTGCTACTGCTCGGTGAGTACCGCGCCCCCGAAGGGGACGAACTGACCGAACAGGACCTCGCCGCGCTCGCTACTGAGCGTCCGCTAGTGCGTGCCAGCGGCCGGGGCGATTTTCCCGGCGACGATTTGGGCGAGGCGATGTCCCGCGTGGAAGGTGAACTGGGCGCCCCGCACCTGCCGTTCCTACCGCATCTGCCGGCGCTGGGCTGGAGGAGTACCCCGCTGGCACGCACCCTGGCAGTGTGCGAGGGGCTTGCATTTGACGGTGCCTCGTTTGGCTGGCGCATGGTGCATAGCGGCGGCAGGGGAGCGCGCGAGTCTGCCCTGGCGCAGGACCGTCTGCTTTCGGACATCAACCTTCTAGCTGATCGCGTGGGCGCGCAGAAGAAACGTTTCGGCTCAGGACAGGCCCCGGTGTATAAGATTCAGCTGGTCGGACCGCTGACTCTTGCCGCGGGCATCTACCTACCCGGTGGCGAGCGCGTTATCAGTGATGCAGGGGCGAGCCGTGACCTGCTGGAATCGTTCCTGGAAGGCCTGGAGCGTTGGGTGGAGTCTCTACGTGAGGCTCTGCAGGCTCCCCGGGCGCTGATTGCCGTGCAACTGGACGAATCGGAGTTTCAGCGTCTGCTGGAGGGCTCCATTCCTACCGTAAGTGGTTTCCGTTCCCTGTCGGCGTTGCAACCTCACTACTATCAGCAGGTGTACCGTCGAGTGGCGGAGCGTTTTGCTGAACTCAATCTGCAGCTCATCCTGGATGTTGACGGCACCGCGCTCAAACCGGTGCAGGAGCTGAAGCTTCTGACCCAGCCCCGTCCCGCCCTTGACGCTGTGGCGCTGTTGAAAGCTATGCAGGTTGAGGGCGCCGCTCCCTGTGCTTTGCTGCTGCATCCTGACCGTGCTCGCCTCAAGGGGCCGGGCATGCTGCAGGTTCCGCCGCTGAGCGACCCTCGTTCCTGGGAACCTGTAGCGCAGCTTCTGGAGGCGAATGCTCAGCTGTGGCTGCCGGTGGTGACTTCTGCGTGGGTTCCCGATCAGGCGCGCCGCCTGTACAGCCTGTGGCGTGAGGTTGGTCTTAAACCGACGAAGTTGAGTGCGGTGGGTTTGATGGCCGATGAGCGCCCGCAAACGGGTTCGGCACCTTCTGCATCCACCCCGGGTACGGTGAGTGTGCTAGATGCCACGGCTTCGCTGGCGCGGGTGACAGAGTGTGCCCGTGCATTGGCTGAGTGCGCGGTATGATTAGAGAATCAGCATTTTTAAATATGTATTTACGACAATTCTTTAGGGAGGTACTGTGAGCGCAAGCGACGCACACACCATTTTGGTGGTTGATGACGATGATGCTCTGGCGGAAATGATTGGCCTCGTACTCGCGCAAGAGGGCTTTAACGCTGTTTTCTGCGAAAATGGTAGCCGCGCTTTTGAAACTTTTATGCGCTCCACTCCCGATTTGGTGCTTTTGGATTTGATGCTTCCTGGCATGAACGGTATCGAGGTGTGCCAGCAAATTCGCCGCTCTTCCAATGTGCCGATTATTATGTTGACCGCTAAAAGCGACACTGAAGATGTTGTTAAGGGTCTTGAGGCTGGCGCTGATGATTACATTGCTAAGCCTTTTAAGCACGCTGAATTGTTGGCGCGTATCCGTACCCGTTTGCGTCCGCGTGAGAGCCGTCAGCTGGTGGTGTCCATTGGCGATATTGTCATGGATATGGATGGTCGTACCGTCAAGTACCACAGCACTGAGGTTCCGATGACTCCTCTGGAGTTTGACCTGCTGGCTGCGCTGGTGCGTCACCCGGGTCAGGCATTGAGCCGTCAGGAACTGCTGGACATGGTCTGGGGTTACACTGATGTGAGTGATTCGCTGGTAAACGTGCATGTCCAGCGTTTGCGCGCTAAGTTTGATGAGCTGGGTGCGGATCGTTTCATTCAGACGGTCCGTGGTGTTGGCTACAAGATTCCGGCTGAGCTGGTGGGATCTTCCGGTAGCTAATCGGAACCTATTCATAGGCGAAGGGATAACCTGATTGTCTGTTGCGAAGTCGAGCCACGAGCACGGCGCTTTGACGGCGGAGGCGGTAGCCTCCGCCTCTTCGCGTACCCGCACTTCCAAGCCGCGTAAGGCGCAGAAGCCGCGTAGGAGCCTGATGCAGCGCGCTCAGCGTCTGTGGAAGGAATCTCTGCAGTTCCGTGCTTTGGCTACTGCGGGCATCATGATGTTCCTGAGCTTCTTGATGGTGGGTTGGTCCTTGTCGAGCCAGATTGCGTCGAGTCTTTTTGAGAATCAGAAGTCTCAGGCGCTGGCGGAATCGGAGAGTGGTTTCCGTAACGTTCAGAGTGTGCTGGACTCCTCTGAGGCTCGTAGTGACAGCGAGATTCGCCGTAATGTGAGCCGTACCCTGACCGTCTTGGATGCGGGTAGTTCGGGTAAGCGCAATTGGATTCTTGTGCCTTTGGAAGGTCAAGGTAAGCAGGGCTTTATTCCCGAGCAGAGTAGTAATAATTCTTTGAATTCTTCGAGTATTCCGAATGATTTCAAAACAACTGTTCGCGATAAAGACGGTATTTTCTGGCAGACGTCTACGGTGACGACTATCGAAAATAATCGTGAGCGTACCTATCCGGTGCTTATTGTTGGTACACATATTTCTATTGCACAGAACCCTAATTACGGTTTGTTCCTTGTGTACGATATGACGGATTCTTCCGCCACGATTGCGCATATTAACTTTGTTCTTTTTGGTGGTTTCTGTGCGCTGCTTACTGTGGTGCTTTCTGTGGTGTGGATTGTGACTCGTTTTGTGGTCCGCCCGATTACGCAGACCGCTATTACGGCGGAGAAGCTGGCTGCCGGTGACCTGGATCAGCGTGTGTCGGTGAATGGTGAGCATCAGGCGGCGCGTCTGGGTTATTCGTTCAACCTGATGGCTGATTCGTTGCAGGAGAAGATTGTTCAGCTGGAGCGCCTGTCGACTTTGCAGCAGCGCTTTGTGTCTGACGTGTCGCATGAGTTGCGTACTCCGCTGGCGACGGTGCGTTTGGGTACTGAGCTTCTGTACGATTCGCGTGGGGATATGGACCGGCCGCTGGGTCGCACTGTGGAGCTTCTGCACGATCAGGTGGATCGTTTCCAGTCGATGCTTGCTGACCTGCTGGAAATTTCTCGTTTCGATGCCGGTAGCGCAATGCTGACCATCGATACTGAAGACTTCATGCGTGTGCTGTCGAATATTCTGCAGGAGGCTCTGCCGCACCTGGAGCGTACGAACACGAAGCTGAACGTGCATACGAGCCATGAGAGCATCATGGTGGATATGGACCGTGTGCGTATTGAGCGTGTGCTGCGTAACCTGCTGTACAACGCGATTGAGCACGGCGAGTCCCGACCGATTGACGTGTACGTGGGTGCGAACGCCACGAACCTGGGCGTTGCGGTGCGTGACCACGGTATCGGTCTGTCTGAGGATGAGGCCGTTCAGGTGTTCAACCGTTTCTGGCGTGCTGATACTTCGCGTAAGCGCACCCTGGGCGGTACTGGTCTGGGTCTGTCGATTGCTGCTGAGGATGTGCGTCTGCACGGCGGCACGATTGAGGCGTGGGGCGAGAAGGGCCGCGGTGCCTGCTTCACGATGAACCTGCCGCTGGTACACGGTGCGCCTTTGGGCAAGTCGCCGGTTCTTGTGACGGGTGAGCCTGAGGTAACTTCGCATCATTCGGCAACCGCGAAGGATACATTGCCCAATATCGCTCCCCGCACGAACATTGGGGATAACCTCTAACGGTCGGTAGGAGAGAGGCTCCGATTTCTGCCGTAGAGCGGGGGATTGGGGTCGGTGCGATTGTATTTGCGCTTATCCTTACGCATATCCTTGCGTATTTGCACTGTTAACCCAGTACAATCAATGCAAGTGTATTTTCACAGCGTTGTTATTTCGCTGTGGTTATCTTTTCACCGCGCTGCGACGGCCTGTAGCCTTAGCTGGTGATTGTTTGTCTTTGTTCGTAGAGGAAGGTTAAGAGACCTCCATGTCTCATAGGGCTATTGTTTCTCGACGCGCCGCGCTGTCTTGGGGTGCGGTGTCTTTGGCGACGCTCGTGAGCTCTTGCGCGGGTCTTCCCACGAACGACCGAGTGACTCAGCACAGTAGCGGTCTGGATGTGAAGAGCGTTAATACTTCTCCGGCGCGTGCGCCGGGTCCGCTGGCCGGTGCTACCCCCGAGGCAATTATTGAGGGTTTTGTGCGTGCCGGTGTGGATAGCATCGAGAACTATGCGGTGGCGCGCCAGTATTTGAGCTCTTCCTTTGCGGGCCGTTGGAATCCTATGGGTACGACTCGTGTGTACCGTAATACGGTGCAGGCGCGTAGTGACGATAGCGGCCATGCTGAGGGCATGTATCATGTGCGTTTCCAGCAGACGGCGACTGTGAATAGTCAGGGTATTACGAGCACCTTCCCGGAGGCTCAGACTGAGACTCATGATTTCACGATGGTCATGGAGGATAACCAGTGGCGCATTAACTCGTGCCCGGATGGGTTGTGGCTGGACGGCACTGAGTTTGAGCGTGTGTTTAGCCCGTGCCGCCTGTATTTCTATGATCGTGCGTTCCGTTATGCTGTGCCTGATATTCGTTGGTTCCCGCATACAGACCGCTATTTTGAGATGTTGGTGCGTACCCTCATGATTGGTCCGGCGTCCTACCTGAAGGACGTCGCGTTCTCGGCGTTGAACGAGTCGATGAGCCTTGAGACCGCGAGCATGAGCGATAACCAGGATGTGCTGGTTCGCCTGTCGGGTGAGCGCCTGGACGATAACCGTTTGGCGCGTGTGCGTGAGCAGATTATGCACGGTCTGGAGAACTTCTCCGGCCTGGGCAAGACCGAGGTGTTCTACAACGGCACTTTGATTCCTGAGAATGCACCGAGCGGTTTTTCTGCGGTGAAGCTGAACCCGGGTGTTCCCGCCCGCACGGTTGCTATTAATTCGAACGGCCAGATGGTGGCGCGCGATGACTATATGAGCAATGCGGGTGAGCAGTTGCTTCTGCGTGGCGTGAGCCAGTTGAGCTCCCCGGCGATGGGCTATTCGGCTGATGTCTACGCCTGCTTGGCGAATGATGCTGCGAGCCTGTACACGGTGTATCAGGGTACTGCCCGCCGCGTGTGGCAGAGTACCGCGCTGACTGCCCCCAGCTTTGATGCGTACGGCTGGGTGTGGGCTGCTGATGGTGGGGGCATTGTTCGTGCCTTCAAGCCGGATTCCGAGGACGCGAATGAGCGTGAGCGCGGCGTGGATATTGGCCTGTCCTGGCAACGTAATTTGAGCTTTACGAGCGTGAACGTTTCTCACGATGGTGCCCGCATAGCGATTGTGGCCTCTACTGAGGGTGCGTCGGCTGTGATTATTTCCGGTATTGTGCGTGATGATGCCGGCAAGCCTCTGCGTCTGACGGAGATGGTGCGCCTGAGCTCTTCCGTGACTCCGCGTAATGCCCGTTGGGCTGGCGACCAGAGCGTCGTGGTGGTGAACGTGAAGAATGGTGAGTCTGAGGTGATTTCCCTCAGCGGTGAAGAGACGAAGCTGGACCGTCTGGATGGTGTGATGACCATTTCGACGGCGGATAATACGTCGAATATTATTGCTCACCGTTCTGACGGTTCGTGCTACCTGATGGAGGAGCGCGGCTGGATCCGTCTGGATACGACTCTGCACGAAATTAGTTACGCCGGTTAGCCTGGGGGCACCGGGTATAGCGCGCGGAAAGGTTGCTTTCGGTGAGTTCAGGACAGCGTGGTTTGAACAAGCCCGTGAACGGGTCCCTCACCCGGCTTGCTGGCGCTCTCAGGAGCGCTGGCGGGTCTTTGGGCGAGGTTCTGATGCCGCGTACCTGCCCGTGCTGTGCGGTGCCGGTTGCCTATGGTTCCGGTACGCCGCTGTGTGAGGCGTGCCTGCCGCAGCTGCAATCGGCGTTGGCGCGTGTGGAGCGAGTACACGTTCTGCAGCCCCTATCTTCTGGCGACAGCGTTGCTGGTCATGTTCCTGAGGTGCGTGCGGCATCCCGTTATGAGGGGATTATGCCGCGTGCCCTGTTGGCGTTGAAGAACGCGGGACGCACTGACTTGCTGCCCCTACTGGGTGAGGGGTTGGCGCGTAGCGTGTATGAGCTTCTTCGGGCGCATCGGGCTGAGCTTCAGGCAGGGACTGTTCAGGCAAGGACTATTCAGACAGGGACTGGATTTTCTGATTCGGTTGAGGTTCTGCTGGTTCCGGCGCCGTCCTCGGCGCAGAGTGTGCGCCGCCGCGGCTATGCGCCGGCGAATCTTCTGGTGCAGGAGGCGGCGCGTCAGCTCAATCAGCGGCTACCCGCATCGGTGCGGGTGCGTGCCGTGGATGTCATTGGTTATGCGCCTCGCACGCAACGGGGGAGCGGCGCCTCCTCATCTTCTCGTATGGTGTCTTCTCTCCTCGGTGCTGCTGAGGCAAAGAACGAGCAGAAGAGCCTGGGAGCTGTGGGCCGCGCCGAGCGGATGCACGGTGCCTTGCGCGTCATGGAACCTGCCCTGTGCGCGGGTCGGGTGAGCATTATTTGCGATGATGTGGTGACCACCGGCGCGACCGCCTCTGAGATGGTGCGCGTGCTGCAGGAGTCAGGTTCGCGGGTGCTGGGCGTGTGCGCCGTGGCGGCGGTACCGAAAAAAGCTCAGACATAGCGTTTCTTGTAGTTAGTTGCAAGAGATACACGATTTTTGGCGAATAAAGTTCGCAGACGAACGAATAGCTATTATTTGAGCTAAATATTTGTCATATCTAGTGATATAAACCATGTTCCGTACTAGAATATATACAAGGGAACGGCATTGGAGTCGAACCCCCGTACCGGGTCCAGCCGGACGCGGTATAAGCCCCCAACCTGGAGGGAATGATCGTGGAAGTCAACATCTACGGCCGCAATATCAAGGTCACCGAACGCCTGGAAGAGTACGTGAGCGACAAGGTTCAGAAGTTCGCTCAGCTCGGCGATAACGTGAAGGACATTGACGTCAAGTTCAGCAAGGACGGTCATCTGGGTGGCGAGTCCATCCGCGTTGAGATTACCGTTGTTGGTACCGGCCCTGTCCTCCGTTCCGAAGCCCAGGGTCACGACAAGTTCGCGGTCTTCGATGAAACCTACGGCAAGCTCCTGGAGCGTCTGCGCCGTGCACGTGACCGCCGCAAGCTGTACAAGCGCGGTGGCAAGCACCCCGTCTCTGTTGCGGACGCTACCGGCTCGATTCCCGTGGTCACCGAAGCAATTACCGAGATTCTGTTGCCGGATGTTCCGGTGGAAGAAGCAGCATTCGATAACAGCGAGGTCACCCTCGCCGATGAAGCAGCATCTCCCATCGAGATTCGCCACAAGAGCTTCAAGGGCGAGCGTCTGACTCCCGCAGAAGCTGTTGACCGTATGGAACTGGTCGGCCACGACTTCTACCTGTACATTGACAGCGAGACCGGCGCACCGGCTGCGGCATACCGTCGTAAGGGCTGGAGCTACGGCATCATTACTCTGGACAACGAGTAAAACTAACGTACCTGCTGATTGCTGAGGCGCATGACTCTCTCAGGCGGCATGCTCAGTGAGCAGGCTCAAGGCCCGGGTGCCTCCGACAGTACTCTGCGTACTGTTGAGGTACCCGGGTTTTCTGTGCCTTCTACCACGCCTTCTACGTGCCCGTTCCTGCAACCTACATGCTCGTTCCTTCAGCCGGATGGCGCGGCTCGGCTTCAAGCGGAAGGTGAAAGATTCGAGCGTCACCAAATGTCACCTCGTGGGCGCACAGCGTAAAAAAGAGCTCGGACGGGCGAATTAGGCGGCTCTGCCATACAATATGTAGGAAGGCCTCACCGCGCGCACTTTCGCGCGCCCTTGGTGAGGGTACCGAAACAAGCAAGGAGTAGAAGCTCAGTGGCATCTTTCTTGGAGAAAATCCTCCGAACCGGCGATAAGAGGGTTCTGCGACAGCTCGAAGCGTACACTAAGGCGGTGAACTCGCTCGAGGACAGCTTCGCATCTATGACCGATGAGGAACTGCGAGCAGAGACCGACAAGTTCCGCGAGCGCGTCAAGGACGGCGAATCCCTCGATATTCTGCTGCCGGAGGCCTTCGCGGTAGTCCGCGAAGCGTCCAAGCGTACCCTGGGCAAGCGCCACTACGACGTGCAGGTGATGGGTGGCGCTGCGCTGCACCTGGGCAACATTGCCGAAATGAAGACCGGTGAGGGTAAGACCCTCGTCGCGACCCTGCCCGCATACCTGAACGCGCTGAGCGGCAAGGGCGTTCACATTGTGACTGTGAACGACTACCTGGCTGAGTACCAGGCAAACCTCATGGGTCGCGTGTTCCGCTTCCTCGGTATGGAGTGCGGCGTGATTCTCTCCTCCATGGAGCCGGACGAGCGTCGTAAGCAGTACGCCGCAGACATCACCTACGGTACGAACAACGAGTTCGGCTTCGACTACCTGCGTGACAACATGGCATGGACCGTGGAGGAGCAGGTTCAGCGCGGCCACAACTTCGCCATTATCGATGAGGTGGACTCCATCCTGATCGATGAGGCGCGTACCCCTCTAATCATTTCCGGACCCGCCGCTGGCGAGGCAAACCGCTGGTACGCAGAGTTCGCGCGCATCGCCGCAACGATGCTCAAGCGCGATGAAGACTACGAGGTGGACGAGAAGAAGCGCACCGTCGGCATCCTCGAATCCGGCATTGACAAGGTGGAAGACCACCTGGGTGTGAAGAACCTCTACGAATCCAAGAACACCCCGCTCATTGGCTTCCTGAACAACTCCATTAAGGCAAAGGAGCTGTTCACTAACAACAAGGACTACGTGGTCATTGACGGCGAAGTCCTGATTGTTGACGAGCACACCGGTCGTATCCTGCCGGGCCGCCGCTACAACGACGGCATCCACCAGGCGATTGAGGCGAAGGAAGGCGTCGAAATCAAGCCTGAGAACCAGACCATGGCGACCGTGACCCTGCAGAACTACTTCCGCATGTACGACAAGCTGGCTGGCATGACCGGTACCGCGGAAACCGAAGCGGCAGAGTTCATGAACACCTACGAGCTCGGCGTGGTGCCCATCCCCACCAACAAGGGTGTGCAGCGCATCGACAACCCCGATAAGGTGTACCGCGACGAAATCGCCAAGTTCAAGGCGGTCGTCAAGGACATTAAGGAACGCCACGAAAAGGGCCAGCCGATTCTGGTCGGTACCGCAAGCGTGGAGAACTCCGAGTACCTTTCCCGCCAGCTGGCGAAGGCAGGCGTGCGCCACGAGGTGCTGAACGCAAAGAACAACGAGCGTGAGGCAGCTATTGTCGCCCAGGCGGGCCGTAAGGGCGCCGTCACCGTGGCAACCAACATGGCTGGTCGCGGTACCGACATTATGCTCGGCGGTAACCCCGAATTTGAGGCCGTCGAGAAGATGCGCGAGCTCGGCCTGGACCCGAACACCAACTCCGAAGAGTACGAGGCACGCTGGCCCGAGGTCCTGAAGGCCTGCGAAGACGCCGCTAAGGAAGAGCACGAGGAAGTCACCAAGCTCGGTGGCCTGTACGTGCTCGGCACTGAGCGTCACGAGTCCCGCCGCATCGACAACCAGCTGCGCGGTCGTTCCGGCCGTCAGGGCGACCCGGGTGAGTCCCGCTTCTACCTGTCTCTGACCGACGAACTGATGCGCCTATTCAACACCGGCATGGCAACCCGCCTCATGGCGGCAGCCCCCGAGGACTCCGCACTGGACTCCAAGATCGTTAGCCGCGCTATTGCTACCGCACAGGCAAACGTTGAGGGTCGTAACGCTGAGCAGCGTAAGAACGTGCTCAAGTATGACGATGTGCTCAACCGCCAGCGCGAAGCGATCTACAAGGACCGCGGCCGCATCCTGCACGGTGACGACCTGAAGGAACAGATTTCCGGCTTCGTGGACGAGGTGCTGACCACCATCATTGACGCCCGCGTCTCCGAGGGCCACGCCGAGGACTGGGACTTCGACGAGCTCTGGGACGCACTCAAGCAGGTGTACCCCATCTCCATCACCGTGGACGACCTGGCAGAAGACGCCGGCGACCGCACCAAGATTACTCGCGACCAGATCGTGAAGGAAGTTTTGGCGGACGCACACCTCATCTACGATGAGCGTGAAAAGAGCGTCGGCGAAGAGAGCATGCGCGAAATTGAACGCCGCGTCATGCTGTCCGTCATTGGCGAGCGCTGGCCCGAGCACCTGTACGAGATGGAATACCTCAAGGAAGGTATCGGTCTGCGTGCGATGGCTCAGCGTGACCCGCTGGTTGAGTACCAGCGTGAAGGCTACGACATGTACCAGGCGATGCTCGGCGCGATTCGTGAAGAGACCGTGACCTACCTGTTCAACCTGGACCTGTCCAAGCAGCGCACTCAGGCTTCTGCCGTGCGCCTGGCTGAGCCTTCGCGCCCGAAGTTCCTGCAGTACTCCGCCCCGGATGAGGACGGCCACGAGCAGGTTCATGTGGAGCGTTCGAAGGAAAAGTAGTCTCAGCCTAAAAACTGAAACGCTATAGACGCGCAGAGAGGGTACGAATCCAATACCGGATTCGCACCCTCTCTGAGTGTCTGCGTCTGTTTTGTGCCGGAAACCTTAGTCTTCGTCCACGCGGCTCTGCGGCTGCTCGATGGAAGTAATCAGCCAGGTGCCGTAAATCAGGCGCATCTGCATGGTCACCACGCGAACCTTATCCGCACAACGCAGCAGCGCCACCACCTCGTAGAGCTCCTCGTGCACCCTCTGCGCTCGCACCCGCAGCAGAACCGGCGGAAGAGTCAGCAGCATCTCCTTGCGCACCTGACGCGGGTTCTTCGGGAAGAACGGTAGCAGGCGGTGGAAGCAATCCGCTGACACCCACTGCGCCAGCTGCTGACGCGAACGACGAGCCGACATGATCTCCAGGTAAGCAATTGCCACACCCGCGCAACGACCCTCCAGCTGGCGAGCCAGCGCATCCGCAGGACGCAACGGGCGGCCCCTTTTCGCCACCGGCGGGCGCTGCGCCGTATGCTGCTCATAACGCGGCAGTGGCAACAGCGAATAGACCGACGGGCTGTTCCTCCTCTGCACCAGAGCCATCGTGCCCTGCCCTTGCTCCGGTAGCGGAGCGACCTGCTCGGCAGTCACAGGCTGAGCCTGGGAGGTGCCTGCCGCCTGACGCTTTGAATACGGGCTGACGGGCTGATCGTTACGGGAGGCGGGCTGCGCAGGCTGAGAATGTTGGGTAGCCGGAGGATGCTGCGGCGTCCATGGGGCGCGGGGGAGAAGGTTGGCGAAGCTCATGACGGCTCCTTTCGGTGCAGAAAGATGTGTGAGGTGGGTTGAGCGAATGAGACTGAGCGAATGAAATTGAGTGAATGAAAAGCTATCGGGCGAGGTAGAAGAACCGAGGCCGCGGAATTGAGATGGCGGAATTGAGATGGCGAATTGAGGTAGTGAGGGGGGGGGCTAATGAATGGGCTGATCGGGAATCTGCAGAACCTGCCCCTCGTAAAGCAGCTCGGCGTTCTGGCCCAGAGCGTCCTTATTCGCCTCGTAAATATCGAGAGTGTAGTTGTAAATGGTGGAGGCATCGGTGCCTTCACCCAGCTGCTCGGCGGCAATGGACCAGAGCGTATCGCCCGCCTGGACCGTGTAAGAGTAGGTGCCCGCCTCAGCGCGGGGAGGGGAGAAGAACGGGCTGCGATCCTGCAGAGAGCCTGCCGCCTCCGTGGGTTGAGGAGCCAACGGAATATCGGGAATCTCAGCAGAGAGCGTCGGGGGAGCGGAGGGTTCTTCCGGGGTGGTGCTGTCCGTGGTGGTACTGGCGGGATCCGCATCTGAGACGGTGGCTGGACTGGTATCTGCCGCCGCGGTGCTCGTTGAAGCTACGGTGCTCGTTGAAGCTACGGTGCTCGTTGAAGGTACAGCGCCCATTGAATCTGTGGTCATGACCGCCGAAATAGTCGTCTGCGGCATGCCCTCCGTGCCGTTTACCCCGGCACTACTGGGTGTAACCACCGTAGCCTGCGCGGGAGCCAAAACCGCACCCACTCCAAGAGCCGTGCCGCCGAGCGTCAGAACGATGCGGCGCATAAAACGCGGACGGAAAAACGCCGGAACCTTCAGCACCGCACGGTCAGCATTATTGCTCGAAACGCGCAAAGACCAAGCGTAGAAGAGTGCGTAGATAAAACTGATGAACCACCAGACGGTAATGAGGATTGCCGCCGCGCCAGCGCAGAGCAACGAGGCATCTGTCAGCGGGTGCGCCGAAGGGATGCGGTGCAGGTTCACGCTCAACGCGCCCAAGACCGCCGCGGAAAGCAGAGGAGGGGCAATGAAGAGCAGCGCGTCCTGGTAGTTTGCCCTAGCGCCGGACTCGGTTGCAGAGCTGGTTACGGCGGCTACCCCGGTGCTGGCTACCCCTGCACCGACAGTACGAGGCGCGGTGGCTCGGCGTGAAGCGAAGGCTTCGGGGGCTGAGCCCGGAGTGGGAAGATGGTCCACGATGACCTCCAAACAGTGTGTTTGATAGCTTTTGGTGTTGCTTCATTTATACAGGAGGTCGCGCCAAAAATGAAGCAAAACGCATCAAAATATATGAAAAACATGTAATTTGGTGGAATTTGCTTCAAAAATCAGGCTTGAGAGTCACCGTCTGACCAGAAAAAGGCCCCGGTTCGTATCCGCACCCATCCTCGGGTAGGGTCATAGCATGAGCATGGAAAAGTTCCTACGAGACATTGAGGCGCGCCTCGCCTCCGAACGCGCCTGGGATATGGAACAGGACGCCCGCCAAGTCGCCCGCGTCCAGTACTCCACCATCACCCTCGACGACCGCCTCCTCGCACAGGTTGGCGGCCCCATCCGCATCTGCGCCACCGACATGCAAACCTACGAAGGCAAGCTCGAAATGGTCGGCGAAGAATGGGTCAGCATCGAAGCGCGCGGCGAGAATATCATCATCCCCCTGCGCGGAATGCTCTGGTGGGAGGGCGGCATCGCTCCCGGGCGCGCTGATATTCGCCCCGAACGCTACCGCATGAAAATCCAGCTCGCCCTGCGCTCCCTCGCCATGGCGCGTGAACCCGTCCGCCTCTCCCTCGAAGGTGGCACCGTCAGCTACGACGGCGTGATCGAGCGAGTCGGCGCCGACTTCCTTGAACTGCGCCTGCTCAACGGCGGCCAGTACCCGCGCGTCTACGAGCGCGACCAGTACGCGCGTGCAGCCTACGGTGCACAGGGAACCTATGGGCAGAGCGGTTATGGGCAGGCTGGTTACGGTCAGGGTGCCTTCGGCTACTCCCGCGCACCTCGCGGTGCTGGCGTGCGCACCATCCCGCTGGCTCGTATTAGCGCAGTAATCGCCCGCATTTCACGCTAGAGCACAGGGGTAAGAGTGGGCAACACTGTTCGTTGGAACACCAGTAAAAACGCCTCGACAACTATAAACACCCCTTATAAAAGCAGCGATAAACACAAAAAGGTCCGCCCCTCTCATTGAAATCTCAACGAGAGAAGCGGACCTTTTAAAGCACTCGGGCATTACGCCCGCGAGGTGCATGTTGAAATACTAATCAACCTTAGCCTTTGCGGTGAGCTTGCCGGAAGCAATCGCCTCCAGAGTCTGCTCGTGGCGCTCGGTAATGTACTCTTCAAAACGAGAACGCTCAATACGCCACTGGTTACGTCCACCAATCTGAATGGCGGGAAGTTCGCCGCTACGCACCAGAGCACGCACCTGCGAAAGTGAAACCTGCAACTCCTCGGCAACGTCGCTCAGAGTGAGGAAACGAGGTGCAGTCATCGATTTGTTCCTTTCCGTGAGTGAAATCCTGGGCCCCTAGCTACCGTTAGCAGCCTTTGAAATAGAGTTCGTAGTGAACATCTATTGAGTACTTTCAGTATATGTCATCACCGTGGAATTTGCTTGCAAAAAGTCTTATATGAGCCGAAAAGTTATCTAATCACCCCTTCAAAAGGGGCAAGACTCAAAAATATTTCATAAACACGACTCTTGTTGAGAGAGAGTACTAAATGAAATATGCTGTTAGGGTTAGTGTCAGACTCAACCAAAGCACTATCGAAAACACACCACTCGCTCATCGGTCAGTTGAACAACACCGGAATCACCGCCGGCTTCCGCACCGAAAGGCACAACCACATCATGCGCATACGACAGAACGCGACGAAGCGT
Source organism: Rothia mucilaginosa (assembly GCF_001548235.1). Taxonomy (NCBI): domain Bacteria; kingdom Bacillati; phylum Actinomycetota; class Actinomycetes; order Micrococcales; family Micrococcaceae; genus Rothia; species Rothia mucilaginosa. The sequence continues at coordinate 1,739,929 of NZ_AP014938.1, forward strand.
TCCACCCTCACCGAGCCCCACGCCAAACGCCTCAAAAGGCCCACCATCAAAGACTGGCGATTCATCCTCGGTGTACTTCTCGTGCTCGTCTCCATTACCGGCGTGCAGCTCTACGTGCAAGCCAACAACAGCAAAACCGAGTACTACACCGCCAAAAGCGAAATCCGCCTGGGCGAGAAGATTACCGAAGACAAACTCACCCGAGTCGAAGCGAACATCGACTCCGCCAAAGACAAGTACTTCACCCGCGCCGAAGCCGCACAGATGAACGGCAAAATCGCCACCCAGCGCATCCCCGCCGGTAACCTCATCAGCAAGGAATCCGTAGGCACCGAAACCTCCCCGGGCCGCCGTCTCGCCACCGTCAGCATTGACCGTGCGGCAGCCTCCTCGCTGAAGGCGGGCGAGCGCGTGGACGTGTGGACCTCCGGCCCGCGCAACCCCGACACCAAGAGCGATAACCGCACTGAAAACGGCGCCCGCGCCATCGTCACCAACGCTGAAATCGTTGCTGTAACGGTCGACGAAGGCGTGCTTGGCGCCAACGGCAAGGCAACCGTGCAGCTGTGGGTCAAGGAAGAAGCCCTCGCCGCCCTCGTCAAGGAAAGCAATAGCGACTCCAAGATCAGCCTCATCCCCGGCACCTACGGGGAGGGCCAGTGAACATCCCCGTCATCCTCTACGGCGATGACGGCTCGCTCCTGACCCGCATCGAATCTCAGCGCGGCCGCGTCTCCGTGGCGCGCACCGTGCAGGACTTCAGTGAAGCCGTGGGCATGGCACATACAGGCATCGCCCGCGTACTGCTCTGTGCCCACGTGCCCGCCGAAATAAGCGCCTCCACCGTGGACGCGCTCGCCGCCTCCGAAGTGCTCTTGGCGGTTATCGCCCCGGACAACCTGCCGCTGCCTACGCAGGCGCACCGCATCCGCCCCGAAGCTGCCCTCGACGAGATTCTGGGCTCGCTCGAACAAGCGGTGGATGCGGCGCTCGCCCGACCCGCCGCCGGCTACGGCATTCCCGCACAGACCCCGAATCAGGCTCCCGCGCAGGCGGTGCATCAGCCGGAGGCGCACGCCGCCTACGGTCAGGACGCAGGCTACGGATACGATGCAGGGTACGGCTACGACAGCGCGTACGGTGGCTACGGTTACGATAACGGAGCTGCTGGCCATGGGGCGGGCGGCTACGGCTATGATCCCGCCGCGGGTGCTGCTACAAATGCTGGTGCACACTACGGCGCCGACTACGGAGGCTACGGAATCGACCCCGCAGCACCGGCCGCCCCGGCACCCGGTGCGCCTGAGCCGGCGGAAGCCTCCTCGACCGCCCCCAGCAACGAGGAATCCGTGCTCAGTCAGGCCGCCGCCATCGTTGACTCTTTCGCGCCCGGCAGCGACTACGCCCTGCACGTGCAGAACGAGAATAACGACGGCACCCTGCCGCAGCACCCTGACATCAACCAGGACCCCGCCGCGCCTTCCCGCTACCAGCCGGGCCACCGCCTCGGCACAATTGTGACCGTCTGGGGCACTCACGGCGCGCCCGGTCGAAGCACCATCGCCTTCAACCTTGCCGCCCTCGCGGCGCAGCAGGGGCAGCAGGTCTGCCTCATCGATGCAGACACCTACGCGCCCAGCCTGGATGCGCTCATGGCGCTCGAGGACACCGGCTCCGGTCTGGCAATTCTCTGCTCGGACGCCGACCGCGCCCAGCTCGACGAGAAGAAAGCCGGAGCCATCATGGAGCGCGTGCCCCTCAAAAACGGCACCTTCGACTTCTTGAGCGGCATCACTTCCTCCTCGCGTTGGCCCGAGGTGCGCGCCCGCGCCTTCGCCGAAGTACTCGAATGGCTCAAACACCGCTACGACCTGGTCATCTGCGATGTTGCCGCCCCCATCGAGGTCGACGAGGAACTGACCTTTGACGGCCCGGCACCGCGCCGTAACGCCGCGACCCTCACCGCGCTCGCCTGCGCCGACCGCGTAATTGCGCTCGGTGAAGCGGACGTCATCGGCCTGCCGCGCCTGATTAACCTTGCCCGCGAGGTGCAGTCGCGACCGGATCTTTTCGCCCCCGAAACGGATGTGCAGTACTGGCTCAACCGCAGCCGCCGCGAAGCCGCCGGATTCAACCCCGAGGCGAAGATGCGCGATAACTGGGCACGCTACCTGTCGGTTCCGCTCACAGGCGTGATCCCGTACGAGCGTAAGGTCATGGACCGTTTGCGCCGTAACGGTGAAGCGCTGCTGGAGGTCGCACCCCGCCACGCGGTCGTGCAGTCCTTGGAAGCGATGCTTGAAGGTATGTACGCGGTACGCGCCGGCGCATAGCGTCAACCTCAGCGCCCGACATCAAGCCGGGTGCATAGCGTCAAGCCCGGCGCGTAGCGTGAGGCCAGAGCGCTAACATTATTGTCTGCCAGAAATGGACACAAGAAGACCCGACCTGCCGGTATACGGTCCCGACATTGGGAGCGCCGGCAGGTCGGGTTTTCTGCACCTCAAGCATAGTGAGGGCGGGGGAGTAGCACGAATATTTCATCTCAAAATTGAGGGTTTCATCTCATCTCACAGCGTCATATTTGGGAATAAAAGCCTGCTTCAAGAAATGCTCTGTAAACTATTCCACGTATTGCCGTTTGAATGGGAATTGCGGCGAGCAAACCGTAAAATAGTTGAACCTACCCGAACTCATGGGAAGCACGCAAACATATGTCTTTTACTGAAGCGACTCTGAGCGCCTACGACTTCGGTCCTGGCGATACTGAACGTATTCACCTCATCAAGGGTGAATGGCAGATCATCTCCGATATTGCCCAGAGCGACCTGGTTTTATGGTTCCCCACCGACTACATTGTTGCCGACGGCAGCTCCCCGGATGCCGTATCCGGCCCCAGCGCAACCAGTAGTTTCCGTGCCATCGCTCACGTGCGCCCTTCCAACGTTCGAACCCTCTTCCACCGCGACATCATTCAGCGCGAGATGGACGAGGGAATCCGCGACGAGGCATACCGCGTCTGGATTGACCAGAACATCAGCACCTACACCGATGAGGGAAGCGGTGAAGGCGTCGGTGCTCGACCGCGTGTACACGTGACTTTTGTGCCCATTGTGCGCAATAACCGCACCATCGCACTGCTGACCAGCCACAAGATTGCCACCCCCAATGGTTACCCCTCCATCAGCGACGAGGTCTACGAATTCGCCGCTGACACCATGCTCTCCATGGTGCACTCCGGCCTGTGGCCCGACCCCCTCGCTCAGGGCAACAACACCCAGGGCAACCCCCGCGTGATTGATGGCATTATTGTGCTCGACCGCTCCGGCCGTGTGGTCGTCGCTTCCCCGAACGCGAACTCCATGTACAACCGCATGGGCATGACCGGCTACCTCGAAAAGCAAAACCTTGCCGACGTCACCCGTGCGATGCTTCCTGCCGGTGAACAGGCAGACGAAACCCTGCAGCTGGTCCTTGCCGGTCGTAGCGACCTGCGCACCGAATTGGTTATTGCCCGTGCTCGCGTGACCATGCGATCCATCCCGCTGCTGGTGCAGAGGCGCGCCCGCATCGAGCGTGAGGGCGCCGTGATTCTCTGCCGTGACGTGACCGAGTTGCGCCGCCGCGAGCTGGAGCTCATGACCAAGGACGCGACCATCCGCGAAATTCACCACCGCGTGAAGAACAACCTGCAGACCGTGTCCGCTCTACTGCGCCTGCAGTCACGCCGTATGACCACTGATGAGGCACGTCAGGGCCTGGAGCAGGCGATGCGTCGCGTGGCAACGATTGCTACCGTGCACGAGGCGCTTTCGCAGGGTCTGACTCAGAACGTCGACTTTGACGAGCTAATTGAGCGTCAGTTCCACCTTGCCGCTGAGCTTGCTTCCCCCGGTCAGCACGTGTCTACCAAGCTGATTGGTTCCTTTGGATCTTTGCCGAGCCAGTTCGCCACCCCTCTGGCACTGGTTATCAACGAGGTTGTCGCGAACGCTGTGGAGCACGGCCTGGACGGCGAGACCGGCACCGTGACCCTTGAGGGTATTCGCGGCATCAACGATGAGGGTGAGAACATCCTCACCGTCGTGATTACTGATGACGGTAAGGGCATGGGCGATAAGAAGATTGAAGAGTCCGGCCCGAACGCCTACCGCCCGGTGACCGGTAAGGAAGGCCTGGGCATGCAGATTGTGCGTACCCTGGTGGCAAGCGAGCTGAACGGCTCAATCCGCTGGGAGGCTAACGAACCGACCGGTACCCGCGTGGTCATCACCGCGGTGCTCGTCTAAGCCCCTTCTCGTATGACATATAGAACTGCCGCCGCCCCGAGTACGGGGTGGTGGCAGTTTGCTGTCTAGATAGGTTCTGTATATGACAAAAGCGTGGTGCAGTGACTTTATATCACTGCACCACGCTTTTGATGCCCTATTGAATACTCCGGAAGTTAGGATGCACGGCGGGCACGAGCTGCGCGACGCTTCATCGCACGACGCTCGTCTTCACTGGTGCCACCCCATACGCCGGAGTCCTGGCCGGTCTCGATGGCCCACTTCAGGCAGACGTCTACAACCTCGCAAGAGCGGCAGACAGTCTTAGCCTCTTCAATTTGCAACAGGGCAGGTCCGGTGTTTCCTACGGGGAAGAACAGCTCCGGATCCTTGTCCAAACAAGCTGCACGACTACGCCAATCCACGGTGGACCTCCTTCATGATTTACGGTCTCACGCGGTGGCAAGACACATCTATTTTCCTGTGCGCGTGTCAAATACATCCGCTGACGGGATGCTCACCCAGCGTTAGGGTGAAAATTGACTTATCAACTTTCGCATGTTGGAGCGGATGTGACAAGTACTTTTCTCTAAAAACTTCAGTATTACACTGAGGCATCTATCACTTAGGCAAACCTTTGTCTAATTGAGAGGGTGGGGAATCGCATGCTGACACACATAGTCTGCACCCCGTCTCATGGGCGAGACGTGGGCGGTTGGGTGAGCGGCACCTCAGGCATAATATAAAGCGGTACCTACCCCTGAAATACCGCACCGACGACGAGGCGGTGAACCCAAAACAGGGGAGCGCCCACCCGCTAACGCACCAGCGCATCAGGCCGAATACACCCCGGTCTGCCGCCGACACTACCCATGAGGAGCCCACCGTGACGTCACGCCCGTTCAACGTCATCTACGCATTCGTTCTGACCGAAACCTTCGCGGCATACATTCTGATTCGCGGTATCCTTTACCCCTTTATCGTCAGCGGAATGTCCACCGCTCAGGCGATTGTGGGCGGTGTGCTCCAGGTGCTCATTGCCGCGGGCATGACCTACTTTGGCCTGCGTTTCTACCGCGGCCGCTTCGGTTCGCGCCTGCCCATGATTCTGATTACCCTCTGCACCCTGTGGGTCACCGCAAGCACCCTCGTCATGAACGTGAGTGCTTACGGCCTGAATATCGGCCAGTCCATCACGATTGCGGGTGTTATTGGTGCGGCGACTGCCTTCATCTTCGTGCTCATGCCCAGCAGCCGCCGCTATATTGAGGCGGTCACTGAGGAGTCGGGCGAAGAAGCGGAGAAGTACAGCCGCCGACGCCGCTAAACCCCTAGAGCGTAAACCCCTAACGCCGCTAAACCCTAGATAGCTCGGCGCTAGAGTGCTCAGCTTTAGACCGCTACCGGCACCTTCTGCGTAGCTGTTACAGCCTGTGCAGCCGTGCTCAGCGCCAGGGGAACCTGCGCCGCGCACACGGAGGCGCCATCGACCACCACGATGCGACCGGCGGGCTGCTCGCCCTGCGTGAATCGATCCAGCGGCAGCGCGGTCACCGTGCACATGTCAGCATCCGCTAGGGATGCGGGTGCGAGCAGAAGCGCACGCGAGCATCCCATGAGCGCAGCCAGCAGCGGTGAGGAGGCGCGCCTCGGCCACGGCGTGTAGGCGACCAGCATCGCGCGGAACTCACCGCGACGCTCCAGAAGTAGCTGCTGAACGGCGGGTTGCAGGTACTGCAGGTCGTCAATGAGCACGAGCGTGCGCGCGGGGTTCTTCACCGAGTCCAGGAGCGCACGGGTACGCTCCACGCTCGGCGGCTCACCCGACGCTCCGCCATCACCCGAGGTGCCGCCAGAACCCTCAAGGATGAGGGTTTCGAGCTGCGGGTTGAGCTGAGCAATACTCTCCAGCAGGGTGCTTTTACCCGCCGACCGGGAACCCTGCACCGGAACTACCGCGCCAGCCGGGGCGCTCAACCACACCGGCATCTGCCGGCGATCAAACGCGACCAAGATCTTAGCGCCCTGCGGATTGCACGCGGCGTGGGCGGCGGTCACGTACTCGGTCGAGGGCATGCGATAGTACTCGGGGAACTGCCGCAGAAGAGTGCCGGGGTGAGTGCCTGACCCGTTAGAAGCGCTCGTGGCGTTACCCTGCAGAACCTGAACCAGCTCCTGGAAACCCGCAACGCAGGGCGAAAGAATCGACGCGCTCAGCGGCTGATCCCCAATCAACTCCTCGTTAATGGCACCCTCCACGCAGTAGTGGCTCTGTGCCGGGGTCGGGTAGTCCTTGCTCGTTGAACGCATCAGGTCAGCGTCCAGGAAGCGGCGGCTCAACAGAGTGGAATGCGCCGCAGCGGCGAAACGACCGCGCGGGTTCAACGCGGAGGTGAACACCACCGAATAGCCGCGACGGCACCCCTGCGAGAGCAGATCGTAGAGCAGGTTCTCCGTATCGGGTTGGCGAACCAGTGCCTCCAGCCAACTGTCCAGACCGTCCACGACAATGAGCGGGCGGGTGGAAGCCTCGGTACCCCACAGGTTCGGGGTGCGCAGCTCCTCCAAGCAGAACCGCAGATGCGAAAGCTCCTGTGCACCCACGAGCGACTCAAAGGCACCGGCGTAGGGTTCCAGGTCGCGGTAGAGCGCACCGTCAGAGGTCAGCAGAACAACCGGCGTGCGGGCGGCGAATGCCTGAGCTAAAAGCCCGTAAAGCATCGGGGCTCGTTCGGCGCTCTGCGCCAGCAATGCCAGCGTCTGCTGACCCGACCAGCTGATCGGGCGGCGCACACCGTAGCGGGCAATCTCCAGCTCACCCAATAGATACCCTTCGGAGGCAACGCCAGAGTCTGCAGGCTCCTGCGGGGTAGCCGCCGGGTCAGTGCCGTACGCTACCGGTTTGCTAACCGGCGCCTCCACCACGGGCAGCGGGGTGTTCTCGGGAAGCTCCGGCGGAATCGGGCAGTACTCATCCTGAACCGTTGCATTCTTCTGAAGACTCCTCGGCGCGTACTCGCGTTCATAGAGCGCACGAATCTGCTGCGCCGAACGAATCAGCAGCTCATCCTCATTACCGCCGCCCTTCTGAACGGCAGAAGCGGCAGTCAGCTCACGCCAGCCGCCCTCCTCAAGACCCAACACCTGCACCGGACGGGCATCGCTGCTCGAGGGGACCGCATCCACCAGCGGGGCGCGGAACGGCAGGGAACGACCATCCGGCAGGCGCACATACCCGGCACCCGGATGCGCCGCCGAAATATACGCCGCAGACTCATGCTCCAGCAGGTTATAGGAATCCTGAGCGCTCGCCACGCGCAGGCAAATGCTCGTGGCAATATTGGCGCGAATATCCTGCGAAATAGCACCCTGCGGACGCTGAGTCGCCAACACCAGATGCAGACCCAGCGAGCGACCAATCGTGGCGATGCGCATCAGCTCAGCCATAGCATCCGGCATGGAATCGATGAGCATGCGGAACTCATCCACCACAATCAGCAGCTCGGGGTAGCGCGGAGTCGTGCCCGCCGCCTGGCAGGAAGCCAGGTAGTCGCGGTAGGAGTTCACGCCGAGTGCCTGCAGATCCACCTCGCGGCGGTGAATATCGGCGCGCAAAAATTCGAGCGCACGCTCCACCGCCGACACATCAAAATTACTCAACACGCTGAGTGCATGCGGCAGCTGAGCCAGAGGACCCAAACCAGCAGAGCCCTTGAAATCCACCAGAATCAGGCCCAGACGCTCGGGCGGGTAACGTAGCGCAGCGCTGAGTACCAGCGAACGCAGCAGCTGCGATTTGCCAGCACCGGTCGTGCCACCGAGCAACCAGTGCGGACCGTGCTCAGATAAACCAATATTCAGCGAACCGCCCGAAGAAACACCCAGGTAGCAGCGAATATCGGAGGCGTAACGCTGAGCGGACCAGCGCTGCAGAACAGACTCCACCGCCATGTCATCGGCGCGGTTCTGCTGCTGAAGAGATGAGAACAGATGCGCCGACTGGTGCACCTGCCCCTCACTGAGCGCGCCCTGCTCCTGCTCGCACCCGGCGCGGTACAGGTTCTCAAGAGCGGTACAGAACGCCTCGAGGCTGAGCCCATCGGCGTGCTGGCACAGACCCTCACACGCCAGAGGATGCACCTGGTAGACACCCTCGGTGGGCTGCACCGGAGGCATCGCATAGCCCTGCGCGCGGTAACGGATGCTTTGACGGTGGCTACCCTCACTCGCGCACTCAACCCAGGCGGCACCAAAAAGCGCACCGGGTGCATGTGCGGAATTATCACCCTCAGCACTGCCCAGCACGCAGAGCGCAGGGGCGTTCATCTTCTGCTCACGCGGGGAGGAGAGCGCGCGGGATTGCGAACCCTCAGCGATAGCACCGGAGGTTAGTGCGGTCAGCAGGGGAGCGTAAACCGCGCTCGCATGCTGCGGCATGAGAATCAGCGGCGGAACCGAGGAAGAAAGCTCCGACTGCAAGCTGCTCTGCAGAGCCTGCAGATACTTCTCCTGCTGCGTACCCGGCAGACAATGCACACTCACGCCCGGCACCACAGCCAGAGTTTGTAGCAGGGCGTTCATACGTTTCTGCGCACTATTGTGAGCTTCGGCCAGCAGAACGTGCACCGAACCCGGATAGCCCGCCACCAGCTGCACCAGGTAGGCGCGCAGATGCGCCTCCTCCAACTTAAGGTAGTGACCGAGAACCGGGGTGGGCAGCGGTAGATAGTGGGGTGCATCCTGCTTCTCCAGAGCGCCCAGCGGGAGGTTGCGGCCGCGCAGGTAAGGTTGGCGGGGACCGCACCCGAGCACGATAGCCGGGTAGTCATGCAGGGCAGAGGGACCCGAAATCGCCAGGTCGCCCGCAGTCGGCAGGGTGAGGGCACGTTCCTTTTCCTGCTCAGCCGCCTGATGAGTTTGCTGCGATGCGGCACGGTTCTCCGCCCGACCGCCAAAGAAATGCAGAAGCATCAGCAACGAAGACGCCGCAGACATCAGCAGAAGGAACCACATGCCGGTCACCAGCGCAATAATCAGGCCCACCACAATCGGAAGGCACACGCTCAACAGAATCTGCTTGAGCTTACGCGGCGCGGGAGGGTTCACCACCACCGGCTCAAAGGGGTTGCCGGCGTCGCCCAGGGGAGCAAGCGTCTGCGCGGGTTCGCCACTGGAAGAGCCAGAAGAAGAACCGAGAGAAGAACCGGGGGGAGCGGTGGCGCTCGCCTTCTTAGTGGTGTGTTCGCGGTCGGCGCTGGGTGAGGTGAGCATGCAGAGTGAGGAGCCGAGGCGGAAAGGCTCGTCCCAGCGCAGGATGCGCGGCTCGGCGCCCTGCGCCTTCATACTGCCATGTGCCTTCTCGCTGCCCTCGCTTGCGGCGGGGCGTTTCTCGATCCAGCGGATGCCGGAGCTATCGGCGTAGAAGCTGCCGTGCACCGGCTTGAGGAAGGGGTCCTGCAGGTGAATGTGGTGCGGCTGTTCTCCTCCACGGGCAGGTAGTGCCGCCCTGCCGAGGCTGGTGCGGCCGCGGCTGATGGGGAAGGTTGCGCCCGCTTCGGGTCCGCGCAGAATGTGCAGGAGGCTGACGGCGGGCGCGTTCAGCGATTGAGAATCTTGGGGCTGAGAATTTAGGGGCTGAGATTCGTTCGGAATGTGGATATTTAGCGCATCCGAGGTGTTGAGGGGGTCCTTATCGTGCGCGGGGCGTAGCTGGAACGTTGTATCCCGCGCCTGAGCGTGCGCGCCGGGTGTAGAGCGTTGCAGAGCGTGGTTGAGTGCCTGCTCTAGAGCCTGCTGGTTTGTGCTACCTGTGCTACCGGGGTGCAGCTGTATTCCGTTGGGTGCCGCCTCGCCGTCGAGTCGGAGTACGCGGGGGTAGGGGAGCGCGTTGGTGGTGTTGTGGTGGTCGAGAAAGAAGAGAGTCATACCCTCAGAAAACATTAAAAAGCATTAAAGCTCAATGAATTACCTGTATATAAACTAAGACGTTCGTATTTTTTGAATTTTTCGCCCCATTTTTCAAAAAGCTGTGGATAAACCGCCCCAATCACCTCTCGCGTGCACCGGCGCGCATCCCCAAATATGCCGGCAGGGGTGCTTTCTTGTAGCGCGTGAGAGCACTTAAAATGCCCGCTTCGACCTGTCCCTTGTATCTGCGGCTCTATGCGACGGCTAATTATCGCAGTAAATAGAGCGGGGTGAATATTTACCCGTAAATAAAATTCCTTCACCGTGAGCGGGCCGTAAAAATACACAGAAGAAAGAACTGTCTCAGACCCGCTTGACCTCGGGGTTCGCGAAGAATATTCACTCGGAGAAAGAGTGCGCGAACAATAGTCCAAAAGCCCCTAAAAGCACGTCATAAGTATGCGTGACGCATGATAAACGGGTATCTTAGATTATGACTATATCCATCACGGGTGACGCTTTTTGCCTCCACCCGTGCGGATTGCGGCGCGACTGAGAACACTCGGATGTGTCCAATCTGGTAGGTGAATACCGCCCTCGCAGAAGCGGCGGTGCGCCGTGATAATACAGGAGAAAACATTGACCGCTGACCTCGTAGTAGTCGGTTCGGGCCTCTTTGGTCTGACCATCGCAGAACAGGCTGCCACTGAGCTGGGCCTGAAGGTTGCCCTGCTGGACCGCCGTTCCCACATCGGTGGTAACGCATACAGCGAGAAGGAGAAGCAGACCGGTATTGAGGTGCACCGCTACGGTGCGCACCTGTTCCACACCTCCAACGAGCGTGTCTGGGAGTACGTGAACCGTTTCACCGAGTTCACCAACTATGTGCACCGCGTGTACACCCGCCACAACGGCATCGTCTACCCCATGCCGATTAACCTGGGTACCATCAACCAGTTCTTCAACGCAGCTTACTCTCCCGCAGAGGCAAAGGCGCTTATCGCTGAGCAGGCTGGCGAGCTGGCTGGCACCGACCCGCAGAACCTGAACGATAAGGGTATCTCCCTGATTGGTCGCCCCCTGTACGAGGCGTTCATCAAGCACTACACCGCTAAGCAGTGGCAGACCCCGCCGGAAGAGCTGCCCGCATCCATCATTTCCCGCCTGCCGGTTCGCTACAACTACGACAACCGCTACTTCAACGACAAGTACGAGGGTCTGCCCGTTGACGGCTACGCAGCATGGCTGGAGCGTATGGCGGCGCACCCGAACATTGAGGTGCACCTGAACACTGACTTCTTCGAGCCCGGTCACCAGTACTCTCGCGAGAACGTCCTGGGTCAGATTCCCGTGGTCTACACCGGCCCGGTTGACCGCTACTTCGACTACGCTGAGGGCGACCTGTCCTGGCGTACCATCGACCTGGAAGAAGAAGTCCTGCCGATTGAGGACTTCCAGGGTTGCTCCGTGATGAACTACCCCGATGCTGATGTTCCCTTCACTCGCATCCACGAGTTCCGTCACTTCCACCCCGAGCGTGACTACACCAAGGACGCAACCGTCATCATGCGCGAGTACTCTCGCTTCGCGAACAAGGGTGACGAGCCGTACTACCCGGTCAACACCTCCGTGGACCGTGAGAAGCTGCTGGCGTACCGCGACCTGGCTAAGGGCGAGAACAACGTGCTGTTCGGTGGCCGCCTGGGTACCTACAAGTACCTGGATATGCACATGGCTATCGGCGCTGCACTGTCCATGTTCGACAACAAGATCCGCCCGCACTTCGCTAACGGTGCGAAGCTCGAGTCCGGTGGTGTTGACGCATAACCATGGCTGATAAGACTTTGAAGAACCTGCAGCGGGTTATTTTCCCGAGCGCGGTTGAGACTGACGTCGTGCCCCTGTACGTGGACGCGAGTGTCGCAACCGGCGTTCAGCTGCCGACCCGTATTGACGGCGATGCTTCGACCTCTATTGCGGAGGCGATGAACACCTCCGGTCAGTCTGTGTCGAACGCTAGCGCGAACCGTGATGCCGCGAACAGCCTGAACAGCCGCCGCTCCATCACCGTGAACGCGGGCCAGAGCCTGTCTTTCGGCACCTACTTCAACGCGTTCCCCGCTTCGTACTGGCGTCGCTGGACTGACCTGCAGAAGGTCGTGCTGAGCGTTCAGACTCGCGGCGAGGGCATGGTCATTGTGTACAAGTCCAACGGCCGTGGCGTGATTCAGCGCGTGGATGCGAAGCTGCTCTCCGGCGAGGAGACCAACACCTTCACCCTGCCCCTGGCACCGTTCGGTGACGGCGGCTGGTACTGGTTCGACCTGGCTGGCACCGGCGACCTTGAGCTGGTTGAGGCGAACTGGCTGGGCGATATTGAGCCCCGCGCAGACGTGAAGGCCGGTCAGGCGACTGTGCAGATTACCACCATGAACAAGGTGGAGTACTGCATTAACAACATTCGTGCTCTGGGTGAGAGCCCCGAGATTTTCGATGCCGTGCACGAGTTCCTGATTGTGGACCAGGGCACCCAGAAGGTGCAGGACCACGAGGACTTCGAAGAGGTCGTTAAGCCCCTCTCCGGTAAGTTCCGTATTATCAACCAGGGCAACCTGGGTGGTTCCGGTGGCTTCTCGCGCGGTATGTTCGAGGCTGTCAACAACGGTTCCGATTACGTGCTGCTGCTCGATGATGACGTTATCGTTGAGCCCGAGTCGATTCTGCGTATGGTGACCTTCGCGAACTACTGCAAGGAACCCACCATCGTGGGTGCGCACATGTTCGACATGTTCGACCGCTCGGTCCTGCACGCGTTCGGTGAGGTTGTTGACCCGTGGCGTAACTTCTACGCTAAGCCGCACGAAGACATGGCTATGGGTCACAACCTGGGCCACCACAACCTGCGTAACACCCCGTGGCTGCACCGCCGCGTGGACGTGGACTACAACGGCTGGTGGATGTGCCTCATCCCGACCGCCGTCATCAAGGAAATCGGTCTGTCCCTGCCCCTGTTCCTGAAGTGGGATGACGCTGAGTACGGTCTGCGCGCTAAGGCTGCAGGCTTCGCTACCGTGTCCTTCCCCGGCGCGGGCGTGTGGCACGTTTCCTGGACCGATAAGGATGACTCGGTCGGCTGGCAGGCGTACTACCACGAGCGCAACCGCCTCATTACGGCGCTGCTGCATTCGCCCTTCGATAAGGGTGGCCGCGTGCTGCTGGAGTCCCTGTTCTTGGACGTCAAGCACACCCTGTCCATGCAGTACTACACCGAGGCCGGCCGCCTGATGGCGCTGGAGGATCTGCTCTCCGGCCCCGATCACCTGCACCCCTCGCTCTCGCAGCGTCTGCCGGTGATTCGTGCGATGGCTAAGGAGTACCCGGAGTCTCAGGTGAAGCCGAACGTGGATGACTTCCCGGCTATTCAGACGAAGAAGCCTCCGTTCCGTGGCCGCCGTTCCTTCGCGTCCCCCGGTTACAAGAAGCTTGCTTCCTGGACCGCGAAGACTGTTGCTCGTCAGCTGTTCAAGCCGGTGAGCGAAGAGGCGAAGGCTCACCCGCAGATTCAGCTGAACTACGGTGAGACCAACTGGTGGACCCTGTCGAAGTTCGATTCGGCTCTGGCGACTAACGCTGAGGGTACCGGCCTGTTCTGGTACCGCCGCGACCCCGAGCAGTTGAAGTCGAAGCTGGCTCAGGCAGCTAAGCTGCACGTCCAGCTGGTGACCGGCTGGGAGCAGCTGCGTGAGCAGTACCGTTCGAAGGCTGCAGAGGTTGCATCCTACGATGCGTGGGCTAAGACCTTTGCTGAGCATACGGATTCTGAGCTGACCCGATGAGCGATTTGAAGTCTGTTCCCCTGAAGGCGCCCGGTCGCGGCCGCGGCATTCTGGATGCGATGAAGAATCGCTACCTGCTTCGACTTCTGGTTGATAAGGAAATCCAGGTTCGCTACCGCGGCTCGGTGCTGGGTATTCTGTGGTCCTACATTAAGCCGGGTGTGCAGTTCCTGGTGTTCTACATTGCCATGGGTCTTTTCCTTGGTCTGGAACGCGGTATGCACAACTACGCTGTGTATCTTTTCTCGGGCATGATTGCTATTAACTTCTTCTCGGAGGGTTTTGGTAATGGTGCTCGCGCCATGGTGGTTAACAGCGCTCTGATTCGCAAGATTTATCTGCCGCGTGAGCTGTTCTCGCTGTCGACGGTGTGGGTGGCTCTGGTGCATTTTGTGCCGCAGATTGTGGTCATGCTCCTGGCATGCTTTGCGGTGGGCTGGCATCCGTCCTTGTTGGCTTTTGAGTCGATTCTGGCGGGCATGCTCATCGTGATGCTGCTGTCCTACGGTCTGGGTCTGATTTTCGGTGTGGCTAACGTGTTCTTCCGCGATTCGGAGAACATTGTGGACATGCTGCTGATGGTGGCTACCTGGTTTGCTCCGGTGCTGTACTCCTGGACCATGGTGCGTGACACTCTCTACCCGTGGGTGTTCAACGTGTTCATGATGAACCCGCTGACTGTCGCGGTGGAGCTGTTCCACTATGGCTTCTGGCATCCGACCCTCCGTCCTGAGGATTTGGCGCTTCCTGCTTCGCAGGTGGTTCCGCATCTCTTCAGCTTCTGGACTCCGATTGCCATTGGTATTTCTCTGCTGACCGTTTTGATTGGTGATTTGCTCTTCCGTAAATTTGAGGGCAACTTCGCCCAGGAGCTCTGATTCTGTGGATATTAAGAAGCTTGAGTTCCCTCCGGTGAGCCCGGACGCTCCCGTGGTGATTCACGTGGAGAACCTGGTGAAGCGCTTCGTTCTGCGCCACACCCGTTCGATGAAGGAAGCTTTTGTTTGGCTGATTAAGGGCCGCAAGGGTGATCTTTCGGAGAAGTTCAATGCGCTCAACGGCGTGAGCCTGGATATTCGTCAGGGTGAGCGTGTGGCTCTGCTGGGTCTGAACGGCTCGGGTAAGTCTACGCTGCTGAAGATGATTTCTGGCGTGATGCGCGCTGATGAGGGTGAGGTTCTCACTCGCGGCAATATTGCGGGTCTGATTGAGGTGGGCGCTGGTTTCCACCCGGATCTGACTGGCCGCGATAACGTGTACCTCAACGGCGCTATCTTGGGTATGACCAAGGAAGAGATTGAGGCTTCCTTCGATTCGATTGTGGATTTCGCTGAGATTCACGACTTTATCGATACTGAGGTGAAGTTCTACTCTTCGGGTATGTACCTGCGCCTGGCGTTCTCGGTTGCGGTTCACACGAACCCGGATATCTTCCTGGTGGATGAGATCCTTGCGGTGGGCGATGAGCCTTTCCAGAAGAAGTGTATTGCGAAGATTCAGGAGCTGTGCTCTGCCGGTAAGACTCTTGCCGTGGTGAGCCACGACCTGGATTTGGTTTCTAAGATTTGTGACCGCGGCGTGGTGCTGGAGCACGGTAACCTGCGTTTTGACGGTCCGATTAAGGAAGCTGTGAAGGTGATTCGCGGCGGTGACTAATCGCTAGATGATTGCTTGTGATGGGGCGTGTATTCTCGATGGGGGAGTGCACGCCCCTTTGCTGTGCCCGAATGTTGTTGGTGCTGGATAGGGGTCTAGCGTTTCAGGAGGGGCGGCTGCGAGTGTTTAAGACGAAATGTTACGTGTGCACCAAGTGCAATATAGTCGCGGTCAGGGGTGGGTGGTTTGAGATGCGCGCAGGCAGCTGTTCTGTGAGTCACAGCTGACTAGGTGTTTTGAATTTTGATGCACTTTAGGTAACGATATGTGTGATTCTACGCATCAAAAATACTCAAATACTATACTCGTAAATATTAAGGGGCGTTTTATTACATTTTGATAAATTTGATGCTTTGACGCTAGGGTGATGGTGGCATTGATGTATCAATGCTTCACCGTATTCCACACAACCACACCACACACAGCATCGGATCACTTCAATGGAGAACACCGTACTGGATACCCGGGCGGAGCATCTAACTCTGCTCGAAGAAAATATCCGCGAGGCAATGCGCCACCGCAGCCTGGACCCGCACGAGGACCAGCATGCGGTGCGCGGGCTCATTGACGAGCACCTGACCGATTACGAACAGCGGCGCACCCGCATTTCCCTGCCGGATTTGGGTGACCGCGAATCCGTGATTCAGCGCCTGCACGATGAAATCTGCGGCTTCGGCGTGATTCAGCCGTTCCTCGATGATGAGAGCGTTGAAGAAATCTGGATCAACTCTCCCGACGAAATCTTTATCGCCCGTAACGGCGAAAGCGAATTGACCGGTCTGCACCTGAGCGCCGAGGCGATCAATAGCTTGCTGGAGCGCATGCTCAAGCCTTCGGGTCGTCGTGTGGACCTTTCTTCCCCGTTTGTTGATGCATCCCTGCCGGATGGCTCCCGCCTGCATGCGGTGATTCCGGATATTACTCGCAGGCACACGAGCATCAATATCCGTAAGTTCGTGGTGCGTGCCCGCCGACTGCCCGACCTGGTGCGTATGAACTCGCTGAGTGCCGGCGCGGCGTCTCTGCTGCACGCGGCGGTGGAGAGCGGCATGAACATCCTCGTTTCGGGTGCAACCCAGGCGGGTAAGACCACGATGCTGAACTGCCTATCGGCATCCATTCCGCCGCGTGAGCGCGTGATTACGTGCGAAGAAATCTTTGAGCTCGCGGTTCCGCTACGCGATGTGGTGGGCCTGCAGTGCCGCCAGCCGAACCTTGAGGGCACCGGCGCGATTGAGCTGCGCCGCCTGGTCAAGGAGGCTCTGCGTATGCGCCCGGACCGCATCCTCATTGGTGAGGTGCGTGAGGCGGAGTCCCTGGATATGCTCATTGCGCTCAACGCGGGTCTGCCGGGTATGTGCACAATTCACGCGAACTCGGCGCGTGATGCGGTGACCAAGATTTGTACCCTGCCGCTGTTGGCGGGTGAGAATATTTCCTCGGCGTTCGTGGTGCCGACCGTGGCGTCCTGCTTTGACATTGTGGTGCATTGCGGCCGCGATTCGCGCGGTCAGCGTCAGGTCGAAGAGATCAGTATGCTGGGCGGCCGCGTTGAGGACGGCGTGATTGAGATGTCCCCGCTGTTTGTGCGCCGTGACGGTCAGATGGTGTGCGTGGCGTTGGAGCTGCCGAACCCGGACCGTTGGATTCGTGCCGGTCACCGCCCCGAGCAGGTGCTGGCTGCGGCGAAGGCGGGGCAGTAATGCCCCTGTTTCTGAGCCTGATTTTGGGGTTGGGCGTCTGCCTGATTTACCTTTCCTGCTTTCCCGATAACGGCAAGCCTCCGAAGCCGAGTAACGACCCGGCGCTGGTTGTGGCGTTGCGTAAGGCGGGTATGCATTCGCTGACTCCTCGCACGTTCATGTGGGTGAGCGTTGCCAGCGGTGTGAGCGCGTCGGTTCTGTTGCTGATGCTTACTCAGCTTTTGCCGCTGGGTCTGCTGGGCCTGATTGGTGGTTTTGCGGCACCTCGCGTGATTGTGAATCATCGTGCCCGCGCGGCGGATGCCCGTATTTGGCAGTTGTGGCCAGATGCGGTGGACCACCTGCGTTCGGCGATTCGTGCGGGTCTGTCCCTGCCGGAGGCGTTGATTCAGCTCTCGTACCGCGGCCCGGAAGAGCTGCGTGATGCCTTCGCCCATTTCTCACGTGATTACCGTGCGTCGGGTGAGTTTGTGCCGTCGCTGAACCGTTTGAAGGAGTACCTTTCTGACCCGGTGGCGGACACCATCATTGAGGCTTTGAAGATTGCCCGCGAGGTGGGCGGTTCGGACCTGGGCAAGCTGCTGGGCACGCTCAGCGATTTTCTGCGCGATAATGCCCGCACCCGCTCGGAGCTTCTGGCCCGCCAATCCTGGACAGTGAATGCGGCTCGCCTTTCCTGTGTGGCGCCCTGGTTTGTGCTGTGTCTGATGGCGACTCAGCCTGCCGCGCGCATGGTTTATAACTCGTTTGCCGGTGCGATGCTGATGATTGCCGGTGCCGCTATTTCTTTGGCGGCGTACCGTCTGATGCTGCGTATTGGTGAGTTGCCGCGTGAACGGAGGGTTTTCGGGTGAATCTGCCTCTGATTTTTGGTCTGCTGTTGGCGACCGGCGTGGGTCTGATTCTTTCGTCGGTGCTGAATACTCGCAGTATTTCGTTTTCTGATCGTGTGGCCTCGCAGCTGCGCGGTGAGACTCTGCGTGAGTCGCTTTTGAAGGAGCAGGAGCGCCGTGAGCCGAGCCTGCTGGAGGCGATTTCGGCGTTCTGCGCGCCGCTTCTGCGTTCGCTGTCTTCGTCGTTGAGCGGCTCGTCGCTGAGCGATAGTTCCGTGCAGGAGCGTCTGCGTCGTGCTGGCTCTTCGCAGAGTGTGAGCGCGTTTCGTGCTGAGCAGCTGCTGTGGGCTCTTGCCGGTGTGACCGTCATGAGTGCCCTGACCGTCATTGGCGTGGTGCAGGAGCGTTTCTCCATCCTGGTGGCTCTTGTGCTGGTGTTGGTGAGCGGTTTGAGCGGCTTTCTGGCGCGTGACTGGTGGCTGGGTGAGGCGGTGACTAAGCGTGAGAAGCAGCTGGTTGCTGAGTTCCCGGCGCTGGCGGAGATGATGGCTCTGTCGGTGACGGCGGGCGAGTCGGCGCTGGCAGCTTTGGAGCGTATCTGTTTGACCTCTCGCGGCGAGTTGGCTCGTGAGTTTTCTGAGATTTTGGCGCAGACCCGCACCGGTGTTTCGCTGCTGAGTGCGTTGCAGGAGTTTGCGGAGCGTACTCGCGTTCCGGCGTTGAGCCGCTTCGTTGAGGGTATTGCTGTTGCGATTGAGCGCGGTACCCCTCTGGCTGATGTGTTGCGTGCGCAGGCTCAGGATGTGCGCGATAACGCTAAGCGTGAGCTGATGGAAACAGCCGGTAAGAAGGAGATTGCGATGCTCGCCCCGGTGGTGTTTTTCATCCTGCCGCTGACGGTGATTTTTGCGGTCTTCCCGGGCTTGTCGCTCATGCGTTTGAACTTTTAGATTTTGCGGCGGGTACACACCGTACCGGCTGCACAGCGGTGGGCTGGGCTGATTGCCCGGCGCGCCGCACCAACCACACACTACACCCTTTGATAGAAGGAGAAAATCATGTTCCGTCGTTTCCGCACCACCCTCACCGTGCTGATCGCCCTGGCTATCGCATCCGTGCTGGCTCTGCGCCTGAAGAACAAGCAGGATGACCCCGAGCGCGGCGACGTGCCCGGCTGGGTCATGATCACCATGATGAGCGCCGTGCTGGTTGCCGCTATCTTGGCGATTGCTCAGCCCGCTCTGACCAAGATGTTCAACGACGCGATTGCTCTGGTTCACCAGTAATGCGTAAGCCCCGCATCGCTTCTGAGCTGACTGCCGCTGAGCTATCCTCCGCGGAATATTCTGCGGAGGAGAGCGAGCGCGGTGACGCCAGCACGGAATTCGTCATGGTCGGTGCGCTGCTGGTGTTGCTGACCATGGCGATTCTGCAGGTTTCTTTCGCCCTGTATGCACGAACCATGTTGGTGGATGCTGCGGCGGCTGGGGCACGTTACGGTACGATGCGTGACCGCACTCCGCAGGAGGGCATGGAGCGTACCCGTCAGATGATTGAGGGGGTTCTTCCGTCTTCGTATGCTGAGAATATTTCGTACCGTCAGAGTAGTGATTCTACGGGCGTGCGCACTTTGGAGGTGACGGTGAAGTCTCCGTTACCGGTGCTGGGCCCGTGGGGTTTTCCGGATTCTATTGAGGTGAAGGGGCATGCGATTTATGCGGAGCATCGTTCCGGTGATTAGTGGCTTTTCGCTTCGGCAGCGGGTGAAGGAACGCCTGATGAGCCGCTCTGACCGGCCTCTTTCTAACCAGCACAATCCTGAAGAGGGTAGCGCCATTGTGGAGTTCCTGGGTTTGGGTATTACTCTGCTCATCCCGGTGCTCTACGGCATTCTGACGATTTTTAGCCTGCAGTCTTCGGTGATGGCGGCTCATGCGGCGAGCGCCCAGGTGGTGCTGTATGTGCAGGAGCAGCCGCAGGATTCGTCGGTGGGCCCGGATTTGGCTCAGCGTCTGGCGGCGCATGCTGCCGCGGATTACGGGGTTGAGCCTTCCGATGTGAGCGTGTCGTTGAGCTGTTCGTCGGGGGAGTGCGTCTCGGGTACGAAGGCGTACGCCACGGTGACGGTTCAGGCGCGTCTGCCGCTGCTGCCTTCGTTTATGGGTGGCGGCGTGATTCCGGTGAGTTCTCATGCGACGAGTTGGGGGTCTGGTCATGCTGATTCCTAATGGTTCGTCGGCTTGCCTGCTTTCCTCTGTGCGGGAGTGCTACACTAACGCACACCGTCGGGCTCGTGCCCACATGCAGGCTCGTGCCCGCGTACAGAGCCGGGCGCTCGCCTCAGGCCGCCTCGACTCTGACCCGCTCGCATCAGGCCGCCTCGCCGCTGACCCGCTCGCATCAGGTCCGGAAGAGGGCAGTATTGCCCCGCTGATTGTGGGCATGCTGGCGTTGCTTCTGCTCATCGGTTCGGTGACGGTGGCGATTACGGGTGCGTATCTGCAGACTCAGTATCTGCAGGATGTGGCGGACGCTCAGGCGAACTCGATTACCCGCACGATGCGCACTCCGGATGAGGCGAGTGGTTCGGCGGCGTGGGAGTATGCGAGTGCGTACCTGGCTGAGGTTCAGCCGGGGCAGGATTTTCAGGCGTTGCGTCTGGAGAATGTGTCCGTGGATTCTGATCACAGTGTGCACGTGTACCTGTCGGCTCGTATTCGTCCGCCGCTGCTGTCGATTCTGGTGCCTGATGGTATTGAGGTGACCGCTCATGGTTCGTCGCGTTTGAAGACGAGCCAGGGTCCGTCCACCGATTAGTGCGTCCATCAACGGCGCACGGGCATATCGGCGACGGGCTTATCGGCTCACTCGCTTATTGGCGTGTTGTGAGCCCCATAGACTGCGAGGGTGCATCCGCAAGGTAGTGTAACGGCTAGCGGATGCGCCCTCGTTTTATGCCTTCTTTTACGTCTTCGTTGCCCTCTACCTGCCCCTTCCTTCTGCGCTGTGGGCTGTTGCGGGCTGTAACGGCGGGACTTTCTGGCAGTTTCGCGATAGTGTTAAAAGCTATGGCATCCTTCGACTTTTCTGCTGAGATTAAAGAGCATCGCGCGATCTTCGACTCTATTGCTGCTGTGAGCGATATTGAGGGGATTGAGCGCGCCATTGAGGACCTGTCTGCGCAGGCTGCCGCACCCGATTTGTGGGATGACGTGGAGAACGCGCAGAAGGTGACGAGCGCACTGTCGTATAAGCAGTCGGAGCTGAATCGTCTGCGTTCGCTGTCTTCTCGCATTGATGATGTTGAGGTGATGGTGGAGCTTGCCGAAGCGGAGGATGAGGAGACTGCCGCCGAGCTGCTCGCTGATGCTGAACGCGAGTGCGCTGAAATCCGCGCCAAGCTGGAAGAGCTTGAGGTGCTGGTGTTGCTCTCGGGTGAGTACGATCAGCGTGAGGCTGTGGTGACGATCCGTTCGGGCGCCGGCGGCGTGGATGCTGCTGATTTCGCGGAGATGCTGCTGCGCATGTACCTGCGGTGGGCGGAGAAGAACGGCTACCCGACGAAGGTTCTGGACACCTCCTACGCTGAGGAGGCGGGCCTGAAGTCGGTGACCTTTGAGGTGAACGCGCCGTACGCTTTTGGCCGCCTGTCGGTGGAGGCGGGTACTCACCGCCTGGTGCGTATTTCGCCGTTCGATAATCAGGGCCGCCGCCAGACGTCGTTCGCGGCGGTTGAGGTGATTCCTCTGATTGAGCAGACGGACGCTATTGAGATTCCCGAGTCTGAGATTAAGGTGGATGTGTTCCGCTCGTCGGGCCCGGGTGGTCAGTCGGTGAATACGACGGATTCTGCGGTGCGTATGACTCACTTGCCGACCGGCATTGTGGTCTCGATGCAGAATGAGAAGTCGCAGTTGCAGAACCGTGCGGCGGCTTTGCGCGTGCTGCAGTCTCGCCTGTTGCTGCTGCGTAAGGAGCAGGAGGACGCGAAGAAGAAGGAGCTTGCTGGTGACATTAAGGCAAGCTGGGGTGATCAGATGCGCTCCTATGTTCTGCATCCGTACCAGATGGTGAAGGATCTGCGTACCGGCTATGAGGAGGGTAATACCTCTAATGTTTTGGATGGCGGTTTGAACGCCTTTATTGATGCTGGTATTCGCTGGCGCGCTTCGGGGCGCGCGGTTGAAGAGAGCTAAGACATATAAGGATTGAGTGATGGCTCAGAAAAAGAAGAAAGACGCGAAGAAGGACCCGAATAACGCGATTATTGCCCAGAATAAGAAGGCTCGCCACAACTACAACATTGTGGATACCTATGAGGCGGGCATTGTTCTGCTGGGTACTGAGGTGAAGGCTCTGCGTGAGGGTGGGGCGTCCATTGTGGATGGTTTCTGCCAGGTGACCGATAACGAGTTGTGGCTCGAGGGTATTCATATTGCGGAGTATGGTTACGGTACGTGGACGAACCATGCGGCTCGTCGTCGCCGTAAGTTGCTACTGCATCGTTCTGAGATTAATAAGTTGGCGCAGAAGCTGAAGGAGACCGGTTACACGGTGGTTCCGTTGAAGCTGTACTTCTCGAATGGTCGTGTGAAAGTTGAGATTGCTTTGGCGACCGGTAAACGTGAGTACGATAAGCGTCAGGCTTTGCGTGAGCGTCAGGATGACCTGGAGGCGCGCCGCGCGATGCGTTACCGCAACCTCGGCTAGAGCTGAGGCAACGGCCGGGGTGCACGGTTGCTCTAGGAACTTGCCGGTAGGGGCGGGGCGCGGTTCCTCACGTATAATGGTTAAAAATTCGTGGCGTACCGCGAGCACCATTCATTCTTTGAGGAGACATATGTCTGAGAACCCGAACTACCAGCAGAACCCGGGCGAGTTCATTCCCGCACCGCAGCAGGCACCCGCATACAACATGCAGGGCGGCTACCCCGGCTACCAGCCGAAACCGGGCTCGGGGCTGGCTATCGCCTCCTTGGTCTGCGGTATTTTGGGTGTTCTGACCGGTATTTTTATCTTTAGTGGACTTTCTCTTGGCCTGGCGGGTATCGTGCTGGGTATTGTTGCGCTGGTGAAGGTGAAGAACGGTACCGCTTCCGGTAAGGGCATGGCGATTGGTGGCATTGTCACCGGTGCGCTGGGCATGATTGTTGCTGTTGTCGTGCTGGTTCTGGGCATGATTGGCCTTAGCATGCTCGGCGACTGCGCTGAGCAGGCCGTGCAGGATTCGAACGGCAACTACGTGTGCACCATCGAGGGTAAAACCATGACGATGAGCCCCGATGAGTACAAGGTGTACCGCCGTTAAATCGCGTTGAGTCTTTGAAGCGTTGAGGGACCGAATAGTGTTGAACTATTCGGTCCCTTGCTCTTTTTCGGCGCTGAATCTGCCCGATTGGTGGATTCTGGGGGATGATTCTGGAATCTTGGACTTCATAGATGACCCCAATGACGGCTTATTTATATAATGGAACCGAACTCAGCGCGCAATGGTGCGTTGGGCGAGTA
The DNA here is from genome assembly GCF_001548235.1 of Rothia mucilaginosa. Lineage (NCBI taxonomy): Bacteria > Bacillati > Actinomycetota > Actinomycetes > Micrococcales > Micrococcaceae > Rothia > Rothia mucilaginosa. The sequence goes on from NZ_AP014938.1 coordinate 1,763,640, forward strand.
TAAATTGTTCGCTGCAACTGTGAAGGAAAGAACGACGGATGTCTGAGAATAACTACGGAAATAACCAGGGGAACGCACAGAACCCCTACGCTGCTCAGCAGCCTAATTCTTCCGCCCAGAGCTCGTACGGTCAGGATTACGGCCAGGCTCCTTCGGCACAGAATACCTACGGCCAGGATTACGGTCAGAGCGCATCCGCTCAGAACACCTACGGTCAGGCTCAGCAGCAGAACGCTACTCCGCAGAACTCGACCCAGCAGAACCAGTACGGTCAGTTCGGTGCGCAGTCTTCTTCGCAGAATGCTTACGGCCAGAACGTTGCTCAGGGTACCTCTGCCCAGGGCGTTGCGGCTCAGGGTGCTTCGGCTCAGAACACCTACGGCCAGCAGCAGTACGGCTACGGTCAGGACGCTTCCTACCAGGCGCAGCCCGCTCAGCAGAATCAGTACGGTTACGGCCAGGACGCCTCCTACCAGGCGCAGCCCGCTGACTACAACTACCAGCAGAACTCTTACCAGCAGCAGCCTCAGCAGGATGCTTACGGTTACGGTCAGCCCGCAGGTTACCCGTATGCGGCTCCCGTGACGAAGAAGGCTCCCGGCATGGCGCTGGCGGCGATGATTCTCGGTATTGCGGCTGTGCTGACCGGTTTCTTCGTGTTTGGCGCTCTGCTGGGTATTGCCGCAATCATTCTGGGTGTGCTGTCCCTGAAGAAGGTCAAGGAAGCTGGTGCAGGTAAGGCATTCGCGCTGACCGGTATTATCACCGGTGCGGTGTCTGTCCTGATTTCGATTTGCATGCTTTTCGTATTCATTTCTTTCTATCAGACCACTCAGAAGTGCCTTGAGGTTGGTACCGAGGACGGTCACGGTAACGTGGTCTGCCAGATTGGTGACAACCCGAACAACCGTATGACTGTTCCGGCTCACCGCTAAGGCTTGACCACCTAATTTTGACTGCCTAATTTTGGCTACCCGGTGCGGTACGCGAACGGGGTGAGGCTCCCAGATAATCTGGGGCGCCTCACCCCGTTCGCTGTGCCCGTGATTTTCTGCACCGATTTTCTGCGCCCGCCGTTGATTCGGGTGTGTGTGGGGTGGGGGACTTGCACGCCGTTAAACATCTTAGATATACTGAATCTCTACCGTGTTTGAATGGCACCGCGGCGTCAAGGTATGTCGAGGAAAACTTTCAGAAGACGGTGGGCTTTTTGATAAAAGCATAGGGGGATGATCGGTTTCGACGATGTGAGTTGAGATGGGTGAAGCGTGCCGAGGATGCAGGGTTATCTCGTTAACGCCCTCTGCAAAAAATTAAGTGCAGAATCTAAGCGCACTGACTTCGCACTCGCTGCCTAAGCGCGAGTTGCCGTCTGTCGGCCTGAGCATGCCTTTGGCTCAGTTACCGGCATCGACTTAAAAGGCCACTGCTGCTAGCCCTTGTTGCGGGGGTTAGCGGGACTTTTACGTGACTAGGTTCGTCGGTATATGTGTTTATGCAAGTACCGGAGCCGAAAAGTAGCGTTCGCATAAACTGCGCACGGAGAAGCCCCGTTGACGCCACATCGGACCGGGGTTCGATTCCCCGCATCTCCACGATCTCCCAACCGCCTGCTCACCTTCACGGGTGCGCGGCGGTGATAATCGGTTCCAATCCAGAGGATGAACCGCGGTAGGTTTCTACCACCCGGCAGGACGCCCCACGGCGTCACCTGCCGGGTATTTTTATACCCAATTGTCAGTCTGTATTGCTGGTTCGTTCTGGGGTGTACCGGTGTGCCCGAGGGTGCTCATGTGACCGCATTGTAATGAGAACGCCATCAGAGAATGACGACTCATATGTCGTTGACTTCGAGGGCCTGTCTATCTCTCCTCATCCGTTCGAGGGACGATATCGGGGTAGCTGGTCCTCATTCAGAGACTACCTCACTGACGAAAATAAGGATGAGTGGCACAGCTGACTCGACAAAGATGTGTGCTATTTCGATGGGGCTGTCTATGAGCGAAATGCACGCTTTGAGTACAGCACCATCAATGTCTCGGATAGGAAGGTTTTCAGCTTTGCCTTGCTATGAGCCTCAGCCCGATATCCGTCGCCCACATGGTAATTTGGGTCTTGCCTCCCCGCTAGAAGTATTTGATATCGATAATGTTGTCAATGATGATACACTCAGGTGGTCAGACACCGATTATGGGACAGATTCTGAGGCTTACTGAACCCAGCAGCCTACATTGTTCCTAGGGGTTCAGAATCGACCGATTTATTGTGACATGGGTAGCAAAGGAGCGGCGATGGCGGAGGACCTTACCGAAGATCAGGTGCGCCACAAGGCCAGGGGAATCCTCGACTTCGAGGACAGGCCGGGGGTCGTCTCTGGCGTCGGACAGCTCATGACGTTCAACCGGGTGGGCTTCAAGGGTGTGGCGGACAAGCCGGACGGGTGGTATCTGCCCGACAACGTGAACGACCCCGCCGTCGTGCTGGAAACCAAGGCCAGCCGCATCGTGCTCAAAAAAGACCAAGTCGATGAACTGCTCAAGAACATACGCATCCTCATAGGCTCAAGGATATGGGCTATCAGATGTTTCATACGGCGATTCATTCGGTTCTGTCGAAATGGCTTGAGAGTGCCGCAACCAAAACACGAAGATTGACATCCTGCTGGAGGAGTATTCCAACATCAAGATGAACACGACGGACAATCAGAAGGCAATCAATGATTTCATTGATTGGGTGATTGAGATTAAAGAGTTTCTCTGTGAATTGCTGGAAGCGATGTACGAAGAACTTCCTGTTCCGAAAAAGAAGAAGTGAGAATAATATGAGCAGAACGGAAAATGTTGAATTGACGGTATTGTGTCTCATCACGGATGGGGACAGAATGCTCCTTCAGAACAGAGTAAAAAATGACTGGCAGGGATATACGCTTCCAGGCGGTCATGTGGAACCGGGAGAATCTTTCGTTAATGCGGTTATCCGTGAAATGAAAGAGGAAACGGGGCTGGATATAAAGAATCCACGGCTTGTGGGTGTGAAGCAATTTCCAATCAAGGACGGACGCTATGTTGTTATTTTGTTCAGGACTAACGAATATAGCGGGACGGTCATGTCTTCTGACGAGGGTCAGATGGAATGGGTGGAAAGCAATCGCCTATCAGAGATAAACACGGTCGATGATTTTGAGGATTTGATGCGAGTAATAAACGATCCGGCTCTGACGGAATTTCAGTACCTGGTCGATGGGGATACATGGACAGTCTCTATAAAATAGTATGAGTACACGAGGTTGAAAAATGAGCAGACCTATAACAACTTTATTTATGCTTATGTCGGTAGACGGCAAAATCAGCACAGGCTCCTCGGACGAATTGGATGTAGATAAGGATTATCCTACTATAACTGGCGTGTCGGAAGGTTTGCATCAATCACTATGATTTTGCTCCTGAGAATGGGAGCCCAAGACTGAGCTGGAAACAGTAGAGTCGTAGATACCGACAAAATATCCGGCATCCTCCGTTGTCTCACAGAAAGCAATGGTGGCCTCCGTAATACCAGCCTTGGAAGAGGTCCAATGCGTGCGAAGAATATATTTACACTAGGATTTTTTCTCACTATTGTTCCGGTGTTCTGGGTGATTATCTCATTTGCCAGAGACGGGGAGTTCTTTAATCCAGTATCAATTCTAAGTGCAATTTTAGGAGGTCTTTTGGTTACTTTTGCAGCCAGAAAGACGCTTGAGAGTGATTCAAAGTTCCCTAAGGGACCTCCTAAGGGATCTAGTAAGTAAAACATCGCTTAGAAGTTTCTACGTGGTCAACGAGATGTGGTAGCAGTTTTAAAACTGCTGCCACATCTTGCTGTATATGTAAATGTAATATATGAGTCTTTTATCTTGGTTTGGTCGTAAATCGCCTGCTCCATCAGCACCACAGAACACCTGTCTTTGACGAACACCGAGTTCTTCGCTTCTCCCACGACGTCGGGTAAGACGGTGACGGAACGCTTTGCGATGCAGATGACCGCCGTCTACGCCTGCGTCCGCATCCTGGCCGATGCCGTCGCCTCGCTGCCGCTCCACCTCTACCAAGAGAGGGCGGGTACTACGGTATGCCCAATTGTCGGTCTGTACTGTCGGTCAGTTCTGGGGTGTACCGGCGTGCCCGAGGGTGCTCAGGTGACCGCATTGTAATGAGAACGCCATCAGAGAAGACGAAAACGCACCCTATGCCGTAGTATCGAAGGGTAGATATCGTTGTTCGGCGTTGATTGTTCATTCAATCTCACCGGCAATATTCGAGAGCAACCACAGAGCCACAGATTAGCCGGTCATAGGGACGCCACCGCTACGATGCGGTAGCCACACAGCCGCTATGACGACCACTCAAGGACACACCATGGAAAACCAGATTCCCGCCCCCTCCTTCCCGGAGCAGAGCAACGCAAACTCCCAGCAGCCTGTAGGCGCCCCCGTGGGTGTAGCACCCGGCGCTCCCATCGGTGCAGCACCCGCCGGCCCCGCCCTCGGCGTGGCACCCGCTAACGTGCGCGACCGCGACGACAGCTACCAGCGCATCCCGGACGCCTACCAGGTGCCGGCTGAATACCGCCGCCCCTACGGTGAGACCACCGGCGACTTCCGCGGCCCCGGCTACTTCTACTCCATCGGCGCGTTCGGCGCCTCCCTGGGTGCACTGGCGCTGACCCTCTACGCGTGGATTCAGGTCGCGGCACTCCACTCTGAAGCAACGCTCAACTCCCGCGGCTATAGCTCCTCTGAATATAGCTCCAGTCTGAGCCTGAGCCCCAACATCATGGTGATTGCCCTGCTGCTCGTGGGTCTGATCCCGGTCGGCGTTTCCATTTGGCTTGCCATCTACTCGGCGAAGGTGAACGCCGGTCACGTCACCAAGTACACCTCGAAGATGACGACCTTCAACATTCTGGCGTACATCATCTCGGGTCTGAGCCTGCTGGGTCTGCTCGGCACCCTCACCATGCTGTCCTAAAACTGACAACGCTTGCTCTCATAGCGATACATAGTGAGGCGGCGGCTTTCCACGATTGGAAAGCCGCCGCCTCGCTATATTTCTACCGCCATCGGGGGAGGGGCTAAGGGCAGAGAGAATCTAGGAACGGGGTGCGAGCGCCTCCAGCACCTGCTGCTGGACCGCCGCCGTATTACTTGCTACCAGGGACACCGGATGCACGCCGGAGACCGAAACACCCGCGTGCTCGGGCAAGTCACCCTCCAGGGTGGAGGCGACGCCGCCAGCCTCACGAATCAGCGGCAGAAGCGCCGCCACCTCGTAGAAAGACAGAGACGGATCAACCACGGTATCCACGGCACCCTCAGCGAGCATACACGCCGCCCAGAACGAACCGTACGCGCGGGAACGACCAACGGACCCCAGAAGCTGTACAAGCTCGCCAGAGCGGTCCACAGCGCCTTCAGAAGACGCCTTCCAGGAGGCGAGGTCGGTGTACGCGGCGGACAGCTGATCCAGCTGAGTCAGCGAGGACACCTCAAGACGAGTAGCCTGGGCCAAGGACTTACCCGTGTACGCGCCCGAACCGCGAGCAGCCCACCAGCGGCGGCCCAGCGCGGGCGCAGACACCACACCCACCACCGGCTCACCCTGATCCAGTAGCGCAATCAGAGTCGCCCACACCGGCACGCCGCGGCGAAAATTATCCAGCTCAGCAATCGGCGCAATCACCCACTGGCGCGCCGCCTGACCGTTATAGCCAGCATGCTCACCGGCAATACCGTCACGAGTACGCACACGCGATAGCTGCGCGCGCAGAAGCTCCTCAAGCTCCTCAGCCACACCCGAGGCGTAATCGGCAGGCTCCTGCACCGGTTCCTGCGGTTCTACGGGCTGCTGAGTAGCCTGTTGCCACGGCGCCAACGGTGCCGCAGCGGGTGCCGCTTCGGCGGGCTCTACCGCCTCGGATGCGGGGGAGAAGACCGGGCGGTCACGAAAACGCATGGCGCTCACACGATCGACGCTATCGGCAAGAATATGCGCTAGACGCAAATCGTCGGTGTACTGCTGGGGACGGCTCATAGTAATGCTCTTCTTCATGAATCGGTGATGTAGTCAGCAAAAATGTGTGTGTAGTGCAGGGGAGAGAAGCTAGACGAGAGCGCCCAGTTCCTTCTCCGAATCGCCCTCTTCAGGAGTCAACAGCAGCAACTTACGCAAGGACTCCAGGCGGGCGGGACCGCTCTCACCGGCATGACCGGCGGCAACGTACGCCTCCAGACCGCACTCGGGAGCCTGCGCCGCGTGAGTACACCCCTTCGGGCAATCCGCCGCACCGGGCGCCAAATCCACGAACGCCTCCACGACGGTCTCTGGCGGCACATGCGCCAGACCGAAAGAACGAATACCCGGAGTGTCAATAATCCAGGTGCCCGGCTCCATCGGCTCACCATTCGCATTCACCGGACGCAACGCCAACGCCGACGAGGAAGTGTGGCGGCCGCGGCCCGTCACCGCGTTCACATGGCCGGTCGCACGCTCGGAGCCGGTCAGCGCGTTCACCAGGGTCGACTTACCCACACCCGAATGGCCCAGAAGCACCGACACCTGACCCAGCAGTTCCTGCAGAAGCTCCTGAACCGGTGCCGACTCCAAACCGGCAGCACCCTCCTGGCTCGGCGCCAAACCATCTGAAGAAGCGGACAGCACAATCTTCAAACCGCTCGCCGCATAGTAATCCAGCAGGTTCTGCGGGTACCGCACATCGGTCTTGGTAATGCACAGAATCGGCTCAATACCGGCATCAAACGCCGCCACCACGGCACGATCAATGAAGCCGGTACGCGGCTCCGGGTTCGCCGCAGCAACCACAATCACCAGCTGCTGAGCATTCGCCACGACCACGCGCTCCGACGGGTCGGTGTCATCGGCACTACGGCGCAGAATCGAGGTGCGCTCACCCAGACGCACAATGCGCGCCAGGGTATCCTTCGCGCCGGAGGTGTCACCCACCAGGTCCACAAAGTCGCCGGTCACAATCGCGGTGCGGCGCAACTCCTTAGCGCGCGCCGCAACGAGGGTACGTTCCTTCTCGGTACCCTCATCAACTACGACCGACCAGCGGCCGCGGTCCACCGTAATGACCCTGCCACGAATCGCTTCTTTGAAGGTCGGGCGGTCCTTCGTGCGGGGTCGGGAGCCCTTCTTGTTCGGGCGCACGCGCACATCCGACTCATCCCATTCGGAGAAATCGCGCACGTTCATGCGGGAAGAACCCATTTAGAAGACCTCCTGGTCGGCGGTAACGATGGAAGCGCCGGCCTGCCATTGCGCCAGCATATCCTCCCACATTGCGGTAAATTCGGGCATGGTCTTAGCCACGGTGGCAACATTCTGCACCACCACATTGGGACGGCGCAGACCAATAATCGTCGCGAAGGTTGCCATACGGTGATCGTCGTAGGTGCGTGCCAGAACCGGCTGAGCCTCAGCGGTAGCGGGGATGGGCGCCTCAATCACCAGCGAATCGGCGGTGTCGTGGGCGCTGCCTCCCAGACGGTTAATCTCAGCGGCGAGCGCGGCGAGGCGGTCCGTCTCATGACCGCGCAGATGCGCAATACCGGTCAGCTCCACCCGGCCCTTTACGAAAGCGCAGGCGGCCGCCATGGTCGGCGCCAACTCGCCACCGGCAGACAGGTCAAAGGAAAAATCGCCCTCGGGAAGCTGCGCCGGACCGGTCACGGTCAATTGTCCCTCAGCGTAGCTCACCCGGGCACCCAGCGCGGGCAGAAGCTCACGCCACATATCGCCCACCTGGGTCGTACCTGCCGACGAGTCAGCCGCGGGTGCCGGCCAGTGAGGAATAGTCACCGACTCGCCGGTGACCACGGCGGCGGCAAGGAACGGGCCAGCATTCGACAGGTCAGGCTCAATGGTCATCTCAAAGCCGGGGAAGGAACCGGGGTGAACCGTCCAACGGTACTCGCCACCCTCTGCTGTGTTGTCGTGGCTCGGGTAGTGCTCCTGCACCCGGATACCCATCTGGCGCAGCGCCTCCACGGTCATCTGAATGTGCGGGATGGACGGCACCGAAGAGCCCTCGTGCACCAGCACCATGCCCTGCGGCAGGCGAGGGGCCATCAGCAGCAGCGCCGAAACGAACTGGGAGGACGTCGAAGCATCAATACGAACCACGGGCGCCTCAGAGACACCTTCCGCGCTCGCCAGACCGGGGGAGCGCAGCACGAAGGGCAGAGCGTTCTCGCCCTGCTCACAATCCACCCGCACACCCAGCTGACGCAGACCCTCCAGAACCGGACCCATCGGACGCTGACGGGCGTGCGGGTCACCGTCAAAAGCGAACTCACCCGGCAGCAGAGCCGCCAGGGCGGGCACAAAACGCATCACGGTACCGGCAAGACCGCACTCAATCGACACCGCCTGCGAAACGGACTGTGCCTGAGCGGAATCTGCCTGCGCAAAGTTGAGGGGAGTAACCTTTACATCCGGGCCGAACGGCGAATCGGTCGGCACCAGCTCAATACCCGCACCCAGCTGACGCAGCGCCTCAATCATCAGCGCCGAATCGCGCGAATGCAGGGGCGCACGCAAATACGAGGGGGAATCAGCCAGAGCAGCAAGCAGAAGATAGCGGTTCGTGAGCGACTTAGAACCCGGAATATGCACCAGCGCGTTCTTGCCAGCTGCTTCGCTGGAGGCGGGTGCCAGGGGAGCGGGCCAATCACCGGGGGAAAGCTGCACTGCTGCGTCGCTCATACATCCTCTTCTGGTTCAAATCATGGGGAAGGCGCAGAATCAGAGAGGCTGCGCCGGTTGACGTCTACCCCTATTCTACCGGTTGAGGGTTTGCGAGCCGCTGAGGGCTGCTGCGCTGAGACAGACAGCGCGAACCAACCAATACGCGGGAAGGCGGCGCACCGTTATTGGTGCACCGCCTTCACTCATCGTCAGTTTTCTGCCCCCTCAGCGAGGCAACAGCTTGGGGCAGCTTAGAGCTTTGCCTCGGCGCAGAACTTCTGCACATCCTGCAGCAGGCGAGCCTTCAACTGCTCGGGTGCCTGCTGAGCACACGAAGAACGCATCTTCTCACGCACCATCAGCTCAAAATCCTTCACATCCGCGCACTCGGGGCAGGCATTCAGATGCGCTTGAATCGTGCGCAGCTGCTCGGGGCTCAGCTCCCTATCGAGGAATTCGTAGAGGTGCTTGAGGGTCGAGGAGCAGGGCTGGCCGCCGCAATCCTCCAGCGGCTCGGAGGCTGCGGGGACGGAAGAATTCTTGTCTGTGCTTGACATCGGGGTTCCTTTCACACGGAAGGTATAAAGCGTTAGGGGAGTCTAGCCTCAACCTCATGGGGGGGGCTAGCTCACGTGGAGAAAAGCGGAACTAAGAATCCGCAGGCGCCTTAGAATGAGAGCCCGCCGGCGGGGACTTTACGCTCTTTGCCTTGGTAGCCTTAGCCGGCTGTGCCTTAGCGCTCGCCTTCGCGGCAGCCTTCGCTTCTACCTTTGCGATCGTTGACGGGCGCAGACCGTTCTCACGCGCATAATCGAGCAGCTTCTCACGCAGAATACGGCGGCCACGATGCAAGCGAGACATCACCGTGCCCAGAGGGATATCCAGAATCTCCGCAATATCCTTGTACGCGAACCCCTCCACATCGGAGTAGTACACCACCATGCGGAAATCCTCAGACAGCTCATTCAGAGCCTCACGAACCTCCGTATTCGGCAGGGCACTCAGCGCCTCCGCCTCAGCAGAACGCAGACCCACCGCATCATGCTCACCCGCCTGAGCCAGTTGCCAATCCTCCACCGTCTCACCCTGAGACTGCTGCGGCTCACGCTGACGCTTACGGTACAAATTGATGTACGTATTCGTCAGGATGCGGTACAGCCATGCCTTCAGGTTCGTACCCTCGGTGAACTGGTGGTACGAAGCAAAAGCCTTCATGTAGGTTTCCTGCACCAAGTCTTCAGCATCGGCAGAGTTGCGGCTCATCCGCAGGGCTGCAGCGTAGAGCTGATCCACATACTGCATAGCGTCCGCGGTAAAGCGTTCGCGCAGCTCGCGGGTATCCGCCGCGGTGTTGGTTTCAGCCATGTTTCTCCTCTACAAGAACGCGCCAGGCGTTCACTTCCATAACATAGAATTCTTCTCTTTATTCCGCAGAACGTGCACAAACACCTGCGGGTAAAGCAAAACCCCGGGTCCGAATAATATCCGAAACGCCGGGGTTTTAAAGTGTATGCAAGATACCTTATGCGTTGGGGCGCTTACCGTGGTTTGCGCCGCCCTTACGACGGTCCTTGCGCTTACGACCGCGCTTGCTCATCAGAGCCTCCTTATAGTGTTCATGGATGCACGCCCCACCTTCGCGGTGCGCGCTCCCTATTACCTGCCCTAGCAGAGGCGGTCACCGAAACCGGTGCTCCACGCGATAAGGGCAACGCCGTCTATTTTTTCATAGAAACGGCATGATTGCATCTTGGAACCGGGATATGAGCTAAAAAACACGAACTTTCTTCGCATCAACTCACAGTCCCGCCCCGGGGGAGCGGGCTCTTAGCCGTGCTCAGGAATGTTCAGCCAGTTGTACCAGCCGCGGTGCAGAACCAGCCACGCCATCAGACCGTAACCGGACTGACCCGGACGACCATCATTCGCAGCAAGATCGTTGCGCCACTGCTCGTGGTGAAGCAGCGGGTTGAACGTATCCACGTACACGTGGTTACGGCGGGTCACCACATCCGCATACGCCGCCGACAGGTCAGCGATACGGCGGTTACGCTCAGCGTCCAGGGTCGGCGGCGGGCCAACAACCAGAACCTTAATGTTGTTCTGCGACGCCATGTCCACAATGTTCGCCAGGTTCAAACGCGAACGAGCGCTAGTCAGACCCAAATCAATGTCAAAGGTCGACGGAGCAATAATGAGGCGGTTATCAGCACCGGGAACGAAGCGGCGGCGCGCCTCCTCGAACCAGCGTGCATTCAGCTGCTCGCTACCTTCATTGGGGGCGGCAAGGTTATATGCCGCAATGGATGCGGTAGTCTGCGGGGTGCGCGCCATAACGCGGCCAAACCAGCCGAGGGTACGGGGGTCGCCAACACCGGCGAGCAGGTCATCGCCGACTGCCACAATTCGAATATTGCGTTGCTCCACGGAATTCTTTCTTCAGCAGGATGCGCCCGCCGTGAGAGGCGGCAAGGCACGTGAGTAATAGTCTTTATATCTAGGATAAGCGCTTACCGGCCTCTTTTCGAACTTAATACCCTATCCGGTAAGTATCCGAGACTAAAAAACCCGTCTTCCCGCCAGAAACATCTGACGGGAAGACGGGTTTTGAAGAGCTAAATCATGAGCCGATCAGCTGTAGAAGACCTTAGCCTTCGAAGACCTGCTTGAGCAGAGCCTCAGCCTCAGCTGCGTGCAGCTTACCGGTACCGGCAGCCGGGGAAGCAGCTGCGGAGCGGGAAGCAAGACGCATACGGCGGTCGATCAGCGGCTGCAGGTTGAGAGCCATGAACGGCCACTGACCCTGGTTAGCAGGCTCGTCCTGAGCCCACACAACGTCGGTAGCGTTCGAGTACAGAGCCAGCTGCTCCTTGATCTCCTGCTCGGGCAACGGGTACAGCTGCTCCACCGAGACAATAGCGGTCTTGGTGTCGCCGCGGCGCTCGCGCTCCGCCTCCAGATCGTAGTAGAGACGGCCGGACACGAAGACCAGACGCTCAACCTGGGCCGGGTTGATACCCGAACGATCGCCAATCACCGGCTGGAACGAACCCTCGGTGAAGTCCTCGATGGAGGAGGCAGCAGCCTTCAGACGCAGCAGCTGCTTGGGGCTGATTACCACGAGCGGCTTGTACGGACGGTGCTGAGAGTGGCGACGCAGCAGGTGGAAGTGCGAAGCCGGAGTCGAGGGGCAAGCCACGGTCATGTTGTTCTCAGCGCACAGCTGCAGGTAACGCTCAACACGAGCCGAGGAGTGGTCAGGGCCCTGACCCTCGTAGCCGTGCGGCAGCAGCATAACCAGCGAGGAGCGCTGGCCCCACTTCTGCTCGGAGGAAGACACGAACTCGTCAATGATGGTCTGAGCACCGTTCGCGAAGTCACCGAACTGAGCCTCCCACACCACGAGCGAGTCGGGGCGCTCCACCGAGTAGCCGTACTCAAAGCCGAGAACGCCGTACTCAGAGAGGAAGGAGTTGTAGATACGGAACTTGCCCTGGTTCTCAGAGAGGTGCTCCAGCGGCGACCACTCTTCATCAGTGAGGTGATCGTGCAGCACAGCGTGACGCTGAACGAAGGTACCGCGCTGAACGTCCTGACCGCTCATACGAACGTCGGTGCCCTCCATCAGCAACGAACCGAAGGCGAGCAGTTCGCCCATACCCCAGTTGATGTTGCCGGTGCGGCCCATCTCAACGCGCTGCTCCATGAGCTTCTTCAGCTTCTTGTGGATGGTGAAGCCCTCAGGAGCCTTACCGAACGCATCAGCAATGCGCTGCAGGGTCTCGCGGGAGATCGCAGTCTTGCCGGAGTGAACGACCTCGGTGTTCTGCTGAGCAGCGGGCAGTTCCAGACCGGAAACGTGCGCGCCAGCAGGAGCCGGTGCCGAAGACTGAGTCTCGACGAAGATAGCGTCCAGCTTCGAGTGGTACGAATCCAGAACCTCGTCTGCCTCCTCCTGGGAGACGTCGCCACGGCCCACCAAATCCTGTGCGTACAGGGTGCGGGTCGAGGGCAGAGCGTCGATGTCCTGGTACATCTTCGGCTGGGTCATCGACGGATCATCAGCCTCGTTGTGACCGCGGCGGCGGTAGCAAATCAGGTCAACGACAACGTCGCGGCCAAAGCGCTCGCGGTACTCGAATGCCAGGCGTGCGGCACGAACCACTGCGTCCGGGTCATCAGCGTTGACGTGGAAGACCGGAGCCTTAGTCATACGCGCAATGTCGGAGGCGTGGGTTGCGGTGCGGCCGTCGTTCGGCAGGGTGGTGAAGCCAATCTGGTTGTTCACCACAATGTGCACGGTACCGCCGGTGGTGTAGGCCTTCAGGCCGGCCATCTGCAGGGTCTCCATGACGATGCCCTGGCCAGCGAACGCTGCGTCACCGTGAATCAGGATCGGCAGAACCGGGTAGCCCTCAATGCCCTGCTCGCGGTAGACATCCTGCTTAGCGCGGACGATACCCTCGAGCACGGTGTTTGCAGCCTCAAGGTGCGAGGGGTTAGCAGCCACGTAAACCTGGGTCTGCTTACCGGAATCGGAGGTGAAGACACCCTCGGTACCGAGGTGGTACTTCACGTCACCGGAGCCGCCCTCGTAGGGTGCTGCGGTGCCGGAGAACTCACGGAAAATCTGAGCGTAGGACTTACCGGCAATGTTGGTCAGCACGTTCAGGCGACCGCGGTGTGCCATACCAATGGCAACGCCCTTCAGGTCGTTGTTAGCGGCCTTGTCCAGAACAGCATCCAGCAGCGGAATCAGGGACTCGCCGCCCTCCAGGGAGAAGCGCTTCTGGCCCAGGTACTTGGTCTGCAGGAAGTTCTCGAATGCCTCAGCCTCAACCAACTTGGACAGAACACGCAGCTGCTCCTCGCGGGTCGGCTTAGCAACGCCGCGCTCCAGACGCTCCTGGAACCATGCGCGAACCTCGGGGTCCTCGGAGTACATGTACTCAACGGACAGGGAACCGGAGTATGCCTCGTGCAGACGCTCCAGGATGGTGCGCAGCGGCAGACGCTCGGCACCACCGAAGCCACCGGTCGGGTAGACACGGTCCAAATCCCACAGGGTCAGGCCGTAGTTCTCCAGCTTCAGGTCCGGGTGCGAACGCATCTTGTAACCAACGGGGTTGGTCGCTGCGGTCAGGTGGCCGTGCACGCGGTAAGCGTGAATCAGCTGCTGGATACGTGCAACCTTGGAAATCTCGTGAGCGTCATCGACGTGGTTGTCGCGTGCCCAACGAACCGGCTCGAAAGGAACCTTCAGGTCGCGGAAGATTGCGTCGTAGAAGTCGTCGCCGCCGAGCAGGTAGTGCTCAACCAGCTTCAGGAACTCACCGGAACCTGCACCCTGAATGACGCGGTGGTCGTAGGTGCTGGTCAGGGTGATGATCTTGGACAGGCCCTGCTGGGTGATGAGCTTCTCGGACAGGCCGCGGAACTCAGCCGGGTACTCCAGAGCACCCACACCGATGATGGCTGCCTGGCCCTTGGAGAGGCGGGGCACCGAGTGGACGGTACCGATACCACCGGGGTTGGTCAGCGAAACAGTGGTGCCGCGGAAGTCCTCAATGGTCAGCGCGCCGTTACGGCCACGCTTAACGATGTCGTTGTATGCCTCCCAGAACTCGCGGAAGCTCAGCTGCTCAGCGCCCTTGAGGTTCGGAACGACCAGGTTACGGGAACCATCGGGGCGGGGCAGGTCAATAGCCAGACCAAAGTTCACGTGCGCGTTGTGGATTGCAACGGGCTTGCCCTTCTCATCCACACCGTAGGTCACGTTCATCGAAGGCATAGCAGCCACAGCGCGAATCACTGCGTAACCGATGATGTGGGTGAAGGAGACCTTGCCGCCGCGGGTGCTTGCCAGGTACTTGTTGATGGCCGCACGGTTCTCAATGAGCAGCTTTGCGGGGACCGCACGAACGGTGGTTGCGGTGGGGACAGTCAGCGACTCTTCCATGGTCGTGACGACTGCCTTAGCAGGGCCGCGGAGGGGGACAATCTTGTCTTCAGCAGGTTCCACAGGTTCAGCCTTCTTGGTAGCAGCGGGAGGGGTGGTGGGGGCAGCAGGTGCAGCCGCAGGCTTCGGTGCCGCGGGAGCGGGAGTTGCTGCAGGCGCTACAGGTGCAGCAGCCGGTGCGGCAGGTGCCGCAGCAGGTGCTGCACTCGCGGTACCGGCGCCTCCCAGCGCCTTGTCGATGGTCTCAAAAATGGGCCACCACGATTGGTCCACAAGGTTCTTGTCCTTCTGGTAACGCTCGTACTGTTCTTCAACGAACCATTCGTTACCGGCAAATTCCTCAGGTACCAGATGTTCTGGCAGATTTGGCACGTTAAACGCCTCTTCCAATTAGTGTGAATTTATCCGTCGCGTCCGGGACTCACCCGGCATAGACGACCCGCGTCTTTGAGGGGCGAATCATCACGCTGAGCATGTGCGCATCGCCTTTGGTGGCTGTTGCGTGCGGGGTGTGCACCGTACCAACCTGCCTAGCGTGCCGTGAACGTCGGGGTTCATCCGCTTACCTGGCGGCACACTCATGCTCCTATGTATAAGTGTAAAGAGAAGCACGGTGAACTTTCCAGCTCATCGCGCCATATCCACAATGCAATTTTTCACTCTTACTGATTCGTGCTGACCCGCGTGTGCACCCAGCACGGTCTTACATGTGTGAGCAGGCACTCTAAGGCACCTGGAAGAGGCGAAACCTTCGCTAAAATATGGGGTATGGATGACCCTTTGAGTAAGACTCTGACCATTAGCCAACACAAGATGCCGCCCGTGCACAGCGCGCGCTACGGCACCGCCGCACCCGAAAGGACCGCCTCCTCGGGTGCTCAGCATCTGGACAGTCTGCCTGTTGAATCTCTACACCAGAACCAGCACAGCGCAAACCACCCCGCGGAGGCGGTGACCGCGTGGATCTGATACTCCTGTTCATCGGTCTACTCCTCATCCTAGGTACCGGATTCTTCGTCGCCGTAGAGTTCTCACTCGTGGCGCTCGAAACTGCCACCGTGCAGCAGGCAAAAGACTCCGGTGATAAAGCCGCCGACGCCGTCCTGCGCTGCCTCAAAACCCTCTCTACTCAGCTTTCCAGTTGCCAGATCGGCATCACCATCACCACGCTGCTGACGGGTTACACCCTCGACGCCGCCATTAAGGCGCTCACCACCGGTGTAATCAACAGCATGGGGCTGCCCAGTAGCGTGACCGATGTGCTCACCCTGCTGCTGGCAATGCTCATCGCAACCCTGCTGTCCATGGTTGTTGGTGAACTACTGCCCAAGGGCCTCGCCATCGCCGAACCCTATGACGTGGCACGCCGAGTTGCTCCCGCACAGCTGGCCTTCACCCGCATCATGTCCCCGCTCGTGCGCCTCATGAACGGCTCCGCCAACTGGATCCTCGGACGCTTCGGCATGGAAGCCAAAGAAGAACTCTCCGCCGCACGCACCCCCGAAGAGCTCTCCTCCATGGTGCGCCGCTCCGCAGAAGAAGGCACCCTCGACTCCGACGCGGCACGCTTCGTGGACCGCACCCTGCGCTTCTCCGAGCTGACCGCCTCCGAAGTGATGACCCCGCGCGGCCAGGTCGCCATGCTCGAAGACACCGCACCCGTTGCCGAAGTCATCAAACTGGCACGCTCCACCGGCCACTCCCGATTCCCCCTCTACAAGGGCGACCACGACAACATCGTGGGCGTCGTGCACGTGAAGAAGGCAGTCGGCGTGCCCCCGGAGGTTCGCGAAACCCTCGAAGCTGGTGCCCTCGCAGAAGACGTGCTGCAGGTCCCCGAAACCCTGCACCTGGACGCGCTACTCACCCAGCTACGCCAAGGCGCCCTGCAGCTCGCCGTGGTTCTCGACGAATACGGCGGAACCGCGGGCATCGCAACCCTCGAAGACCTCGTCGAAGAAATCGTCGGCGAAGTCTCCGACGAACACGACCGCGGCCGCACCGAACGCCCCCTGCGCTACGGCAACGGCGACTGGGTGTTCTCCGGCCTGCGCCGCCCCGACGAAATCAATGCCCTCATCCCCGGGCTCGAGGTTGAGGAAAGCCCCGAATACGAAACCGTCGGCGGCTTCATGATGGAACGGCTCGGCCGCATCCCCGAAGTAGGCGACAGCGTCCCCGTGCCCGGCGGCACCCTGCGCGTGGACACCCTCGAAGGCCGCCGCGTGGACCGCATCCGATTCACCCCCGCACCTAGCGCACAGGAACAGACCGAGAAGGGAGGCAACGCATGAACGACTGGGTAGCCATCGCACTGCTCGTCATCCTGCTCGCCGGAAACGCCTTCTTCGTCGCCGGTGAATTCGCCATCATGTCCACCCGACGAGCACAAATCGAGCCGCTCGCCGAAGAAGGCAATAAGCGAGCGCAGACCGTCATCTACGCGCTAGAGAACGTCTCGCTCATGCTCGCCACCTGCCAGCTGGGCATCACCATCTGCTCCCTGCTGATCCTGAACGTCTCAGAACCGGCGCTGCACCATATGCTGGAGGTGCCCCTGCACCTGGTCGGCCTGCCCCACGCTATCGTGGACGTCATCGCCTTCGGCGTCACCCTGATTCTGGTCACCTACCTGCACGTGATTTTCGGTGAGATGGTTCCCAAGAATGCCGCCGTGACCCTTGCCGCCCGTGGTGTGGCTCTCTGGATTGTGCCGACCCTGGTGACCTTCTCCAAGATCTTCGCCCCCGTGGTCGCCCTGCTGAACAACCTGTCCAATAAGCTGCTGGCGCTTATGAAGGTCGAAGCGAAGGATGAGGTCGCCTCCACCTTCACCCTGGGCGAGCTGCAGACCATCGTTGCAACCTCGACCGCTGAAGGCACCGTGGAAGACGATGCCGGCGTGATTGAAAGCGCCCTCGAATTCACCGAGAAGGACGTCTACGAAATCATGGTGCCCGGCGATAAGCTCGTCACCCTGCCCTTCGGCAGCACCCCCGCCGAACTGGAACGCGCCGTGGCACGCAGCGGCTACTCCCGCTTCGTCATTACCGACAGCGACGGAACCTACATGGGCTACCTGCACGTGAAGGACGCCCTCGCCATCGCCCCCGAGCGGTTTGAGGAGCCCTTCCCCTGGTACAAGCTGCGTTCCCTGGACACGCTCACCCCGACCACCGATATTGACGACGCGCTCGCCTCCATGCAGCGCAGCCGAACCCATATCGCGCAGGTCATGGACGAGCACGGTACTACCCTCGGTGTGGTCTTCCTCGAAGACGTGCTGGAGGAGCTTGTCGGCGAAATCAACGACACCACCCAGGATGCGGTGCGTGAGCGTGTACGCCGACAGCAGGCGCGTGAAGCCCAGTAGCCGCATCGTGAGATACCCCGAATAAAACACCCGAGTAAAACGGGTAAAACACCGGAGTAAAACATCCGAGTACAACGGGGGAATCTTAAATACACAGCCCGCCTGGCACTCTCGTGAAGGAGAGCGCGGGGCGGGCTGTTGTACGGACAGAACGGTTGATGGGCGCACGTAAGGGGTAGGCTCATGTGGCGGTATGAAGCGGCGGCAGGGGAGCGGAATAGGCATAGCTAAACATCCCTGCACCATAAGCTATTAACAGAGAAAAGGGTAGCCTAACATCACTCAAATGAGACCAATAAAGAGTTGTTTATACGGGTGTTCGCATGATGTAGTTAATAAACCTACAGACTAGAACGAACCGAAAGAGAGCCCTCATGTCGCACCCGAAGATCACCCGCAAGCACTTCCTCACCGCAATGGGCTCACTCGCTGCGTCATCCCTGCTGCTGGCAGGTTGCGCAACCGAGAACAGCACCTCCTCCGGTTCGTCCTCCTCGGCTGGCTCCAACAACGGCAAGGTGAAGGTCGTCGCCTCCACCGACGTCTACGCAGACATCGCCAAGCAGGTCGGCGGCGACTACGTTGAGGTCACCGCGCTGATCGCCTCCACCAGCACCGACCCCCACTCCTACGAAGCCACCAGCGCCGACCGCCTCAAGGCGAAGGACGCATCCCTGATCGTCATCAACGGCGCAGGCTACGACCTGTTCCTCGAAGACCTTGCCGGCAAGGACAACACCTCCCAGAAGATCGTGAACGCGGTCAAGGTCAGCGGCAAGCTCACCGACGCCGAATACACCCACCTGGTCGAGGACCACCGCGGCGGCGAACACCAGGAAGACGGCGGCGACCACGCCCACGCACACGAGTTCAACGAACACCTCTGGTACGACTTCGACACCATGAAGAAGGTCGCCCAGAAGATTGCTGAAGAGCTCGCAGGCCTCGACTCCGCACACGCTGAGGCGTTCCGCACCAACGCATCCACCTTCTCCAAGGAACTGGAGGCACTGGACACCACCGCCAAAGCAATCGCCGGTGAAGGCAAGAAGTACCTGTCCACCGAGCCCGTGCCGGACTACCTGATTTCCTCCACCGGCGCAGAGAACGCAACCCCCAGCGAATTCGCTGAGGCAGCCGAAGCCGGCAACGACGTCCCCGCACTCGTCCTGAAGGAAACCAAGGACATGGTCACCGAGAAGAAGGTCCAGCTGCTCGCCTACAACGAGCAGACCTCCACCTCTCAGACCAACGAGGTGCTGCAGGCAGCTAAGGACGCCTCGGTGAACTACGTATCCTTCACCGAAACCCTGCCGGAGAACACCAACTACCTGGCATGGATGAAGACCAACGTCAGCAACCTCGAAAAGGCGCTCTCCTAAGTGACTGACAACAATAACGGTGCCGCCCCCGCGATTTCCATTCGCGGGGGTAGCCTCGCTTTCGGGGCCCGCACCCTCTGGAAAGATCTAACCCTCGACATCGGCGCAGGCGAATACTTCGCCGTGCTTGGACCCAACGGCTCCGGCAAGTCCACCTTCCTCAAAGTCGTTCTCGGCCTGACCGGACTCAACGCCGGCGAAATCTCCGTGCTCGGCAAACCCGCACGCCTGGGCAACGCCGGCGTCGGCTACGTACCGCAGCAGAAGTCCATCCCCACCTCCACCCCGATGCGCGCCCGCGACCTCGTGGGACTTGGTGTGGACGGGCACCGCTGGGGCATCCGCCTGCACGGCCGCAAATACCGCGCCAAGGTTGACGAGCTCCTCGAAGCCGTCGGTGCGACCGAGTACGCGAACGTGCCGGTGGGTCTGCTCTCCGGCGGTGAGCAGCAGCGCCTGCGTATCGCCCAGGCGCTTGCGAACGACCCGAAGATTCTGCTGGCTGATGAGGCGCTACTCTCCCTGGACCTCAACCACCAGTACGCGGTGGCTGAGCTGATTCACCGGTTCAACCGTGAACGCGGCGTGGCGGTGGTGTTCGTGACCCACGAAATCAACCCCATCATTGAGCATGTGGATCGCGTGCTCTACCTGGCGAACGGCCGTTTCACGGTCGGGTCGGTGGAAGAGGTCATGACCAGTGAGACTCTCACCTCCCTGTACGGAACCCCGGTGAGCGTTCTCAAGTCTAATGGCCGTTACGTGGTGGTGGGTGAGACTCACGCCAGCGACCACTGCCATATTGAGGGCACCGACCAGAACATTCACGGCTCCCACCTGAAGTCTGGTCTTTCTGAACCGCAGCGCACCCTACACATTCCGGGAGGAACCACTCGATGACCATTCTTGCTTCCTTCCCCGCTCTGGCTCCGGTTGCCGCCGCGCAGAATGATTTGCTCTCCCGTATCTTCGTTTTTGACCGCTACGGCGAGCTGTTGCAGATGCTACAGAACTCCATTTTTGCTGGCGCTGTGCTGGGCCTTATCGGTGGTTTCGTCGGTATTTTTGTGATGATGCGCGACCATGCCTTTGCGGTGCACGGCGTCTCTGAAATGTCTTTCGCGGGTGCCGCCCTTGCCCTGTTGCTCGGCTATGACGTGGTGACCGGCTCTATGGTCGGTTCGATTGCCTCGGCTCTGCTGATTGCCTTTCTGGGCTCTAAGGCGAGCAACTCGAACTCGGTCATTGGTGCGCTCATGCCGTTCGGCCTGGGCTTGGGTATTCTCTTCCTCTCCCTGTACCAGGGCCGTAGCGCGAATAAGTTTGGTCTGCTGACCGGTCAGATTGTGTCCGTGGATGCCGACCAGCTGCACACCATGATTATTGGTGCGGTGGTTATTATTTCCCTGCTGGTGATGGTATGGCGTCCGCTGAGCTTCTCCTCCCTGGACCCGGAGGTCGCCCGCGCTAAGGGCGTGCCGATGCGCTTCCTGTCCCTGGTGTTCATGGTGATTCTGGGTATTGCTGTGGCGCTGTCGGTGCAGGTGGTCGGTTCGCTGCTGGTGCTGGCGCTGCTGATTACTCCGGCGGCTGCGGCGATGCAGGTAACGGCATCTCCGGTACGCACCCTGATTCTGTCGGTGCTGTTTGCGGAGGCGTCTATTGTGGGCGGTATTCTGCTGGCTCTTGCCGGTTCGCTGCCGATTAGCCCCTACGTGACCAGCATTTCCTTCCTGATTTACGTGGTGTGCCGTGTGATTGGTGGCGTGAAGCGCCGCCATAGCGCGTCGGGCCGCCAGCTGGCTGAGAAGGCATAAGACCTGTAGAAAGAGCCCCACCTCGGGAATGAGGTGGGGCTCTTTCGTTGTCGTGCTGTGTTAGCGCTACGGGTCATGTACCCGGTGCGCAATGCGGGCTCAACCTGTGTGGCGTTGTGTTGCCCTGTCCAGATGCCCTGTGTGTCGTGCTGTAGTGGCGTCGAAGATTTTTGAAGGCGCCGTATCCTTCGAGCAGAAGGGATTCCCCGGTGGGGGAGAGCTCCTCAGAATGAGGGGCTTAGAGGTTGCGGCTTAGCCTGCAACGTTAGCGTGCAGTGCCGCCCTGCGATTCTTCCTCGCGACGTGCCAAAGTGCAGTCCGGGCAGTAACCGGTCACTTCAACCACGTGCTCCAGCTCCGAGAAGCCGTGCTGCTTACCCATAGCCAGTGCCCAGTCCTCAAGAGCGGGTGCTTCCAGCTCAATGGCGGTGCCGCATCGGCGGCAGAGCAGGTGGTGGTGATGGTCCTTTACCTGGCAGTGGCGGTACAGGGTCTCACCCTCAACGCCCTTGACCGAGTCGAGCTCACCGGCGTTAGCCAGCGACTGCAGCACACGGTAGGTGGTTGCGAGAGAGACCTGTTCCTTGCGGTTCGCGAGGGTCAGGTGCAGATCCTGTGCTGAGATGAAATCGCCGAGCTCTTCCATGGTCGCCTTGATGATGCGACGCTGGCGGGTATTTCGGGCTTCGGCGGGCTTCGTAATTCTCCGTACGGGAATATGAGTGTCCATTGCTGAACCTTTCGGGGCGGAAATCCGCCCCATTGTGTGGTCGATCTTGTCTTACGACTTTACACTAGAGGCGTTCAAAAGGTGGTTGATTTGCGCTTTATCTCAAAAATTGAAGTCATCAACAGGCACGAATGAGGGTTAACGGTAGACTAAAACTATGAAAATGACGAAGTACACCCACTCATGTATCCGCCTTGAGAATGAGGGGCGCACCCTCGTTCTTGACCCCGGCAATTTTGCCGCAGAAGGCGAACACGCTACCGCGCTGGAAGACGCCGATTACCTGTTCGTGACCCACGCGCATCCGGACCATTTTGATGGCCCGTCGGTGCTACCGCTGATTGCTGAGCGTGCCGAGTCGCAGACCCCGTTGAAGATTTGGGCTCCCGAGACTGTCGCCCAGGTCATCAAGGAGGCTGTGCCCGCTGCCGAGGTTACCGTTGTTTCCTCTGATTCTGAGTTCAGCATCCCCGGTTTTGAGGTGAAGACCTACGGCGGTCAGCACGCCCTGATTCACCCGCTGATTCAGACCATCGCTAATGTCGGTTACCTGATTAACGGTGCCGTGTACCACCCGGGTGACTCGTTGGTGGTTCCGCACCGCGTGCGTGCGAATACCGTTCTGGTGCCGATTCACGCGCCCTGGTCGAAGGTTCAGGAAGTCATTGATTTTGTGATTGCGACCGGCGCTCAGCGTGTGGTTCCGATTCACAACGGCATGATTAACGCCAACGGCACCGGCATTATTGAGGGCTTGGTGACGAACTTCGGCGCGAAGTACGGCACTGAGCTGAAGCACCTGAACCCCGGCGAGAGCATTGAGGTTGAGGCGTAAGCCTGACCGTTGAGCTTCAAACGCGCCGACGACGGCGCATGAAGGAGATTATATTGTGAGCACGATTTTTACCAAGATTATTGAGGGCGAGATTCCCGGCCGCTTCGTCTGGAAGGACGAGCACTGCGTCGCCTTCCTGGACATCATGCCCCTGTCGGAAGGTCACCTGCTGCTCGTTCCCCGCGCTGAGGTCGACCGTTGGCCCGACCTGCCGGATGAGCTGGCTGCGCACCTGTTCGCTGTGGCGCACAAGATTTCTGGTGCCCTGGATCAGGCGTTTGATAAGGACCGTGTGGCTCTGATGATTGCGGGCTTCGACGTTCCGCACACCCACATCCACCTGTTCCCGGCTGACGGCATGGCTGACTACGATCCCGCCAACGCGAAGAAGGACGCTACCGCAGAAGAGCTGGATGCGGCCGCCGAGAAGGTGCGTGCTGCCCTGCGCGAGCGCGGTCACGGCGAGTTCGTGCCGGAGGCGTAAGCGCCCTTTACAGCGCGTATAAACACGACAACGCGTATAACCACGAAGGAGCCGCCCTCTACAGAACAGTAGAGGGCGGCTCCTTCGTTAATATAGCCCGTTGCTATATCCCGGGGGGAAAGAAACTTAGTGCTTTTCAGCCTTGGAGATCTGGTCAGCCAGGTCCTCGGGGGAGAGGTTAGCGGAGGAGAACTCGGGGGTTAGCGGCAGGTGCAGCTGCAGGCCGGTACCGGGGCAAATCTCGACCTTTGCGGAGCGTAGCTTGAAGTCGACCACGTGGCCGCCCTGAACGTGCTCATCATCGATAAAGTGGGCGTGGCAGCCGGGCACCGAGATGCCCTGCTCGTAGATCGGGGTGCGGAAGCCAACAATCGTGCCGGTCACGTTATCGAACTGGACAATGTCCTCGTTCTCGGTGGCCGCAACCATCTTCGGGTAGGGCTTCTCCTGCTTGATGACGGTGCGGGTGCGGACCCATTCGAACTCGCCGTAAATCTTGATGGCGTACATGTAGTTCTTGGAGACGGTGAAGTCATCCAGAATCTGGGAGGCAGACTTACGGAGTAGGTTCTGCGGTAGTTCGCGCTTAATCATGGGCACGAAGTTGGTGACCACGGCGTAGGGGGTCTGCTGGCGCAGGTCGGGCAGGGATACGGAGCCGTCGTGGCGTACCTGGTAGCAGACGCCGTCGAGGACGACCATTTCGCCGTCGAGGCCGTTGAAGGTACCCACACCGAAGTTGCCGTGGCTCAGGAGCTCACCGATGGTCATCTCGCCATCGTAGATGCCGTCCAGCAGCTGGGACATGAGGCCGGTCTGAAAAACTTCGTTACGGAAAACAGTTTCACCGTTTAGGATGGTCGGCTGATATGCCATGAGATTTCTCCTCGTTACAGTGGATGCGGCGTCAGACGGGTCGGTCGGTCATCGGCGATACTCGCCCTAACTGATGCTAAAAAGGGGAAGGGCGTCGGGGAGAACACGGCGTGTGATGTCGTTTCTCTAGGAATTCGTAGGTGACGCAGGCCGGGCGCACGCACTTTCATTGTACGCCCGTCTCTGAACATATACCTACCGGTCAGCGTGCCAGCATCTTATGATGTGACCCTTGCACGGATTACCCAGGCGTGAATTACCCAAGCGCGGCTGACTTAGCTCGGCTGATATACCGCAAGTGACGTGAGGGCATAAAAATAGACTGGCGTTCCCTCCGGTTGCACGACAAAAAGGGAGGGAACGCCAGCACCAACAGCTTAGCCCTTAGAGCAACTCTAAGCGCAACTAAGATACACGAGGCTCACCGAGGCAGAGAAATATTAGACACGAACCGTCACCAAACGTAGCCCGGCGAGCCTGCACCCTGCAGAAACCCGCGAAACCCCTACCGCAGACCCCGCAGAAACCCCTCAGAGCACACAACAACGGCCTACACGCTCCCAAAAGAACGTATAGGCCGTTGCCTGTTTTCAGATTAGACGCCGTAGTACAGCTGGTACTCAAGCGGGTGCGGAACCAGCGAGAGCGGCTCCAGCTCGTTCTTACGCTTGTAGTCAATCCAAGCCTGAATCAGGTCCTCGGTGAAGACGCCGCCCTCGAGCAGGAAGTCGTGGTCAGCCTCCAGAGCCGCCAGAGCTTCCTCCAGGTTAGCCGGAGCCTTCTTGATGTCCTTAGCCTCTTCGGCGGGCAGCTCGTACAGGTCCTTATCGATCGGTGCCGGCGGCTCGATGCGGTTACGGATACCGTCCAGACCAGCCATCAGCTGAGCAGCGAACGCGAAGTAGGGGTTAGCGGAGGGGTCCGGTGCACGGAACTCCAGACGCTTAGCCTTCGGGTTGGTGCCGGTAATCGGGATGCGGATACCGGCGGAACGGTTACCCTGCGAGTACACCATGTTGATGGGAGCCTCGTAGCCGGGAACCAGACGCTTGTAAGAGTTCACGGTCGGGTTGGTGAACGCCAGAACAGCGGAGGAGTGCTCAATCAGACCGCCAATGTACCAGCGTGCGGTGTCAGAGAGGTTAGCGTAGCCGCGCTCGTCGTAGAAGAGGGGCTCGCCGTCCTGCCACAGCGACTGGTGGCAGTGCATACCGGAGCCGTTGTCACCGAACACGGGCTTGGGCATGAAGGTCACGGACTTGCCCCATGCGTCTGCGGTGCCCTTGATGACGTACTTGAACTTCAGCAGGTCGTCAGCAGCCTTGGTGAGGGTGTCGAACTTGTAGTTGATTTCTGCCTGGCCGGCTGCGCCCACCTCGTGGTGGCTACGCTCAACCTCAAGGCCGACCTCGTCCATTGCTACGCACATTGCGTCACGCAGGTCAGCCTGCTTGTCGACGGGGGAGACGGGGAAGTAGCCGCCCTTGACGGGGGTCTTGTTGCCCAGGTTGCCGCCCTCTTCCTTGCGGCCGGTGTTCCAGGGAGCCTCATCGGAGTCGATCTTGAAGAATACGGAGTTCGGCTCGACCTGGTAGCGGACGTCCTCGAAGACGAAGAATTCAGCCTCGGATGCGAAGAACGCGGTGTCTGCAATGCCGGTGGATTGCAGGTATGCTTCGGCACGCTCAGCGACGCCGCGGGGGTCACGGTGGTAGGGCTCGCCGGTGCGGGGGTTCACGATGGAGCAGATGATGACCAGGGTCTTCTCAATGCGGAAGGGGTCAACGTACGCGGACTGAACGTCGGGGATCAGCTGCATGTCGGACTCTGCAATGCCCTGGAAGCCGCGAATGGAGGAGCCGTCAAAAAGCTGGCCGTTGACGAAGAAATCGTCATCAATCGCCTTAGCGGGCAGGTTGAAGTGCTGCTGCACGCCGGGCATGTCGGTGAATCGGATATCAACGAAGACTACTTCTTCGTTCTTGATAAAGTCGAGAACTTCCTGGGGGCTGGTAAACATGAGGACTGCTCCTTGTTCGACTGACGGTGCAGGAGGGTGCTTTCCCTCATCACATTCAGTCTTTGGTTTAGTTTTTGGCCGCGGGCAAAACCCTGTGACATATCAAGCATAGTGGTTATTTTTTGCGCGTGCGTGACTATCGTGTTTCGGTAATGTTACAAATCCTGGAAAGGAGTTACATCTACGTTGCCTCACGAAACACAGTAGAGATGCTAACGCCCTCAGTAGAGCCAGTAGCAAAGCCAATATCAATGCCAGCAACAGCGCAATAACCGGGCGTAACAAAAGGCCCCGACCCTCCCCACACGGGAAGAGCCGGAGCCTTCAAAACCTCATATCAGCGTCTCGCTTAGCGGCCGCGCATCGCACGACGGTCGGGGCGTGCACGCATCGGGTCAACACCCTTCGGCAGACCATTCATCGGGTTACGCATAGTGTTCAGAGTGCTCAGGCGACCAGAAACAACCTGCATCTCCTGCTGAGTCAGAGCCTTCGGAAGCTTGTTCATAGTCTTCACAACGTCCTTGAGCTCAACCTGACCCTCTTCGTGACCGGTCTCAATCACGTGAACCGGAACGCCGGGAGCCACACGGTTCAGGTGCTTCTTCTCGGCGTTCACCAGGGAATTCACACGGCTGTGAGGGCCCTCGGTCACCAGCACAATACCGGGACGGCCCAGCGCACGGAACACCAGATCCTGGTGGCGGTTCGCAGCAACGGGCTGCTCCTCAACGATCCAGCCGCGGCGCACCGAGTTCATCGCCGCACCACTACGACCGGGCTGGTTCTCAATCTGAGCAAAAGCCGCAGTCTGCGCGCGGCGACCCAGCAGAAGCATGGCCACAATAGCGGCAACGCCCAGGCCCAGAATCAGGAAAGTAATCCAGTTATTCAGTGCAATACCGATGAGGAGGAAAACCAAAAGGGTACCCAGAGCCGACAGACTCAGAATCCAACCGATATTCGGGTCGGACTTCTTGGTCATCTGGTAGACCTGCTTCATCTGGGCGAAAGTGCCCGGAGTGCGTTCCTTCTTCTTTTTCTTCTCTTCGCGCTTATCTGCCACGATTCTTCCTCGGCTGGTTCTTCCGCGGCCCCGAGAAGCGCCTCAAACGCTCACGGAACCATAGTGACGTAACGATGCAGTGTATGCCTGCAATTTTTCTAGTTTACCCTACCCACACAAGGGACGGGGCATAAGGGGAGGCTCCCCGAACACCGGACGAACACCGGGTTCGAGGAGCCTCAACGCTCTCAGAAAGATTCTGAAAAGGCTTAGTAGCCTGCCGCCACCAGGGAGGAGGCTTCCTGCAGGGCTGCACCCTCACCCTCAATGTGGGCAAGGTTCTCAGGAATCGGGTAGCCGTTCTTACGCATTGCACGAGCCCACAGGCGACCTGCACGGTACGAAGAACGAACCATCGGGCCCGCCATAACGCCAGCGAAACCAATCTCCTCAGCCATGTTCGCAAAATCCACGAACTGCTGCGGCTTCACCCAACGCTCAATCGGGTGGAAGAGAGGGCCGGGGCGCAGGTACTGGGTGAGGGTAATGATGTCACAACCAGCATCGTGCAGATCGCACAGCGCCTCGTAAATCTCGTCATCGGTCTCGCCCATACCCAGAATCAGGTTGGACTTGGTGACCATGCCGCCTTCCTTAGCCTGGGTAATAACATCCAGGGAACGCTCGTAACGGAACGCCGGGCGAATCTGACGGAAGATGCGGGGGACGGTCTCCAGGTTGTGCGCGAACACCTCAGGCTTAGCGTCAATCACCTTCTGAACATGCTCGGGAACACCCTTGAAGTCGGGGACGAGCATCTCAACGCCGGTGTTCGGGCACATCTTGTGAATCTGGCGGGTGGTCTCTGCGTACAGCCACGCACCACCGTCTTCCAGATCGTCACGAGCAACACCGGTCACAGTTGCGTAACGCAGACCCATGACCTTCACGTTCTTAGCAACCTTGAACGGCTCAGCGTAATCAACAGCAACGGGCTTACCGGTCGCAATATTGCAGAAGTCGCAACGGCGGGTGCACTCGGAACCACCAATCAGGTAGGTTGCCTCGCGGTCTTCCCAGCACTCGTAAATATTGGGGCAGCCAGCCTCTTCACACACGGTGTGCAGGCCCTGACCGCGAGCCAGCTCGCGCATCTCGTTGTATTCGGGGCCAACAATAGCCTTGGTCTTAATCCAGTGAGGCTTCTTCTCAATGGGAACCTCAGCGTTGCGGGCCTCCACACGCAGTAGCTTGCGTCCTTCAGGTGCGGTGCTCAAAAGTTTTCTCCTTGGTCTCGGTGTGCCCTCTGTGCAGGTGGGCCACCTTCTATATTACGCCCGCTTAGGCGTAGGTGAAACTGGTTTTCGTATATGACGAACAAAGCCAGACGCGTTACGTGTACGGTCCGTTCGATGCTTCTTGACTGCGTCTAACCCTGCGTTTAGTCCTGCGCCGCAATGGGCTCGAAAGACTCCGCCAGACGGTCCTGGTACTTCAGAAGCTCCGCCTCCAGCGGCTCCAAAATATCGGCGGGGGTGACGGTGCGACCCAGCTGGTCCGAAATCGTGGTAACGCCGGCATCGCTAATACCGCAGGGAATGAACTGCTGGAAAGGTGCGGTGTCGTTGCAGCAGTTAATCGCGAAGCCGTGCATGGTGGTGTTACGCGAAACGCGCATGCCCAGCGCCGCGATCTTCTTGTCCTGGGTGATGCCGTCGCCCAGAATCCACACGCCGCTACGGCCTTCAACACGCTCACCCTTAATGCCCAGGCCAGCCAGGACGTTAATGATGATTTCCTCGATGATGCGCACATACGCCACCACGTCAATGGGCTCGGGCAGACGCAGAATCGGGTAGCCGGTCAGCTGGCCGGGGCCGTGCCAGGTCAGCTTGCCGCCGCGGTCAATCTTGACGACGGGGGTGGACTTGTCTGCGGGGTACTCGTGGTCTTCGGTGCGTTTACCGGCGGTAATCACTGCCTCGTGCTCAAGCAGAAGAATCGTATTCTGGCGGGTGCGGTTAGCCACCTCATCGTGGATGCGGTACTGCTTGTCCAGGCACTCAACATAGTTCACATAGTTCGGGGCGAAGCCCACGCGTTCAATCGTCACAGACATACTTTCTACCTTAGTACTGCTAGTGGAGGGAAGAAAATTAGGGCGCCCTGAATCACGTGATGAGCGAACACGTCGAAATGTTACGTGAGGGCGTGCTCGGGGGCAGGAGGGTTGAAGGGATAGATAAATGTATGAATTTATCCGTGGGACTCATTGGGGTGTTTGAAGTATTTTAGTGTGCTTAAAGATATTATTTGATGTAATTTGATAACATAGTGGTATGAGAAGCAAAGAAGCACACGTTCTGGAAAGCATCGCCAACCCGGCTCTACCCACCCTGCAGATTGTCGAGTACCGGGGAGAGGCCACCGAGAGCACGCCCACCGTAACCTCCGTACACCCCGGACCCGCTGCGTACCCTGGACGCTACACCCTGCGCACCATTCCCCAGTCCGCTCCCTCTACACCGCCAGCTTCTACCGCGCCCACCCTGCGGGCGGCAGCCAACGGGTACGGATTCGAGGAAAACACGGATGCATCCGCTCAGCGGCACGCCCAGACCCCGCAGGTAGCCGCCGCCCTACGCAACGCGCCCGGACTCGCCAAGCTCCACGCTGTTACTGATGAAAGCGCCGATCAGCTGTGCCTCTGGTACGAGCCCCTTGACGCGGGCACCCTCGACAAGCTCCTGCACGCTCGCACCCTGACCCCCGCCGAAATCATGACCCTGGCGCGAACCCTACATCGGGCGCTCGGCAGCCTCAAAAAGGTGGGGGAAGGGCGCGCCGAACTCAGCGCCGAATATATTGCTCTGAGCGCCGCCGGAGTGCCCAAGCTCCTGCTACCTGATGCCGTCTACCGTGAACCGGCTGCCCTAGACACGGAACAGCTCACCGTTGCCCAGGGCGCCTATGCACGCTCCGCAGCCGCCCTACTCTGGCAAGCCGCCTGCGGGCACGCACCGGAACCCTCCGCCGCCCGCGTACCCCTCTCACTGCGCATGGTCGCATCACGCATGGGAGCCACCGGCATCGCAACCGACGGGGCACCCAGCAGCGAGTGGATTGAGTGCCTCGGCAGAGCCCTCGAATACCTGCTGGACGCACCCGTCCAGGAGGCGGCGCTCGCCGGACTGGGCTCCGTGGTCGCCCTGGCGGAGGAGGTGCCGCCTCGCCCGCTCAACGTGTACCTGAGCTGTTCAGAAAGAGCCCGCGCCCTAATTCCCGCAGCAGTGGACCCCGCGCCGGTACAGAAGCTCTCAAAGGCGCAGAAGGCGCAACACTACCTAGCGGAACGTTTGCCTCGCGGGAAGAAGTCGGGCGTGAAGAAAGCGGGGCGCGTAGCTACGACCGGTTCTAAGCCGTTGAGCTCTGCAACGAGCCCCGCAAAGACTGCGCCCGCCCCAAAGAACGCAGACGCGACGGGTACATCCCGCCTGACGGTGCTACGCGGCGCGTTCACCCGTCCCTCCGCCCGCCTGGGACTCGCCGCGCTCGCGCTGGGGGCTATTGCACTGCCTCTCGGGTTCACCCTCTACGGGCAGAACGCCTCGGCAACGGCACAGCCCGTATCCGCTCAAGCCGTAAACGCAGCGGGGGAGCAGGCACCCGACGGCACGGCAACACAGGATCAGAGCGTACAGGATAAGGCATCGCAGGGCGAGCAGATTCTGCGAGCCCTCATCGACCAGCGGAACCATGAACGGCGCATGCGAGGTGGCGCCGAGCTCACCCTAGACACCGCCGAAGAACTCAGCCGCGACAGCGAGAACATCCGCGTGATGGCGGTGGTCTCCGCACCCGGCTACCGCGCCGATAAAACCGAGCAGGAAGCCCGCAAACTCAGCGAAGAAAACGGCGTCATCCGCCAGAAAGTCATCTTCGACCTGCACCGCGGGGAGAAAGGCTGGGAGATAGCCCGCGCCGAACCCGTCCCGGCATAGCTGACACCGTACAGCTGACAGTGTAGAAATGCGAACACAATAAAAACGGACACAACAAAAAAACGCGGGCACAACAAAAGCGGCGGCCTCACCCACCGAAGTGGATGGAGCCGCCGCTTTTTGCTCACCGTCCGGGAAAACCCGGAGAGCTACGCTCGGTTACCCATCAGGGCGCCGCCACAAGGAAACTTCCTTGAATCTTTGCAGGTCTTAGAGGCCCAGCTCAGACTCGAAGTTTGCCTCCTCCAGGCGGGTCTTGAGGGTGTGCAGGAAGCGACCAGCGTCTGCACCGTCGACCACGCGGTGGTCGTAGGTGAGGGACAGGTAGCACATGGAGCGGATAGCGATAACGTCGTTACCGTCAACATCCTTAACAACCATGGGGCGCTTCACGATGGAACCGGTACCGAGGATTGCAACGTTCGGCTGGTTGATGATCGGGGTGTCGAACAGTGCACCGAAGGAACCAATGTTGGTGATGGTGAAGGTCGAACCCGACAGCTCCTCGGGGGAGATGTCGCCGGTACGTGCGCGGCCACCCAGGTCGGCAATAGCCTTTGCCAGGCCAGCAATGCCCAGGTCAGA
Organism: Rothia mucilaginosa; assembly: GCF_001548235.1. Classification (NCBI taxonomy): domain Bacteria; kingdom Bacillati; phylum Actinomycetota; class Actinomycetes; order Micrococcales; family Micrococcaceae; genus Rothia; species Rothia mucilaginosa. Next base: position 1,795,452 of record NZ_AP014938.1, read on the forward strand.
AGCGTTCTTGATGACCGGAACCAGCAGACCCTTGGGGGTGTCCACAGCAATAGCGATGTTCTCGGAGCCGTGGTAAGTGATCTGCTTGTAGTCTTCGGTCATGGAAGCGTTCAGAGCGGGGTGCTGCTGCAGAGCCTCAGCGGAAGCCTGGACGAAGAAGGGCAGGAAGGTCAGCTTAGCGCCCTCACGAGCAGCGAAGCCGTCCTTAGCCTTTGCACGCAGCTGAACGATGCGGGTCACGTCAACCTCGGTGACCTGGGTCAGCTGGGTGGAGATGTCCAGGGACTCACGCATACGCTTTGCAATAACCTGGCGGATACGTGCGGTCTTCTCGACGGTGCCACGCTTGGGGGAAACCTCGAAGGTGTGCGGTGCCTTTGCGGAACCAGCAGCCGGAGCAGCAGCTGCAGCGGGTGCAGCAGCGGCGGGAGCAGCGGAACCCTTAGCAGCGATAGCAGCCTGAACATCCTGCTTGCGGATGCGGCCACCAACACCGGTGCCCTTGACGGTGGACAGGTCGATGCCGTTGTCCTTAGCGAGCTTACGGACCAGCGGGGTCACGTATGCTTCGCCCTCAGCAGCTGCAGGAGCGGCAGGTGCAGCGGGAGCTGCGGGTGCAGCCGGAGCGGGAGCTGCGGGAGCCTCAGCAACCGGAGCCGGAGCAGCGGGTGCAACAGCAGCGGAAGCGTCGCCGATGATAGCCAGAACCTGGCCAACCTCTGCGTCCTCATCCTCGGGGATGCGGATCTCGAGCAGGGTACCTGCTACGGGGGAGGGAACCTCGGTGTCAACCTTGTCGGTGGAAACCTCAACCAGGGGCTCGTCAACCTCAACCTGCTCGCCAACTTCCTTCAGCCAGCGGGTAACGGTGCCCTCGGTGACGGACTCGCCCAGTGCGGGCAGTACGACCTCGATGCCTGCAGCAGCAGCTGCGGGAGCAGCCGGAGCAGCGGCGGGTGCTGCGGGAGCAGCAGGAGCCTCAGCAACCGGAGCGGGAGCTGCGGGAGCCTCAGCAGCTGCGGGAGCAGCCGGTGCAGCAGCGCCGGAACCGTCGCCAATGATAGCCAGAGCAGCGCCGACCTCGACGTCCTCGTCCTCGGGGACGAGAATCTGCTCAACAACGCCTGCTACGGGGGAGGGAACCTCGGTGTCAACCTTGTCGGTGGAAACCTCAACCAGGGGTGCGTCAACCTCAATGGTGTCGCCGACCTCAACGAGCCAGCGGGTAACGGTACCCTCGGTCACGGACTCGCCCAGTGCGGGCAGTACTACGGTGTGGGACATAATCTTTCCCGTTCTCCTTGTGAATGCTTGAACTAGAAAAATGTGAGCGGTGACCCGGATGCGCGCCGTATGCGTTGAAGCACGTCGACGCGCATCCGGATAGGGGCGTTGTTCAGCGGATACGCCCGGCAACCGCTAACGACCAACGGTCGTCAATACTAAGCTGACGCGCTAACGCCAGTCAGCAAAAATTATGCGCTGTGCAGCGGGGTGCCGTTCAGGACCATTGCAGCCTCACCCAGGGACTCGTTCTGAGTCGGGTGTGCGTGGATGAACTTAGCGACGTCCTCGGGGAATGCTTCCCAAGCAACCCACATCTGAGCCTCACCAATCTGCTCACCCATGCGCTTACCAATAGCGTGAACGCCAACGATGGGGCCGTCCTTCTGGCGGACAACCTTCACGATACCGGTAGCACCGAGGATAGCGGACTTACCGTTACCAGCCAGGTTGTACTCAGCGGTCTCAACGTTCTCAGCGCCGAACTTCTCCTTAGCCTTGGGCTCGGAGTAACCAACGGAAGCGATCTCCGGGTCGCAGAAGGTGACCTTGGGGATGTTCACGTCTTCAACGATGGTGGGGTTCAGGCCAGCGATTTCCTCAGCAACGAAGATACCCTGCTGGTAACCGCGGTGAGCCAGCTGAACGCCGGGGACGATGTCGCCAACAGCGTAGATGTTGCCAACGCCGGTGTGCAGGCGCTCGTTAGCCAGGACGAAGCCGCGATCCATGGGGATGCCCTGCTCCTCGTAGCCCATATTTGCGGTGTTCGGGCCACGACCAACAGCGACCAGAACGATTTCTGCCTCGAAGACCTTGCCGTCAGCCAGGGTGACCTTAGCACCGTTAGCGTCCTGCTCAACCTTCTCGAAGAGGGTGCCGGTGTTGAACTTGATGCCGCGCTTCTTGAACGCACGCTCCAGAACCTTGATGATTGCCGGGTCCTCGTTGGGAACCAGGTTCGGCAGGCCCTCGATGATGGTGACGTCAACGCCCATAGCGTTCCACATGGATGCGAACTCGCAACCAATCACGCCGCCACCGAGCACGATAGCGCTCTTGGGCAGGTAGTCCATCTCCAGTGCCTCAGTGGAGGTCAGAACGCGACCCTCAATGGGCAGACCGAAGGTCTTGGAGACCGAGCCGGATGCCAGGATAATGTTCTTACCCTTGTACTCCACACCGTTTACGGTGATGGTGTCCTGAGCGGTCAGCTTACCCTCGCCGGGGATAACCTCCACGCCCTTCATCTTCAGCAGGCCTGCAAGACCCTTGAACTTACCGGAGACGATGCCGTCCTTGTAATCGCGAACCTTGCCCATTTCGATGGACTGCAGAACAGCGTTAACGCCAACCTTGGACGCCTCGCGTGCCTCTTCAGCCAGCTCAGCAGCGTGCAGGTACGCCTTGGTGGGGATACAGCCGGTGTGCAGGCAGGTGCCGCCGACCTTTTCCTTCTCGATCAGGCCGACGGTGAAGCCTAGCTGGCGTGCGCGAATAGCTGCAGAGTAGCCAGCGGAACCGCCGCCGAGGATGAGGATGTCGAATTCTTGAGCCACGATATTGCTCCCTTGCATAGTTGTGGGGGCTAAAGACCCCTGCAATGAGTTCTTTACCAATTTATTGGTAGGTTTCCCTAGCATGCGCGAAAGGCCCGCGACTCACAAAAATCGCGCGCCCCTCCGCGTACGCAGAAAAACACTTAATACAACAATACCCCCGTTGAGGGTCGTTTAAGTTCACTCAGGGCGGTTTTAGCCGATTAATCACCCAAACAGCGCAAATTTTTCACCACTCAAGAAAAGCGGTGCGTCATTGAACGGCGTGGTGACAGGACCACTAGGGCGGTCGCACAGAACGCAACCAAGAAAAGACACCAAGAAAAGATGCCAAAGAAAGACGCCGCCAAGAAAAGACGCAGAGGAGGGCTTCCCGGCAGAAATACCGGAAAACCCTCCTCTGATTAGCTCTATGCTGAACGGCTACGCACCAGCTAGGACGCGCGCCCAGCCATGCAGACTACTTGGCGTAGGACTGGATGAAGTTCACCAGGGTAGCGGTACCGAAGCCGGTACCCTCCTTCGGAGTGAAGCCGTAGGGTGCCTCCTCGTTGAACGCGGGGCCCGCAATATCCAGGTGAGCCCAGGGGATGCCCTCGCCCACGAATTCCTTCAGGAACAGGCCCGCAGTCAGTGCACCACCGTAGCGGGAACCAATGTTCTTGATGTCAGCAACGGGGGACTCCAGGCTCTTACGCAGGTAGGACTCCAGCGGCATCGGCCAGTACGCCTCACCCGCTGCGGCACCGGCTGCAATCACGCGGCCGCGAATCTCCTCGTCACCGAGCAGAGCCGCAGTGCGCAGACCCAGAGCAGCCATAGCGGCACCGGTCAGGGTAGCGATATCCAGGATGACGTCCGGGTTCGACTCGGAAGCCAGGGCGATACCGTCAGCCATGACCAGGCGGCCCTCAGCGTCAGTGTTCAGCACCTCAACGGTACGGCCATCACGCATGGTGATGATGTCCTCCGGGCGCAGTGCGTGACCGCCGGGCATGTTCTCAGCCAGGCACAGGTAACCGGTCACCGCAACCGGAACATCCAGCTCAGCGGAAGCAACCACAGCGTTCAGCACGGCAGCAGCACCCGCCATATCGCACTTCATGGTCATCATCGAAGCGGCAGGCTTCAGCGAGTTACCACCGGTATCGAAGGTAATGCCCTTACCAACCAGAGCAATGTGAGCCTTCGGGTTCTCCGGGGTGTACTTCACAACGGCAAGAACCGGCTTGCGGGGCGAACCCTGACCAACACCGGAAATGCCGCCGAAGCCCTCCTCAGCCAGGCGGTCGTGGTGGAACAGCTCAATCTCAATGTTCGAGTAATCCTCAGCGACCTCAGCAGCGAACTCAGCGAAAGTCTCCGGGTACAGGTGCGACGGAGGCAGGTTCACCAGACGGCGAGCATCCTTAGCGGTCTCACCCAGAACCAGGGCGTGCACCAGAGCCTCTTCAGCCTCTTCCTGATCAATCGATGAAACAATCAGAATGGACTCGATTTCTTCCTGGACCGAATCCTTGGTCTTGAAACGCAGGCCCTCCTCAACGAAGTTACCCAGCACAGCGCCGTGAGCAATAGCCTCAATTTCCTCTACCGAAGAAACACCGAAGTCGAAAGCAATCTCCTCAGCGGAACCAACCAGCTGACGAGCCGCAGAACCGGCAGCGTAACGCAGAGCGTCCAGACGCTCCTGACCCTCAGCAGTATCAGAGCCCAGACCCGCCAGCGCCACAATGCCGGCACCGGTGTCCTCAAGGCCGGGCAGGCGCAGCAGCTGATCGGGTGCACCCGAGGCGCCCAGCGCCTCCAGCAGCTCGTTAATACCCTCAATAGAGTCCTCAGACAGGGAGCTCGGCGCCAGGTACGCGCCGTCCGAACCCTTCAGAACGCCCAGAACCAGAACGTCAGCTTCGAGCGCTTCAAGGTCGGTGCTGTGAATAGACAGAGACAGAGACATCGTTACTCCTTTGCGTATGTCTTCTCAAAATAGTCGGGGCACATCCTCGCGCCCGAAAAACTCAACTGTAGGCCCTCGAAGAGTGAGGATGAATACCGCCGCGCAAAGCCGCGCGGACTACTGCTTCTACTCTACACGGATATGCAGGAGGGCGTGAGGTTCAGCTCTCACCCCGACAGCCGACAGCACGGAAAAACGCACAAGAAGCCGAGCTGCAGCCTCTTAAGAACCTCGATGGGACGCCAAACAAGTTCACCTACTGCGAGAAAAGCCCGAACACTGTCGAGACAGGGCAGTAGTGGCATAAAATGAAAGACTACGGAAAGCGTCAGATAACAGAAGACGCCCCTTCGCCCCAACACCTCGGGTACCGGCAGAAAACGCTAAGCCCACCCGAACGCGGCGCGAACCAGACAGAAGTGAGGAGGCGTAATGCTCAACCCCGAAGACCTCTACTTAGCCAACACCAAAATATTGGACGACCCCAGGATGCACGGGCTAACCCTCGTCATCGCCCTCTCCAGCCCGCAAGACGCAGGCTCCACCGCCGGCCAGCTCGGACAGGTGCTACTCAGCGAACTCAAAAACATTGAAATCGTCGAGTTCGACAGCGACCAGCTGCACAACTACCGTGCCCGCCGCCCCTACATTCGCTACGAAAAAGACCATTTCGAAACGCCGCAATACCCGCAGCTGAAGCTCTACGCCGTAGAAGATAGCCTCGACAAGCCGTTCCTGCTGCTCACCGGTGCCGAACCGGATCTGCAGTGGCAGCGCTTCGAAAAGGCGGTGCTGACCATCGCCCAGCGGGTCAAGCCATCCCTGGTCGTGCTGGTCTCCGCATTCCCCATGCCGGTGCCGCACACCCGCCCCTTCCCGATTACCGCGCACGGTTCCCGCAAGGACCTGATTCACGGCATCTCCCCGTGGAAGCCCAGCGCGGACGTGCACGCGACCATCACCAACCTGTTGGAAGTGCTCTTCACCGAAAACGGAATCGACACCGTCGGCTTCGGCGTGAACATTCCCCAGTACATTTCGGAGGCGGACCTGCCGCAGGGCACCCTCACCGCCCTCGAACACGTGGGCATGGCGGCGCACCTCTCCCTACCCACCGAGAACCTGCGCGAAGCCGCACGCCACGTGCACAGCCAGATCAACGATCAGGTCAAGCAGAACCCCGAAATCGGTCGCATGATCACGGCCATGGAAGAGAACTACGACGAGAACTTCCGCACCTCCGATATTGCGATTCCCCTCTCGCGACGCGATGCGCACAACGTGCCCAGCCGCGACGAGATTGGTGAGCTCTTCGAACGGTTCCTCGACGAACAATAGGTGCGCGCAGTAGGGGATGCTGCGGGGGAGTGCGAGTCATAGGGGCGCGAGCATAGGGCAGCGTCGTAGGGGAGCGGAGAGTTGCCCGTCGGGTAGTGCGTGACAGATTATGACGCGCCACCCCGCGCCGCTGTGGACAAACCCCCGCGCACAAACGAACAATACGAATAAATCTGTGGAACCTTCGAACACATGAACCGAAGTATCCACAGATTTATTTGTATAACCTGCGCACCCGCGCAAACCATGCCACCGTGAAGGCATGAACGCAAACAATATTTCTAACGGCAATACCCCCAACAGCGGCCACTTCCAGGGCGACCATCTCCACAGCAGCTACGACACGCCCCCGCCCATCCGCAACGAATACGACGTGCTCAGCTGTGCCCTCCACCAGCACGGCTACTGGCCCGACCACTCACTCATTATCCTCACCGCAACCGACACCACGCTCGGCCCCAGCCTGCGCGTCAACCTACCCGACGAACCCTGCACCCACACCGAACGCGCCGACTTCCTGCACGAAACCTTCGCCAAACTGCCCACCTGCCACAACGGCGAAACCCTCACCCGCTTCTACGCCATCATCATCGACGGCGACAACACCGTACGCCAACGCCAACTGCACCCCAACACCGCGCAACTGGCCGCCATCGAAGAAATCCAACGGGACGTCGACACCCAAATCCCCATCAACGCATGGCTGCACCTGCTCCACGACCCGCGCATCGTCAGCGAACTACGCTGCGAAGACGTCATCTACGCAGGCGGCGCCAGCATCTGGGCACTCGACCCCGAACAGCAGGCGCTCACCCTCCTCGCACCCATCGAAGAAATCCGCCACAGCAGCTACTACACCTGGCTCACCCGCCACGGCGACACCATCGCCGACACCGCCCAACACAACTACGCCCACAGCCCCTGGGACACCGACCCCACAACCAGCCCCGAAACACGCCACGACTGGGAAAACGCCGTAGAACTCTGGGACCACACCCACATCACCCGCCACGAAGAAGCCCGCAAAGGCGTCCGCACCATCTACCGTCAAGCCCAAATCGACCTCTGCTACTGGGACGCCGCCATCAACGCCGCCGCGCACCTGCTCACAACCCACCCGGTTGATGATGCCGATGCACCCACCATTGGCGACACACTCCGCGAACTCATCCCCGCCGAAGTTGCCGGGCACCTACGCGCCTCCATCGCACCGGCAGCCCTCAACCCCATCACCGCCGAAATGCTCACCTACCTCGCCGGCTACGGACTCAACCACGCCCAAAAAGCGCTCGCCTACCTGCACTACTCCGCCCAATACACCTACCACGCCTTCGGAGGCGAATACCCCAGCACCAACCTCGCACCGCTCGAACCACCCCACTACGGCACCCGCATCACGCGCAAAACCTACATCCCCGCCAGCTTCACCCACGCGTTCAGCACCGCACCCGGCACCGAACAGAGCCACGTGCGCGCCGTGCCCGAAAAATGCGTGCAATGGCAAGACTGGATTCGCCGCACTCACCGCACTATTCAAGAGAGCCGCAGCATTCAACAGAACCGCAACAGTCAGCACGCCAACCTCAACGGCTGGGCATTCGAAAACCTCACCCCCGCCGACCTCGCCAGCGCCGCCGAACTCAACACCATCAGCCGCGAGGTGCTCTCGCGCCTCGCCGGACACCCCGAAGACCACAACGCCCACAACACATTCGAGAACCTCAAACAACGAATCGACGAAAGCTGCACCACCAGCGAATACCTCACCGAACGCCACGCCGTCTACACCCACTACCTCAACGCCCTCAAAGGAAAACTAGACAGCCCCCACTGGGCACGCCTCAACGCCCTCGAACTACTCACCAGCCTGCTCACACCCCACAGCACCGACGGAGAATACGCCGCACTACGCAACACCCAAGCCTGGGCCAACTGGTACAAGGGCTACAGCACCTACGCCCGCCTGCTCCGCCAAGAAGCCCGCCGCCACACATTCGGAAAGGACCTCAACATCCTCGACGTACACCTCAACGCAGGCAACCTACCTGCCTGGATCAAACACACCATCTGCGGCGAACCCGGAACACACCGCCGACCCATCAGCACCCTCAAACCCCGAAAACCCTAAAGGCGAGGTATAAAACGAGGGAGGGGCGCGCCACCCCCGGCACGCCCCTCCCACATGCGCCCACTCCCGCGCACAATCGCACCCACCCAAAAACACCCCCAAGCCCACCCCGACCAGCGCGTCAAGTTGAAAGCAACCAAAAATCTGCAATACTTATATATTGACCCCGTACAGTCAATGCGCTACAACGCGCCCTCAAACCGCTCCACACAACGAGCAACGGAACCCTGCAAACCACCACCCAACGCACGCGGAATAAAACCCGCCACCACAGCGTTAAACCGGACAAACGCAGCAAACACCCCGACCGAGGACGCCAGCACAGACTTGACAGGGTCTTAGGTGTTTTGCAAACAAAACACCCCACCACAAGCCAGAAAGGGTTCTAGTGGCACCTGCAACCAGCAAGAAGACCGCGACCGGCGACGCAACCGAAGAAACCGTCGCAAAAACCACCACCAAGACCACCCGCACCAAGAAGGCAACCACCAAAGCCGCAGCGGCAACCGAAGACACCACCGGCGCAACCGCCGAAACCGGTGCAGAGACCACTGCCGAAACCGAGGCAGACAAGCCCAAGCGCACCCGCAAAACCACCACCACCGCAACCAAGCGCAAGACCGGTGGCCGCCGCAAAAAGAACGACGACGACGAATTCGACCTCGTACTCGACGAAGAACTCGAAATCACCGACGGCGAAGACGAAATTGACGAAGAAGACGAAGAAATTGTAGCCAAAAAAGAAGAAAAGAAGGCCGCAGAAGCAGTAGCAGCCAAGGGCTCCGGCTTCGTCCTCACCGCAAACGACGACGACGACGCACCCGCACAGCGCGTCGTCACCCCCGGCGCAACCGCCGACCCCGTCAAGGACTACCTCAAGCAAATCGGCAAAGTCTCCCTGCTCAACGCACAGCAGGAAGTAGACCTCGCCAAGCGCATCGAAGCAGGCCTCTACGCCGAACACAAACTCGCCGAAAACCCCGACATGGACAAAGACCTCAAAAAAGCCCTGCGCTGGGTCGTCCACGACGGCAAGCGAGCCAAAAACCACCTGCTCGAAGCCAACCTGCGACTCGTCGTCTCCCTCGCCAAGCGCTACACCGGCCGCGGCATGCTCTTCCTCGACCTCATCCAGGAAGGCAACCTCGGCCTCATCCGCGCCGTCGAAAAGTTCGACTACTCCAAGGGCTTCAAGTTCTCCACCTACGCAACCTGGTGGATCCGCCAGGCCATCACCCGCGCAATGGCAGACCAGGCCCGCACCATCCGCATCCCCGTGCACATGGTAGAAGTCATCAACAAGCTCGCCCGCGTGCAGCGCCAGATGCTCCAGGACCTCGGCCGCGAACCCACCCCCGAAGAACTCGGCAAGGAACTCGACATGACCCCCGAAAAGGTCATCGAAGTCCAGAAGTACGGCCGCGAACCCATCTCCCTGCACACCCCCCTCGGTGAAGACGGCGACTCCGAATTCGGCGACCTCATCGAAGACTCCGAAGCAGTCGTCCCCGCAGACGCAGTGTCCTTCACCCTTCTGCAGGAACAGCTCCACTCCGTGCTCGACACCCTCTCCGAGCGTGAAGCCGGCGTGGTCGCAATGCGCTTCGGCATGACCGACGGCCAGCCCAAGACCCTCGACGAAATCGGCAAGGTCTACGGCGTGACCCGCGAACGAATCCGACAGATCGAGTCCAAGACCATGTCTAAGCTCCGTCACCCGTCGCGTTCGCAGGTACTGCGCGACTACCTGGACTAAAAGTTCCTGACTAGCAGTTCTAATTGCGTGCGGATGCTCGCGGTAAGTTCTGCGCAGCAGGCTCGCGGACGATGCTCGCGGTACAGTTCCGCATGACCGGCACACGGACGATGCTCGCGGGGGAGTGCCCCCTCTTCAGCGCCTGGGGGCGCTTCGAGGACGGAGCCCCCGCTACGCATGTCCGTTGCGCCGTTTACGCTTGACCGGCTACACCGTAAAGTTTAGGTTCGCTAGTTCTAGTACATACAGAAAAGGCTCTCCGATATACCGGAGAGCCTTTTCTGTGCCTATATGCAGTTTGTATATACGGCATGCGGACGATGCTCGCGACACCATTCCGCACAGCCGGCACGCGGACGATGCTCGCGGGGGAGTGCCCCCTCTGCGGCGCGGGGCGCCTTGAGGACGGAGCCCCCGCTGCGCATGTCCGCTACGCCGGGTACCGTTACAGACCCAGCTGGCGCAGATAGCGTTCCGCCACCCCCTCCACCTGATCCAAACCACGCACACGACCCAGCGCCTCCGACCAAGCATCAGCCTCATCGCCACCCACCGGGAAACCAGCCGCCGCCCACAACGCCGCCGTCATCGCACCCACCGAATCCGAATCCGAATCCACCGACACCGCACGGCACAACCCCTCAAACAAGGCGCCACGCACCATCGCATCATCAGCATCAGTCGGCAGGCTCTTCACCGCATCCGCCGCGCACCAGAGCGCCACACCCAACAGCTCAGGCGCCGTCCAACCCGTACCAAAATGCTCCGCCACAGCCACCGGAACCGGCACCGTACCGCCCTCCAGCAGCTTGATGGCACGACTCAGCGCCGCCGCCGTACGCGACGCATCACCCGGAATCGAATCATCCGCTGCCACCGAACCACACCACGACACCACACGACGCGCCGCCTCCAACAACGCACCAAAGGAGCCCGACGGGGACGCCAACAAGTCACGCACCAGCAACGCATACGCAGCCGCCGAAGCCAACGCCTCCGGATGCCCATGCGTCAACGCCGCCGCACGCACCGCCAACAAAACCACCGTACGCTCCTGCGCCACCGGCAAAACACCCAACGCCGCCGAACGCACCAACGCACCACTACCCAAAGCCTCAGGATTCAACGACTTCGACACCAACTGCATCTCACCCGAACCCAACGCCCGCAACGTCGCCGCACCCGGACCACGACGAGCCGTCAACTCCGAAGCCCCATCAATCTCACGATCCAACGAAAACGGCGCAGACTCCGGCAGAACCTCACCAATACCGCGGAACCACCGCAAATACGCCAACCACAGACACGCCAACTCATCCGCCGCCGCGCCCTCATTATTCCACTCCAAAACCTCCGTCAAAGCGTCCAGCGTGAAACACGTCAGCTGCGTATCATCACTGACCAGCAACTCACCAAACGCCGAATCCCACGGCTTAGGGTTGCACTCCGTAATCTGCTCAGCCGACAGAAGCTCCAACGGATAACCCAGCGCATCACCCAACGCAGACGCACGCAACAAGCCGCGCACCCTGCCCGCAAACTCAGCCGAAACCTCAGGTGCACGCGTGAACTCAACAGAAGAAAAACTCATAGGGCGATTATCCCACGGGCGTTTAGGATGCGGGGGTAGGGTTACAAGCGGCTTTGCGCTCATGCTCGCGGGGGAGTGGATGCGCCAGGCGGCTTCGTGCTCACGCTCGCGGGGGAGTGCCCCCTCTGCGGCGCTGGGGCGCCTTGAGGACGGAGCCCCCGCTCCGCACGAGCACCTACGCCGCGGTGGGTTCCGAACCGCGAATGACGAACTGTGAGGCGCAAAACATGACGCAATGCCATACTGAAACCATGAAGATTCTGCACACCTCCGACTGGCACCTCGGCCGCACCTTCCACCGCAGCCCCCTCACCCGCGAACACCAGCAGTTCATCGACGAACTGCTCGACTACGTTCGGGCCGAAGGCGTTGACGCCCTCCTCATTAGCGGGGACGTCTACGACAGCACCATCCCCACCGCCGAAAGCACCGCCCTGCTCGACCAGGCCCTCACCCGCCTTATGCGCGCCGGCGTGCAAGTCATCCTCAGCTCCGGCAACCACGACTCCTTCCGCCGCCTCAGCTACGGCACCGCCTTCTTCGAAGCCTCCGGCGTGCACCTGCGCACCAGCCTCGAAGACGCCACCCGCCCCGTCGAACTCACCGATGGCACCTTGCGCGTACACGTCTACGCCATCCCCTACCTCGCGCCGCGCCTCCACGCCACCGCCCTCGGCGTAGAGCCCACCCACCAGGCGGTCCTCGGCGCCGTCACCGACACCATCCGTGCCGACGCCGCAGAACGTCACGCCCGCGGCGAAGGCGCCGACCGCATCATCGTCATGAGCCACGCAACCGTCAGCGACACCACAGTCAGCGACACCACCGGCAGTGACAACGCCGGCAACGCAGACACCACACCCCGCAGCGGCTCCGAACGCGACATCAGCGTCGGCGGCATCGACTGGGTACCCGCCTCCCTCTTCGACGGCTTCGACTACGTAGCCCTCGGCCACATCCACAAGCGCTACCCCGTCACCCACACCATCCGGTACAGCGGCTCCCCGCTCGGCTTCTCATTCAGCGAAGAACACAACCGCAACGGCGCCTACCTCATCGAACTCAACCCCGGCGAAGCACCCACCATCAGCAGCCACGAATGGGCAACCCGCGTACACATGAAAACCCTACGCGGCACCATGGACGAGCTACTCAACAACCCGGAATACGCCCCCTACGAACATGGCTACTACTGCCGCATCGAACTCACCGACGAAACCCTACCCGTCGGCGCCGTCGACCGCCTGCGCAGCCGCTACGAAACCATCTCCCACTTCAGCTACCGCAGCACCCAACCCGCCGCCGACAAACCCGCCGCCGCACCCCCCACCCGCGACGCCGACCCCGTCGAAACCTTCGACCAATTCCACCAATACGTACGCAACCGCCCCCTCACCAGCGAAGAACGCGACGTTATCACCACCCTCAGCGACCACATCAAAAGCCACAAGGACAACGCATGATCCTGCACAACCTCGAATTCGAAGCCTTCATGGCATACCCCAAGCGCCAAGAAATCAACTTCGACACCCTCAACAACGCCGGCGTATTCCTGCTCAACGGCCCCACCGGCGCCGGTAAAACCACCATCCTCGACGCCATCTGCTACGCCCTCTACGGCGAAACCAGCAGCGACCGCGAATCCGCCAAACTGCACTCCACCTACGCGGCACACAGCGGCACCAAACCGCGCGTACTGCTCGATGTCACCCTCCACGGCAAGCGCCTGCGCATCGACCGCACCCCCGCCTACAACAAGCCCATCACCCGCGGCGCCCGCAAAGGCCAAATGCGCGAAGAAAGCGCCAAAGCAACCCTCGCCGAACTCGCGCCCGGCGCCGACCCCGCCGACGAAAAAGCCTGGACCCCCATCTCCAGCAGCGTCGCCGAAGTCAACCGCACCATCGCCGAACGCACCCACCTGACCAAAGAACAATTCCTCAAAGTCGTACTTCTTCCGCAGGGTCAGTTCGCGCAATTCCTCAAGTCCAAGCCCAAAGAACGCAAAGAACTGCTCAAAAAGATGTTCCCCGTCGAACACTACGAACAGCTCTTCGCCGCACTCACCGAGGAAGCGAAAACCGCCCAGCAGGAAGTCGCCCAGGACGAAAACACCCAGCGCGGTTACCTTGAACGTGCCCGCGTAGAAATGCTCGCCCTGCAGGCGCTGCTGGACGCTGCGGATCCGGACGCTGAAGAGGCTGCGGAGGAGGGGAACGAGACTTCCGAACAGCTCACCGCTGAGAGCGTCACCGCCGAAACCCTCGACGCATGGGTCGCCGGCGGGGTAGAACGCGCCCGCGAAACCTCCGCGCGCGAAAAGCAGGAACAGCAGCGCCTCACCAAGGAAGCCGACCGGCACACCCGCCTGCTCGCCGAACGCGCCCAGCTACAGGCCGACTGGCGCGAATACGAGCAGCTCTGCGAGCGCCGCACCCGCCTGAGCGAACGCACCGACGAACACAAGGCACAGCGTAAAGAGCTAGCGCAGGCACGTGCCGCCGCGCCCCTGCACGCACAGTACGCGCAGGTCCACGCCGAATCGCAGGCGCTCGCCGCCCGCCAGCAGGAGCAGGCTGCCTGTGCTTCCGCACTGGATGAGAACGGCCGCGCCCTGCTTGCGGCACTCCGCGACGAGAACATTTCGCCGGAGGTTACCTTCCCCGAGGAAACGACCTTCGCCGCACTCGTATCCCTCGAGCCCGCCGACCAGGAAAACCAGCTCGAGGCGCTCCTCGACACCCTGCGCGCCCTGCAGAAGAAGGATGCGCAGCTTACCGAAGAGGAAGCCGCCGCGGCCGCCCTGCTGAAGCATGCTAACTCCCTCGAACAGGACAAGTCGCGTGCCGAAAAGACGCTGAGCGACCTCACCGCCCAGGCCGAGCAGCTTGCCGAAGAACTCGCCGGCTACAGCACCGCCGACGAGGAGCGCACCCTCGCCGCGCACCTGGTCACCGAGGCGCAGCAGAAGCACGACGCCGCCCAGCAGATGCAGCAGAAGCTGGATGCCGCCTCCGCCGCGGTCGCTGAGGCCCAGAAGCAGAGCAAGCGCACCGCCACCGCCGAGCAGAAGGCGCAGGAAAAGTGGCAGGCTTCGGCTCAGCAGGCGCTCGCCGCGACGGAGGAGTTCAAGAACCTGCAGGTGTTGCGCCTCGCCCAGGCGTCTTCCTTGCTGGCGCGTGAGCTTAAGGACGGCGAACCCTGCGCGGTCTGCGGCTCGATCGAACACCCCGCCCCCGCGCAGATTGCCGAGGGTGAGCAGCTGGTGGAGCGTGCCGACCTGGATGCCGCCAAGGAGCGTGAAGACAAGGCCCATAAGCAGGCGCGCACCCACGAACTGGCTAAGGACCGGGCGGCCAAGGCGCACCAGGAAGCCTCCGAGGCGCTTGCCGCCGCCCGCACCCAGTACGAGACCCTGGTGGCCCAGGGCGAGTGCGATGTTGAGCAGACTGCCGCCCAGTTGCAGCAGACGCAGACCCGCCTCGAGCGGGCTCAGTCCCGTGTGACCGCTCGTGACGGCGTGCTGGTGAAGGTTGAGCGGGTGCGGGGGCAGCAGCAGAAGGCTCAGGAGGCGCTACGCACCATCGAGGGCGCGGCGGTTGAGGCTCAGACTCGTCACCGTGACGCTGCGGCGCGCTGTGCGGCGGCTACGGCCGAGTTGGCGCCTGCTCGTGCGGCGGTGGGTTTTGCGCAGCGTGTTGAGGCTGTGGAGGGCTACCGCGCGGCGCATCAGCGTCTGGCTCGTGCGGTGTTGCTGCTGGGGCAGGCGCGTGAGCGTCATGCTTTGGCGGCGGAGCAGGCTGAGCGTCTGCTGGCTGAGTCTTCGTTTGAGAGCGCTGAGCTGGTGCAGGCGGCGGTGCGCACCCCCGAGCGTGTTGACGCCTTGGAGCAGGCTATTGCCGCGTATGAGTTGGAGCATGCCCGCCTCCTAGAGGGCTTTGGTCGTGAGGCAATTATTGCGGTGGCGGCTCGTGTTGCCGCCGGTGAGCAGGCGCCGGATGATCTGCAGGGTGTGCGTGAGCAGGTTGAGCAGCTGCGTGCGGCGGCGCACCGTTTGACTCTTCGTGAGGGCGAGCGGGAGAGCGTGCTGCGTTCTTTGCAGGGCCTGCGTGCCGAGTATGCGGCGTTCCGTGCGCAGACGGCGCAGCGTTATGACCGCGCGCAGATGCTGGCTAACCTGGCGGCGGCTGCCCGCGGTGACACTCTGGGCGGTTATGAGCATCAGGTTGACCTGGTCAGCTACGTGCTGGGTGCCGAGTTTGAGCGTATTCTGCGGTCGGCGTCGCTGCATCTGGACCGGATGAGTGAGGGCCGCTACGGCATGGTGTTCAGCGATCACCGTGCGAAGGGTAGCCGTTCCGGTGGCGGCCTGAACCTTGAGATTACTGACACGTGGACGGGCGAGCCGCGTGAGGCGTCCTCGTTGTCCGGCGGTGAGTCGTTCTTGGCGTCGCTGTCGTTGGCGTTGGGTTTGGCTGAGGTTGTTCAGGCGAATAACGGCGGTATCGAGTTGGATACCCTCTTCATTGATGAGGGTTTTGGCACGTTGGATGCCGAGACCCTGGACATGGTGATGGGCACGATTGAGTCGCTACGTGATAGCGGCCGCACTATTGGCCTGATTTCGCATGTGGAGGAGATGAAGAACCGTATTCCCGCCCAGATTGTGGTTGAAAAGGGTCAGAACGGCTCGTCGGTGAGGGTAAACTCCTATTAGGCATAAATTCGCTTCCGGGCCTCTGTTGTACCATGTCCGGCGGCTTATTCGTGAAAGAGATGATGACCTCGACACCTCAGGATAGGGACCCGAACTCAACGTATCGTGTGGAGCCTTCGGCTGATGCGCGCGCTAGCGCATCCGCGCCGGAGGTTCCTCCGCGCACCACGAAGGTGAGCCCCGCTTCCGACGCCCTGAATAAAATGCGTGCTTCGGGCACGGGTATTCCGACGGTTCCGGGCACCTCCCTGACGGATGTGGTGCGCAACAACGAGCACGTGTTGCAGGAGCTGCCGCCTCGCCCGATTCCGGCTGCGGATGAGATTAATACGAACGCTTCACTGCCGGATATTTTGCGTCAGCATTGGGCGTTGTTCCAGCGCAACAGTAAGGAGCAGCGTCGTCACCTGTATGCGGTGCTTCGTGCTGAGGGTTTTGCCCGTAGCGTGTTGACGATTCTGTTCCACATTCCGGCGGCTTCTTCGGCGTTTGCGCTGTATATTCTGTTGGCGAGCCATCTGGGTAGTGTGCATGATGGCGGCTACGCGGTGGCGGCGTTTACCGGCGCGTATTCGGTGCAGATTATGCTCGGCCCGATGCTGGTGCGTGCTCTGGGTTTGCGGTCGTTGCTGGCGATTACGTCGATACTGAATATTGCTGCGGTGTTGAATATGCTGGTGATTGGTTGGCGTTTGACGGTTGACCCGAATAACGTGAGTACGACCTACCATGCGCTCTCTTGTGTGGCGATGGGCTTTACGACTCCGCCGTGGACTCCGTTCGCTCTTGAGTCGTTGTATCGCCGTAACTACCAGTACAGTGATGTTCGCTTGTCGACTGCGGTGTCGTGGGGTACGACGGCGAATATGTCGATGTACCCGCTGGCTGCTCTGCTGGTGTGGCTGGGCGATGCGTACATCACCCCGAATCATGAGTATGCGGGCTTCTGGATCACGATGATTCTGGATGCGCTGCTGTTCATTGTGGTGCTGGTGGCACCGAGGGTTCTGCCGGATATTTCGCGTATTCGTATGGCTCCGCCTCAGAATCTGGTGCGTCCGAGCCGTCAGACGGTGGTGCTGATTCTTGGCCTGGTGCTGCTGGGCGCGTGCATGGGTTCGGTTGGTTCTGGTCTGCTGGGCTTCTCGCTGATTCACGGTTCGATGAACCTGTTTATGGCGATGGTTGCGACCGGTACCGGCGCGCTAGTGGTGGTGGCTTTCCCGGTGGTTTTGGGTGGCCGTTCAGTGAACCCGTGGCACGGCTGGCTGGTGAGCGGTATTCTGCTGATTATGGCGGCGCTGTATTTGCCGGCGAGCGATGATACGTCCACGATTTTCTATGCGTTGGCGTTCTGCGGCGCGGTGCTGGGTGTTGCGTTTGGCGGCCATGAGCTGTGGTTGAACCGTTCGCTCAAGCATATTCCTGATTCGCAGGCGAGCTTCTTTACTCGTTCGATGCTGGGCATTGGTCTTGCGATGGGTTGCATGTGGGGCGGCTATATGGGCGACGCACCGTATTACCGTAATGCGTTTATGATTCCGGTGATTATTGCGACGATGTATTTTGCGTTGGGCCATTTGTACGGTTACCTGTGGCGTGAGGAGCATGAGGAGCAGCTGGCTCCTTTGGCTGAGACGGAACGCGGCTAGGTTAGCTCGCAGCTGGTTCCTTGCGGGCAGCTTGAGCGTGACGAGCGCATGCTAAAAGGCGGATGCCCCGCCACCTTCTGTAGGTGGTGGGGCATCCGCCTTTTGTGTACCGTGCTCGGTTTGTGGTGAGCCTCAGTATAAGAGCCTACGTGCGAGAACCTCAGCGTGAGGCTACCGGTTTAGTGACCGCGCTTAATCCATGCCGGAAGCTCGGGCGCCTCCAGGCCGATGCCGGTGCTGTCGCCGTGGCCGGTAAGAACCGCGGTGGACTCGGGCAGGGTCAGCAGGCGGGTGGAAATCGACTCGATGATGGTGTCGAAATCGCTGTAGGAGCGTCCGGTTGCACCGGGGCCGCCGTTGAAGAGGGTGTCGCCGGAGAAGACGACGCCTTCGCTGTTCTCCCAGCTGAGGGTGGGTGCGTAGAAGCACACGGAGCCGGGGGAGTGGCCGGGGGTGGCGAGGACCTTCAGCTCGGTGTCGCCGATGCGCACTACATCGCCGTCAGCCAGTTCGTGGTCGAAGTCCCAGGAGGGGTACACCATTTCCCAGAGCACACGGTCTGCGGGGTTCAGGTAGACGGGTGCGCCGAAGCGTTCTGCCGCCTCCTTTGCGCTGCGGATGTGGTCGTCGTGGGCGTGGGTCAGCAGAATCTTCTCCACGGTGCGGCCTGCGACGGTGCGGGAGATCTTGTCGACGTCGTGGGCGGGGTCAATGATGATCACGGAGGAGTCATTGCCGATAATCCAGACGTTGTTGTCGACGTCCCAGCAGCCGCCGTCGAGCGAGAAGGTGCCGGAGGTGACGACTCGTTCAATACGTTCGCTCACGCTACGTTCCTAGAGTTCCACGACCGAGCGCAGCACGCGGCCGGTCTTCATGGTTTCGAATGCTTCGTTGACGTCTTCGAGGCGGATGCGCTCGGAGACGAAGCCGTCCAGGTCGAGGCGGCCGAGCAGGTACTGGTCCACGAATTCGGGGAAGTCGCGGGAGGGCAGGGTGTCGCCGTACCATGCGCTCTTGATGGAGCCGCCGCGGCCGAAGACCTCATCCAGCGGGACGTCCCAGGTGGTGCCGGGGGCGGGCACGCCGACGAGGACGACGCGGCCAGCCAGGTCGCGTGCCTCGAATGCCTGCTTGAAGGTGGGGGCGATGCCGACAGCGTCGATGACGAGGTCTGCGCCGAAGCCGCCGGTGAGTTCCTTGACTGCCTCGACGGGGTCGACCTTGGAGGAGTTCACAGTGTGGGTTGCGCCGTGCTCGCGTGCGCGTGCCAGCTTCTCTTCGTCGATGTCGACGGCGATGATGGTGGTTGCGCCACCGAGCTGTGCGCCTGCGATTGCTGCGGTGCCGACGCCGCCGCAACCGATGACAGCGACGGACTCGCCGCGCTTGAGTTCACCGGTGTTCAGTACAGCGCCCAGACCTGCGGTGACGCCGCAGCCGAGCAGACCGATTGCTGCGTACTGTTCGGGGCTGATGTCAGCGGTGATCTTGGTGCACTGACCTGCTGCGACGAGGGTCTTCTCCGCGAAGGAGCCGATACCCAGCGCGGGGGTGAGCTCGGTGCCGTCCTCGAGGGTCATCTTCTGGGTTGCGTTGTGGGTTGCGAAGCAGTACTGCGGCTGGCCCTTGCGGCATGCGCGGCATTCGCCGCAGACGGCACGCCAGTTGAGGATGACCAGGTCGCCGGGGGCGATGTTGGTGACGTCATCGCCGACAGCCTCGACGATACCTGCGGACTCGTGGCCGAGCAGGTAGGGGAAGTCCTGGCCGACGCCGCCGGTGACGTAGTGGTGATCGGTCTGGCAGACACCGCAGGTGAGGACCTTGACGAGTGCTTCGCCCTTGCCGGGGTCGGGTACGTTGATGGTGGTGACGGTGACGGGTGCGTCCTGGGAGAGGGCTACGACAGCCTTAACCTTGTGCATGGTGCTCCTTTGTTGAGGTGCGGTTGAGGTCCAACCGCAGATAAAGGTTTTTTGATACGTTCCCATTCTACGAGCATTGGCGCACCTGGTGCACGATAAAGCTGATAGTGAAGCCACCACGCGAATTTGACGTTTTATGACGTTGTCGCTTACTTCGCCCGGAATCTGGAACCTGGACGCCGTAGCCTGCGGCTGCTTACTCTGCCGTTTCTACCTCTGCCGCCTCCACCTCAGCGGCGAAGGCGAGCGCGCCGCGTCGGAACGCGCCCGAGGTCAGTGCGTTCACGTGGTCGCGGCCGGGCAGGGAGATGAAACGGTTGAGCGGGTTGTTGTCGCGCACCATATCGTAGAGTTCCGCACCGTCGGCGGCGATGGTGTCCGCGTCACCGAGTACCACCGCAACGGGTACGCGCGGATGCGCGCCCGGGTGGCCCGCCGGCAAATCCGGGGATCCGGCGCGCAGGGCGGGCACGTCGAAGAACGGGCCGAAGGGAATCCGAACGAACTTCAGTAGCGCGTCGGGCTGGATGGGGGAGCCGTCAATAATCGAGGTGAAGGAGGCGATCGCCTCGGCGGTGGAGTCCGCCGCGGGGGTTTCTGCGCTCGCGGAGGCGCTGGTCCCCTCGTGCGCTTCGAGCATGGCGCGCAGGGTGATGAGGTGGTCGTGCAGGGGCAGTCCGCCCAAGGTGAGGGATGCGACCGCCTCCGGGTGGGTGAGGGCGAGTTCCCATCCGACGCGGGCGCCGAAGGAGAAACCGATAACGTGTGCGCGCGGCTGTAGCTCCACGTCGAGGTTGTTCTCCGTGGCGACGGCTCGCAGCAGCTGGGCAAGTGCGTTGGTGAGCAGGTGAATGGGGGTGAGGCGCTGACCCGTCGTATTGACAGAGGGCACCGAATCGAACGGGATTTCACTGCTCATAACCTGCGTATGGGCAGGCAGTTTGCAGTCAACCGTGAACTGTGGGTCTTTGAGGTATGTGTTCGTGTGGTAGGGCAGATTGACAGCTAGTACAGGGTATCCGGCGCGCAGATATTGGCGAATCCAGCCGGTGCCCCCGTAGAGCTGGTCACCGCGGGTGGCGAAGCCGTGAATCATGAGGGCGGGGATACGGCTTTTGAGCTGCTGCGGCTGGTAGAGGGTGTACTCGAGGTCAGGGAGAGCAACGGCGGGCGCGGCGGCATTGGGCGCTTCAACACTGGGTGCATCAACACTGGACGCAGCGGCGTTGGGTACAGCAAAGGGCGCGGGAGAGAAATCTGCACTGGTCATATGTCTATCTTAGTGACCAGCGCGGGATTTCTGTCCCACGCCCTTGAAAGGTTGAGGCGATACGCGCTCAGCTGAGCTGCCGCTTAGTTCTTCTGTGCCGCACCGGTGGACTTATCGGTGCCCGGGTCGAAGAGCGTCTGCTGCTGAGAGTCAGTCTTCGCCTTAGATTCGGCGGCTTCCGCCGTGGCGTCTGCCTTCGCCTGTTGCGTCTTGGCGTTGTCGAGGCGCTCCTTACCATCGGCAATGAGCGTGCGAATCATGGCGGTGTTGGTGTCCACCGCCTTCTGTACGCGAGCCGCAATGGAGGGGCCCTTCGGCTTGGGGAGCATGCCCTGGCCTGCCGCCTGCTGCTGCAGTTCGCGTCCTGCAGACATGAGCCGCTCCTGACGTGCCTCCAGCGCACGGGATGCGGAGGTGCTGCGCGGCTGAACCTTCAGGAGTCCGCGGTCGTCTTCGCCGGCAATGATTTGGCGCATGAGCATGATTTCTGCGTCCAGGTGCGCGCCGAAGAGCAGCATATTGTTCATAATCCAGATGAACAGCAGCATCACGATCACACCACCGATCAGGCCGTAGGTGGCGTTGTATTTGCTGAAGTTATTGGCGTAGAGGGTGAAGCCGAAACCGCCCAGACCCATACCGAAGAGTGCCAGCGCCGCGCCGGGGGAGAGCTTCCACGGCTTGAAGCGGCGCACGTTCGGGGTGGTGGAGTAAAGCAGGGTAATCAGGGCGATCGCCATGAATAGAATCAGCACCCAGCGGCCGTTGAGCCAGAGGAGCTTGATGAGCTCCATGTCCACAGTTTTGGGTACATACTGACCGACCATGTCCAAGACAGTTACGCCCAGTAGCAGCATGAGCATCATGAGTACCACGAGGATGATGATCACGGTGGTGACGAGGACGTTCAGCGGCTTGAGAATCCAGCCGGGGCGGCCTTCACGCACCCCGTAGACGGTGTTGAGTGCTCGGCCGAAGGATCCGGTGTACCCGGAGGCGGACCAGATCGCACTGAGGATACCGGTCAACAGCACCAGGCCTGCGCCATGGTCGCCGGTAATCTGCTTGATGGGGTCTTCCATAATGGCGTACATCTGGGCGGGTGCGTTGTCCTTGAGGAAGGCGAGGATGACCGCGGCGCTTTCCTCACCGTGCCCAAACACACCCAGTAGCGAGACGATTGCCAGCAGGGCGGGGAAGATGGACAGCACGGTGAAGTAGGTGAGTGCTGCCGCCATGTCGCTTGCGCCGTTTACGCCGAACTTGAAGATGGCACGGCGCAGGATGTAGAGGATGCTGCCCTTGGGGAAGTCGCGTAGTTTCACGCTGGCGTACTTGGGGGCTGCGGGCTTCTTCTTACGGGAGAAGAGTCCGCGTCGAGCTCCGGCGGACACCGTGGTTGAGGAGGTGTCCGTGGAAGAGCCGGTGTGTGCAGCCAATGGGGCTCCTTGAATGAGTGGGATGTACACAGTGGTGCGCCTATTAGCTTCAGCGTGCGGGCTTCAGCTGCGGGTTTTAGCGTGTGGGCGCACAGAAGGGGCGGAGAGAACAATGAGCTGTCCTTCCCGCCCCTGCGGTGACATTATAGGGTTTTCTGACCCTCCCGCATTTTTCTGCGAGTGCAGATACTTGACCTGTTGGTCAATTAGAGAGGGTCGCCGCCCCAAAAAGCTTAAAAAAGCCTTGTCGGATACTGTTATCGACTAGCTGAAAACTAGTTGTGAATACCCAAAACCTTAGCGGTGTGAGCCATAACCTCATCAGCCAGGTCGTGGTTGTCGTTGAGCTTCACGCCGTAACCGGGGATGAGTTCCTTCAGGCGAGGCTCCCAGCCAGCCATCTTTGCGGGGAAGCACTGCTTGAGCAGGTTCAGCATAATCGGAGCCGCGGTAGAAGCACCGGGGGATGCACCCAGCAGCGCCGCAATGGAGCCGTCAGCTGCAGAAACAACCTCGGTACCGAACTGCAGGATGCCGCCCTTCTTCGCGTCCTTCTTCATAATCTGGACGCGCTGGCCGGCCTCGATGAGCTCCCACTCGCCGCCGTCAGCCTCGGGGTAGTACTGGTGCAGGGTCTCCAGGCGAGCGTTCTTGTTCTTGACCAGCTCGGAGAGCAGGTACTTGACCAGGGAGAAGTTGTCCAGACCTGCACGGGTCATGGGGTACAGGTTGTGCAGGCGCAGGGACAGCGGCAGATCCAGTACGGAACCCTGCTTCAAGAAGTTCGTCTTGAAACCGGCGTAGGGGCCGAAGAGCAGGGCGCGCTTGCCGTCCACGTAGCGGGTGTCCAGGTGGGGCACAGACATGGGAGGCGCACCCACCGAAGCCTGACCGTACACCTTAGCGTTGTGCTGGTTTGCGGTAGCCTCGTGGGTGTTGCGCAGGAACAGACCGGAGACGGGGAAGCCGCCGTAGCCCTTACCCTCTTCAATGCCGGACTTCTGCAACAGGTGCAGGGCGCCACCACCGGCGCCGAGGAACACGAACTTCGCGTTGATGCTCAGGGGCTCATCCTTGTTGATGCGGTTGATGGCGTCAACGGTCCAGGAGCCGTTGGATTCGCGGTTCAGGTTGGTGACCTGGTAGCCGTAGCGAACCTCAACACCCTTGGTCTGCAGGTAATCGACCAGCTGCTCGGTGAGGAAACCGAAGTTCACGTCGGTACCTTCGGGGGACCAGGTTGCGGCCATCTGCTCGTTACCCTTACGGCCCTTGACGGTCAGCGGTGCCCACTCAGCGATCTTGTCGCGGTCAGCGGAGAACTGCATGCGCTCGAAGAGCTTCTCCTTGCGGAAGGAATCGTAGCGTGCAGCCAGGTACTTGGAGTGGTCCTCACCGAAGACCAGAGACATGTGGGGTACCGGGTTGATGAAGCTGGTGTCAGTCAGAATATTCTTCTCAACCAGGGATGCCCAGAACTGGCGCGAAACCTGGAACTGCTCGTTAATGTTCAGAGCCTTGGCAGCGGAGACAGTGCCGTCGGGACCAGCGGGGGCGTAGTTGAGTTCGCACAGTGCCGAGTGGCCGGTACCTGCGTTATTCCAGGGGTTGGAGGATTCCTGAGCAACCTTGTCGAGGCGTTCGAGCAGGATAATATTCCAGGTCGGTTCGAGCTCCTTGAGGAACACGCCGAGGGTGGCGCTCATGATGCCGCCGCCGACCAGGACGACGTCGGTTCGTTCAGTACGTGCTACCACTGAATTCTCCCTTGGGGTGAGGGTGCCCGGCCTTGGGCACAATGACTGTGGGGTACATCATCTAGACTACCCCTTTTAGTGGGGGAGGCATAGCTAGAATCAGCAAATAACAGGAGAGTGTTGCAGTTCACACTCTAGCTTCCCTGGAAGGTAAAAACCCTCTAAGGCACGCCAAACACACATGCAACGCAATACTCAAACCTGAACTGTCTACAACTTACGCAGCTTACTGAACAGCTCAATCGCATTCTGCTCCGTTTGATAACCCTGAACCTCACGGCTCACAGCCACCTTAGACGTCACATTCAGCAGCGGAACCGCCGGCATGAACTGACCCAGCTGAGACAGAACCTTCGCGTACAACTCACGCTGCGAATCCACCGAATCGGCAGAATCTGCGGTACGAATCGCCTCCAGAATCTCCGTAAAACGAGGCGACGGCGCCACAGCCGCAGCAGTAGGCGACGGCGAAGGAGTTGCCGACGGGCTCGGCGATGCAGAAGCCGAAGCCTCCTCCTCAGGAGTCAACGGATCCGGCGAATAGCTCGGGTGCGGGCTCGGAGTCGCAGAAATCCGTACATTCGAATCTGAACCGCCCGACGAGGGCACATCAGAACTCTTCTTCGTCAAACCAGTCGTCATATCCGATGGCGCATTCGTAATCAACGAACGCACCTGATGCTCAGCAATCAGCGGCGCCAACACCGGACCAAAGAACGCATACGGGTCACGGTACATGCCGTAGAAACCAGCCAGCGTAATACCGCGCTCAGAAGAAACCTCACGGCTCTTCGGCAGATACTCAGCCCACGGCAGAGGCACCGGCTTAATATTCAGGCCCACCTCAATCAGCGAAGCCACCATCTCCGAATACACCTTCTGCGGAGTATCCATCCACGGCAGAGACACATCGGCAGGGTAGTAGCACTCAATCACCTGATTGTCGTACCCTGCCGCCGCCAACAGTGAGCGCGCCATATCCTGATTGCGGTCCGTGTAATCCTTCGCGTCATCAGCCTTAATGCGGAACGACGGCGAAATCAGCGTCTGCGCATCCGAGGTGCCCTGCGGATAATACTGACGTAGTGCGCCACGGTCCACCGCATGCGAAATAGCGCGACGCACCGAAATATTCTTCAACACCGGATGCGCTGTATTCAAACCCAAATACACCAGCGAGAACGGGTCACGACCCGGAGTCTGATAACCATCACGCGCCAACTGACCCAGATCAGTTGAATTCACCTGATCACACGCATCAATATGACCCTCCATCAGCGCAAAATAACGCTTATCCGACGAAGTGAGGGTCGAAATCTGAATCTCATCCAGCTCAGGTGCCTGACCCTCAAAATGGGTATTCTTCAGCAGACGCACCGTGCCGTCCTTGAACGACTCCACACGGAACGCACCCGTACCCACCGGGTGCCCCGTCAACTTCAGGTCAGCACCAAAAAGCGAAGGCTCAATAATGCCGAACGCCTGCTGCGTCAAAATACGCGGGAACGCCAACGAAGGACGCGACAGCGTCACCACCACAGAGTTACCATTCGCCACCACCGACGAAACCAACGGCATAAAAGGCTGCACCGCATACAGCACAGAAGCATTCTGCGCGGGCTTCTTATCACTCGGACGCGCAGCATCAGAAGCGCTCGCAGAAGCAGAAACCGACGGGGATGCGCTCGGGGTAGCAGTCTCAGAAGCAGTAGCGGAGGCGCTCGCAGAAGCAGTCGGAGTAGCGGCACCAGATGGAGACGCCTGAACAGGCGTAGGCTCCACCGCCGAAGGATCAACAGAACCCGGCTTCGGCACACCAAAACCCCACGCAAACAACGGCTGAGCAGGCACTGCCAAAGTAGCAGTACCCTCACCCGTAGCCAACGCCTGCCACCTCTGGAAATTCTGCACCACAGCATCCGCAGTCAACGCAACGCCATTACTAAAATGCACCTCACGCAACACAAACGTATGCGTCAAACGGTCATCAGAAACCTTCCAGTCACTACACAACGAATCCTGAACCTCAGGATCACCCGTGTAATGATTCGCCACCAACAACGTCTGCAAAACCTGCGCCGTCACCTGATACGTACTCGCCACAGGAAACAACGCCGGATCCAAACCCAACGGCGCCGCACCCTGCGCAAAACGAAACACACGACGAGTATCAGCAGAGGACGCACTCGCCGAAGAATCAGCAGATGAACCAGCAGACGACTGATCGGAACACGCAGAAAGCGCCAAACCAGCACTAAAAAGCGCGCCAAAACGCAAAACGGCGCGTCGACTCAAGCCACTCGAGCCGGCAGCGGCTCGCAGCAGCGCATCAGAATTGCCAACAGCTGACGATGCATAAGGCTGATGCTGCACGGGAGGGTCCTCTCTTCCGTCGCGGATGCTTACCTCTCAGGATAACGGTTCAACACCAAACCGGGCGAGACACACCCACCCCGGCAAGGCACATACAAGGGCAAGGCACATACAAGAGAACCCGCCGCCACGAAAACCGTGACGGCGGGCCCAATGTAAATGTGTGTGTGCGCGAGGGGGGACTTGAACCCCCACGCCATAAGGCACAGGAACCTAAATCCTGCGTGTCTGCCAATTTCACCACTCGCGCGCAGTGTCACCCCACATCAAAAGATGCATGCGTCTGAGGCAACAAAAAATTAGTGTACACCAGGAACCAAGGTTCTCCAAGCCTTAAAATCAGTCCCCATAGGGCAAAAAAACCCGCAAACACGCCAAACAGTAACCCTCGTGTAGAGCCGCCGCCCCTCACGCTACACACACAGAAAGCACGACCCTACTTCGGATCAATACCCAAATCACGACGCAACTTCGCCACATGACCCGTCGCACGCACATTGTACTGAGCCACAGAAATAACACCCTGCTCATCAATCACAAACGTCGAACGAATCAGGCCCTCATACACCCTGCCGTAATTCTTCTTCTCACCCCACGCACCATACGCCTCAGCCACCGCATGATCAGCATCAGACAGCAGCGGGAACGTCAACGACTCCTTCTCCACAAAACGCGCAATAGCCGCCGGCGAATCCGGAGAAACACCCAACACCACATAACCCAACGACTTCAACGACGCCAAATTATCGCGGAAATCGCACGCCTCCTTAGTACAACCCGGAGTCGACGCCTTCGGATAAAAATACAAAATCACCTTGCTGCCCGCATAATCACTCAGACTATGCTCCACACCCGACGCATCAGCAAGGGTAAAAGCAGGCGCCGGAACACCCGGCTCAAGACGAACACTCATCAAAACTCCTAAAACAACAAACAGGGGAGGGGACAGAAGCGCCCCACACAGTACACACACTAGTGTCCCACACACCCCACCCAAACAATGTGTCCAGGCTCACCATGAATCAACTTGCGCACACCACAAAAACTCGCGTATAGTATTTTTTTGTTGCAAGGGAAACCTTGAAAAACAAATAAGCGCCTCTAGCTCAATTGGCAGAGCAATTGACTCTTAATCAATGGGTTCTGGGTTCGAGTCCCAGGGGGCGCACTTCACAAGAAATCCCGCTGATTCTTCGGAATCGGCGGGATTTTTGCGTTCCCCTTGAAATACAGTCTTTATGGGTTGAGGAGTCTGTGTTCGGCTTTGTTTCTGATGGTGCGCGCCGCATGTTTCCTCCGCGCCTACGCAGGGGCACCCGTCACCCGGACGCTCCGCCCTTCCTCGCTTCGCTGCGGAAGAGCGTCCGTGTGACACCCTGAGGGCGCTTTCGGAAAACGCGGCGCGCTACCGACGTGCCGCCCGGCTCCTCTGCGTATCTGTGGTTCAGTGGTTCGCGAAATCCCGCCGGGGTGCGGTAGATGCGCGGTGGTTCAGCGTGTGCGCCCCGCGCCTAGCGAACTGGGGCGGGGGAGGGCTGTCGCCTTTTAGCATTTGGCTTGTTGGTAAATCTGGTGCGCGCAGAGGCGTCGGTGCCGTCCGTAGCGACATCAGGGTGCCCGAAGCGAAGCGAGGGCGGGTGCCCCTGTAGGAGCGAGGACGTGCACCGCCCCTCAAGCGGTCAACGTAGCGGGGTGTAGGCATGCGAAAGCCCGCCGCAACCCCAAGGGGTCGCAGCGGGCCTTCAACAAGATAAAGTTGCGGCTACAAGACCGGCCAAATCCGCGTCACAAACTCACGGAAATCCTCAACATCCCGACCCTGCTCCAAAAGTCCAGTGCCAAAGCGGGTTGCAACCTCAGCATTATCCTCAAACGACAAATAAAACGAGCTGCCATTCACCGACTCAATCGTCACCGCATCATCACCCACACGATACGCATGCAACGCATTCGTATTATCAATCGTCGTAGCCGTACCCGCAGGCGTCAACGCCGGCAAATTCACCGGAGCAATAATCACCTCATCAGGCGCATCCTGATACCCAACAATAAAATGCTGCTGATCAGGATACTGATGCAACGCCAAATCAGGATTACGGTAAACAGCACGACCCGTCGCATACACCAAATTGTATGCACCGTAATTAATAATCTGCTCGTCAAAAACCGGGTGCAGAACCCGAATGAGTTCCTCACCCGTCAAAAACTCGCTACTCTCAACAGAGTTACGGGGGTCAACAACCTCTGCGTACTTACTTGCTTCGGTCAGCTCATCAGCGACCGGGATGATCGGTTCGGTCATAGCTTCAGTCTACCGGGGTAACCAACGAAGGTCACGAGTATTTCGCACATATTACGCGCCATGACGCCCAAAAATGCGAGTTTTTCTCACCTGTTCAAAAACCTGCGCTAGAATCCACGCACACGCGCAATGTGTCCACATCATGAAAGAAGAAGGTTGACTTGGGGGTTTCCGTGCAAAAACCACCACGACACCCCATAGAGATTTGACTCACCCTCTTTCGAAGCGCACCATAGAAGGGTGAAGACAGCAATGTTCCAGCGAATTCTAAACCTTGTCGACGTCGCCTAGGGCGAGTGGCAGGGTCTATTCACTGCGACTGAGCGCCCCTACCGCTACCACCAACAGCGAGGGGCATTTTTTATAGCTTGGTACCCCCGGGCATAGGATGCGTGAGGACCACACAAACCCCACGCAGAACATTGAGTACAACGAAGAACCAAAAGACACGAGGCATTTCCATGACCATGGGATTTTCCACTTCTGATGACGCGGCAAACGCTCCCGCAGAACGCATGACCGGTTCTCAGGCAATCGTCCGCACCCTCGAAGACCTGGGTGTGACTGACGTATTCGGCCTGCCTGGTGGAGCTATTCTGCCGACCTATGACCCCCTGTACGACTCCAAGAAGGTCCGCCACATCCTGGTCCGCCACGAGCAGGGCGCAGGCCACGCAGCTCAGGGCTATGCCGTGTCCAGCGGCAAGACCGGTGTGTGCATCGCAACCTCCGGCCCCGGCGCAACCAACCTGCTGACCGCAATCGCCGACGCAAACATGGACTCCGTCCCCCTCGTCGCAATCACCGGCCAGGTGTCCACCGCACTGCTCGGTACCGACGCATTCCAGGAAGCTGACATCGTCGGCATGGCAATGCCCATCTCCAAGCACTCCTTCATGATTACCGACGCGCAGGACATCCCCCGCGCGCTCGCAGCAGCATTCCACATCGCATCCACCGGCCGCCCCGGCCCCGTGCTCGTGGACGTCACTAAGGACGCGCAGGTCGGCATGATGGAATACCGCGGCATTCCCGAAGACCTCGAACTGCGCGGCTACACCCCCGTCACCCGCGGCCACTCCAAGCAGATTCACGAAGCAGCCAAGTTCATCACCGAATCCAAGCGCCCCGTCTTCTACGTCGGTGGTGGCCTGGTCCGTGCAGGTGCCTCCGAAGAGTTCTACAAGCTGGCTAAGCTCATCGGCGCACCCGTCGTCACCACCCTGAACGCTATCGGTGCATTCCCGGATTCCGACCCCCAGAACCTCGGCATGCCCGGCATGCACGGCACCGTCCCCGCCGTCGCCGCAATGCAGAAGTCTGACCTGCTCATCACCCTCGGCGCACGCTTCGACGACCGCGTCACCGGCAAGGTTGACTCCTTCGCACCCGAAGCTAAGGTCATCCACATTGACGTTGACCCGGCAGAAATCTCGAAGATCCGCTTCGCAGACGTGCCGATTGTCGGCGACCTCAAGTACGTCCTGCCCGAGCTGACCGACCTGCTCTCCACCGAGTTCGCAGACCAGCTGCCGAACCTCACCGACTGGTGGAACGAGCTCAACGCAATCCGCAAGGACTACCCGCTCGGCTACGAAAAGCCCAGCGACGGTCTCGGCTCGCCCGAGTACGTCCTCGAGCGCATCAGCGCCCTCACCGGCCCCGACGCATACTACGTCACCGGCGTTGGCCAGCACCAGATGTGGGGCGCACACTACATCAAGCAGGAAAGCCCCCGCCACTTCGTCAGCTCCGCAGGCCTGGGCACCATGGGCTACGGCGTTCCCGCCGGCATGGGCGCAAAGGTCGCGCACCCCGAATCCACCGTGTGGATCATCGACGGTGACGGCTGCTTCCAGATGACCAACCAGGAACTGGTCACCTGCGCACAGAACAACATCCCCGTCAAGGTTGCCATCATCAACAATTCCTCCCTCGGCATGGTGCGCCAGTGGCAGACTCTGTTCTACAACGAGCGCTACTCCAACACCGACCTGAAGGACGGCCACGGCACCGTACGCATCCCCGACTTCGTCAAGCTCGGCGAAGCATACGGTTGCGCAACCTTCCGCTGCGAACGCGACGAAGACGTGGACGCAACCATCAAGGCTGCCCTCGAAATCAACGACCGCCCCGTGGTCATTGACTTCACCGTCAGCCCCCACGCCCTCGTCTGGCCCATGGTCCCGGCAGGCGTATCTAATGACAAGATTTGGGTCGCGAAGAACACTTCGCCCGAGTTCGATCGTGAGGGAGAGAACTAATGTCTCAGCACACTCTGTCCGTTCTGGTAGAAGATAAGCCGGGCGTTCTCACCCGCGTCTCCGGTCTGTTCTCCCGCCGACTGTTCAACATCCTCTCCCTGGCTGTGGGCCCCACCGAAAACCCCGGTGTCTCCCGCATCACCGTCGTGACCGAAGGCGACGCCCACACCATCGAGCAGATCACCAAGCAGCTGAACAAGCTCGTTCACGTGCTGAAGGTCGTCGAGCTTCCCGCCGACTCCTCCACCCGCCGCGGCCACATCCTGATCAAGGTCAAGGCAGACGCAGTAGCACGCCTGCAGATTGTTCAGGCAGCAGACCTGTTCCGTGCATCCGTGATTGACGTTTCCCCTGAGTCTGTTGTCATCGAGGCAACCGGTTCTGAGGAGAAGCTCAACGCACTGCTGGATGTTCTGGAGCCTTACGGTGTTCGCGAAATCGTTCGCGCCGGCACCATCGGCCTGGCACGTGGCCCCCGCGCTATGAGCGAGCGCATCTAACACCCACCAGGGTGCCACGCCAACCCCGCACCAGTGGGGAATAGCAACGGGTATCGCACCGCCTCAACCGGGAAACCGGCGGGCGATGCGATACCCGCCCCTATGGGCTCACAGACCTTCCGGATACTTCAGATACTGAGAAGTACTCTCGACAGCCCGCAGCTAAACAGCTATCAAGTAGAATAGTCAATGTTGAGCCCAGCCTGGGCCGCATATCAAACTTACTGAGGAGAAGAAAAATGGCAGCAACCATTTTCTACAACGACGACGCAGACCTCTCCCTGATCCAGGGCCGCACCGTAGCAGTTATCGGTTACGGCTCCCAGGGCCACGCACACGCACTGAACCTGCGTGACTCCGGTGTGAAGGTCATCGTCGGTCTGTCCGAGGGCTCCAAGTCCCGTGCCAAGGCTGAGGCAGAAGGCCTGCGCGTCGCAACCGTTGCAGAAGCAGCAGCAGAAGCAGACGTCATCATGATCCTGACCCCGGACCAGGTCCAGGCAAAGGTCTACGCAGAGAGCATCGAGCCGAACCTGAAGCCCGGCAACGCACTGTTCTTCGCACACGGCTTCAACATCCGCTTCGGCTACATCACCGCACCCGAGGGTGTCGACGTGGCAATGGTCGCCCCCAAGGGCCCCGGCCACACCGTCCGCCGCGAATTCGAAGCAGGCCGCGGCGTTCCCGCCCTGGTCGCAGTTGAGAAGGACGCATCCGGCGAAGCACTCGCACTGGCACTGTCCTACGCAAAGGCACTGGGCGCAACCCGTGCAGGCGTCATCAAGACCACCTTCACCGAAGAGACCGAGTCCGACCTGTTCGGCGAGCAGGCAGTCCTCTGCGGCTCCACCTCCCAGCTCGTCCAGTACGGCTTCGAGGTCCTGACCGAAGCTGGCTACCAGCCCGAAATCGCATACTTCGAGGTCCTGCACGAGCTCAAGCTCATCGTTGACCTGATGATTGAAGGCGGCATCGCTAAGCAGCGTTGGTCCATCTCCGACACCGCAGAGTACGGCGACTACGTCTCCGGCCCCCGCGTGATCTCCCCCGAGGTCAAGGAAAACATGAAGGCTGTCCTGGCAGACATCCAGAACGGCAACTTCGCAAAGCGCTTCATGGAAGACCAGGCTGCAGGCGCACCCGAGTTCAAGGCACTGCGCGCAAAGGGCGAGGCACACCCCATCGAGGCAACCGGCCGCAAGCTGCGCGAGCTGTTCTCCTGGAACTCCGTTGACGACGACTACACCGAAGGTTCCGTCGCTCGCTAAGCGGTAGCTCAGCAATAGCTTTCTAAGAATCCGGCGCTCCACCCGCACCCCGCCACGGGGGAGGGGGTGGGGCGCCGGATTCTTTGCTGGTTCAGGCTAAATAGCACCACCCGCCAAATATGTGATGCAGTTCATGCTTGCTCGAGTTGCGGGCACCCACAGAATGCCGTATAGTATTTACTTGTTGCAGGGGAAACCCCGAAAAACAAATAAGCGCCTCTAGCTCAATTGGCAGAGCAATTGACTCTTAATCAATGGGTTCTGGGTTCGAGTCCCAGGGGGCGCACTTGAAAGAAAATCCCGCTGATTCTTCGGAATCGGCGGGATTTTTGCGTTCTCTCTGAAAATGCAGTTTTCATGGGTTGAGGAATCGGTGTTCGTCCTCGTTCCTACAGGGGACCTGTCCTCGCAGAGCTCGGACACCCTGATGTCACTACGGACGACACCGATTCCTCGGATGGTTTCTGCGGGTTCGGCAGGGGCGCGTTATCCCGCCGGTTCGTTGGGGTGCGCGGTGGTTCCGTGTGTGCGCCCCGTGCCTAGCGAACTGGGGCGGGGGAGGGCTGTCGCCTGTTTGGTCTGTTGCCTGGTTATTGGATGTTTTGCGTGTGGGGCGGGGAGGGCTGTCGCGGTTTAGCGTGTTGCTTGGCGGCTGGAAGTTTAGGCTGGTGCGCCGTGTTTTCCGGAAGCGCCCTCAGGGTGTCACACGGACGCTCTCCGCAGCGAAGCGAGGAAGGGCGGAGCGTCCGGGTGACGGGTGCCCCTGCGTAGGCGCGGAGGAAACATGCGGCGTGGCAGCCTCCACCCCCGCAAACAAAGAGCCACCGCGTATCAGAGTGTAACCCCGGTGAGAGCCTCGCCTAATACTGCGGTAAACTGAAAGTTATGACTGCAACTCCGTTCTACATCACCACCGCCATCTCCTACCCCAATGGCAACCCGCACATCGGCCACGCCTACGAAACCATCGCAGCCGACGTGCTAGCCCGCTTCAAGCGCCTCGACGGCTTCGACGTGCGCTTCATGACCGGCACCGACGAGCACGGCCAGAAGATGCAGACCACCGCCGAGAAGCTCGGTAAGACCGCCAAGGAACTCGCCGACGAGAACTCCGCACGCTTCAAAGCAATGAACGACGCGCTGAACATCAGCTACGACCGCTTCATCCGCACCACCGACCCCGACCACTACGTCGCATCCCAGGCCATCTGGAAGCGCATGGAAGAAAACGGCGACATCTACCTCGACAAGTACGCCGGCTGGTACTCCGTACGCGACGAAGCCTACTACGCAGAAGACGAAACCGAAGTACGCGACGGCCAGCGCTACGCCATCGCCACCGGTACCGAAGTCGAATGGACCGAAGAAGAGTCCTACTTCTTCCGCCTCTCCAAGTACGGCGACAAGCTCCTCGAACTCTACGCCAACGAAGGCTACGTCTACCCCGAATCGCGCCGTAACGAACTGATCTCCTTCGTCAAGGGCGGCCTCAACGACCTGTCCATCTCCCGCACCACCTTCGACTGGGGCGTACCCGTACCCGGCAACGACAAGCACGTCATGTACGTGTGGGTCGACGCCCTCACCAACTACCTGACCAGCCTCGGCTACCCCGACACCGACAACGAACTGTTCACCAAGTACTGGCCCGCCGACCTGCACCTCATCGGCAAGGACATCACCCGATTCCACTCCATCTACTGGCCCGCATTCCTGTGGTCCGCCGGAATCGAACTGCCCAAGCGCGTCTTCGGCCACGGCTTCCTGCTCGTCAACGGCGAAAAGATGTCCAAGTCCGTCGGTAACGTCGTCGACCCCGCAAACCTCGTCGACGCATTCGGTCTGGACGCCGTCCGCTTCTTCCTCATGCGTGAGGTGTCCTTCGGGCAGGACGGCTCCTACTCCGAAGAGTCCATCATCAACCGCATCAACTCCGACCTGGCAAACAACCTCGGCAACCTCGCCCAGCGTTCGCTGTCCATGGTAGCCAAGAACTGCGGCGGTGCCGTGCCCACCCACGGCGAATTCACCGAAGCCGACCGCAAGATCCTCGACGAGGCGGCAGCCCTCTACGAGCCGGTCCGTGCAGACTTCGACGAGCAGGCATTCCACCGCGCACTCGACCGCATCTGGACCGTTCTCGCAGACACCAACGCCTACTTCGCAGAGCAGGAACCCTGGACCCTGCGCAAGAACGGCGAACTCGACCGCATGAACACCGTCCTGTACGTAACCCTCGAGGTCGTACGCCAGGTTGCCCTGCTGTTGCAGCCCGTCATGCCCGACTCAACCGCCAAGCTGCTGACCCTGCTCGGCGTACCCGAAGGCGACGCACGCCAGTTCGCAGCCCTCGGCACCGCACTCGTGCCCGGCACCGAACTGCCCGCACCCGCACCGGTGTTCCCCCGCTACGAAGCGCCCAAGGCATAACAGCTGCCATTAGCGGACAGCGTCTGAGATAGCGCTGTAACGGATAGCCTCAGAAAGCCCCCGGCATCCTACCCCCAGATGGGGGAGGAGCCGTGGGCTTTTCGCATGCATATATAGGTGTAGGCGCGAGGCAGAGAAGCGGGGGGGGGGAGAGAAAAAAGAGAGAGAACGCTGATTGAGCCGCCACTCATCCTTAAGGATGAGGTCAGAGCCCCGCCCAGCCCGCCACAGGCTCACCTCAGCCCGCGGAAGCACCGGGAAACCCTGCATCCCTCTGCATCTCTAGGCAAAGACCCGGTGAACACCCGCCAAAATCAACCTGGAGGATGAGAAAAACCCTCTAGTCAGCGCCACGTTGCGTGAAATAATTGAACTATGACTACGACAACTCCTCACGCACAGACGGCACAGCCTGCCGTCTCCGCACGAAACCTTTCCAAAACCTACGGCATGGGTGAAGCTACCGTCCACGCCCTCAACAACGTCTCCGTTGACTTTGAGCAGGGCAAGTTCACCGCCATTATGGGCCCCTCCGGCTCGGGTAAGTCCACGCTGATGCAGACCATCGCAACCCTGGACACCCCCGACCCGAACCCGGCAACCTCGATTCGTATTGGCGGTACCGAGCTCTTCGGCCTGAAGGACAACGCCCTCACCGAGTTCCGCCGCGAACACATCGGCTTCATCTTCCAGGCGTTCAACCTGGTGCCCACCCTCACCGCGGGCCAGAACATTGACCTGCCGCTGGGCCTTGCCGGTAAGAAGCCCGACCCGCAGTGGCGCGACTACCTGGTCAAGACCCTCGGCCTGGAAACCCGCCTCGACCACCGCCCCGAACAGCTCTCCGGCGGTCAGCAGCAGCGCGTCGCCATCGTGCGCGCACTGCTTGCACGCCCCGAAGTGGTCTTCGCCGACGAACCGACCGGTAACCTCGACTCCAACTCCGGCGCCGAGGTGCTGCGCCTGCTGCGTGCCGCCGCAACCGACCACGCACAGACCATCCTCATGGTCACCCACGACGCAAACGCCGCCTCCTACGCAGACCGCGTGGTCTTCATCAAGGACGGCATGGTCGCCGGCGAAATGATCGAACCCACCTACGACGCCGTCCTCGGCGCAATGGCACAGCTGGAAGGTCGATAAGCCGTGGCAACCACACTGAACACGGTGGCGCGCTCCAACCTGCGCGCCTCCAAAGGAAAATACATCCTCACGGGTATAGGCATCGCGATTTCGTCCTTCTTTATCGCAGCCATCATGATGCTCACCAACTCGCTGCAGGCGACCGTCAACTCCTCCGTCAGTGACGTGCTCTCCCGCGCCGAGGCGGTCGTCGCCTCCGCCGCTACAACCAGCGACGGTAAAGACAGCACCGCCATCTTCCTGACCCGCGACCAGATTAAGAAGGTGGAACAGAGCAACCTGCTCTCCGGCTACTGGGTGCAGTACGCCGTTGCAGGTACGATCGGCACCGGCGATCAGAAAGCCCAGGTGCAGTACAACCAGCTGCCCGCCGACTCGAGCCTCTTCCCGTACAAGGTGCAGGGCAAAATCCCCAGTAGCGACCACGAAATCATGGTCTCTACCTACTTTGCGAAGAAGCACAACCTCTCGCTGAACGGCAAGGTCACCAGCACCGACGTTGTAGAATCCGTCAGCGCCCCCGGTACTGACAAGACCGCCGAATATACCGTCGTCGGTCTGTTCGACCCCGGGTTTGAAGGCTCCACTACCAATCAGGCTGTCTTCATTGGCGGCACCAGCCTCGGCGAAGCCACCCTGCAAGCAGCCGAGACAGAAAATAAGAGCTCCGCGGCAGGCTACCGCAGCATGGCTGGCGCGAACCTCATCTACCTCAAGTTCAAGGACGGCGTAACCGACGCCAAACTCAAGAGCCTGCAGGATACCCTCAGCAGCGGCGACACGAAGAACGACCCGCGCGTCATGACCGGTCAGAAGCTGCTGGAAGACTACCAGAAGAGTATCTCCACGGTCTTCACCTCCATTAGCGTGGTCCTGGGCGCCTTCGCGGCACTGGCTCTGCTGGTTTCCTCCTTCGTCATCTCCAACACCTTCGCGGTGCTGGTCGGCCAGCGCATCCGTGAGCTCGCCCTGCTGCGC
This sequence comes from Rothia mucilaginosa, assembly GCF_001548235.1. Lineage (NCBI taxonomy): Bacteria > Bacillati > Actinomycetota > Actinomycetes > Micrococcales > Micrococcaceae > Rothia > Rothia mucilaginosa. Next base: position 1,833,086 of record NZ_AP014938.1, read on the forward strand.
ACCCTCGGTGCCCGCGGCGGCTCCCTCGTGCGGATGCTGCTCGTCGAATCCATTACCGTGGGCGTGGTGTTCTCCCTCATCGGTGCACTGCTGACCTTCCCGGTCGGCATGCTGGTTGGTGCGAACCTCACCAGCATCATGATTTCGTACTCGATTACCCCGGTAATCATCAGTACCCTGATCTGCACCATCGTCACGGTTCTGGCGTCGCTCTCCCCGGCACGAAGCGCCCTGAGCATCTCGCCCATTAGCGCGATGAGCGAACACACCAACCTTGAGGTGCGCAAGCCCGGCAAGGTCGGCCCGATCCTGGGTCTGGTCTTCGGTGTCGCAGGTATCGGCCTGGTTATGCTGGCTCAGAACCAGGGTTCCGGTGAGGGTGCCGGCAATAAGGCTATCCTCTTCATGATGGGGGCCGCGCTGCTGCTCGGTATTGCAGTCTTCCTCATCACCCCGCTGGTACTGCCGCCGCTGGTACGCGCCCTCGGCGCGGTCACCCGCACCCAGACCGGCAAGCTCGCGCTCGCCAACGCGCTGCGTTCGCCCAAGCGCACCGTCTCCACCGGTCGTGCCGTGCTGGTGGGTACCCTGGTCGTGTCGACTGTGCTGACCGGTTACTCGGTGTTGAGCGCCTCGCTGACCAAGGCCCTGGATCAGCAGTACCCGATTTCTGCGCAGGCAAGGTACAGCTCTTATGACCAGTCTGAGGCGGCCTCCACCGTGACCAAGGCGGAAGGTATCGCCTCCAAGGTCAAGGGTATTAAGAACGTTCAGGCATCCGCCGTCGGTTACGCAGCCGGTGTGGTTGACTACACCGTCGAGTACGAGGGTCAGACCGCCAACCAGAACGCTGACCTGGTGGCGTTGAGCTCCTCCGATTTGAAGGCAATCCTGCCGGACGAAAACTCGAACCTTGCTGACGACACCGTGCTCGTACCCCAGGGACTCTGGAAGTCCGCTGGATTGAATGAGTCCAGCCGCCTGAAGGCGCACGGCCCGCTCGGCGAACTGGAGCTTAAGCCCGTCAAGTCCGAAACCAAGCAGACCCTGCTGATTGTTAACCCTGCCACCGCCGCTAAGTTGCAGGACTCCAAGAACCCGCAGGCAGTTGCCAACCCCGCCGCTGAGGAAGCTCAGAAGCGCATGGAAGAAGCCATCGCGAGCGGCGATCAGGAAGCGCAGACCAAGGCGGCACATCTGACCGTCACCAGCCAGGCACGCGGTAATGACACCTTCGTTCTGGTGCGTGCGGCATCCCCGCTGACCAGTAGCGAGAACGTGACCCTGCAGGCTGACCTGAACCGAGCCAGCCCGGACAGCTCCTTCACCGGTGGCTTGCAGGAACGTCAAACCTACGACCAGCTGCTGACCGTCATGCTGACCTTCACCCTGGTGATGCTCATGCTCGCAGTGGTCATCTCCATCATTGGTGTGGCGAACACGATGACCCTGTCGGTCAACGAACGCCGCCGTGAGAACGCGATGCTCCGCTCGCTGGGCCTGTCCCGCAAGCAGCTGCGCCGCATGATTTCCATTGAGGCGATCCTGATTACGCTCGCCGCAGTGGTGCTCGGTATGGTTTCCGGTGCGGTGATTGGTAGCCTCTCGGCACAGATTATTATGTCTTCCATGAGCGCTTCCGCCCCGCTGGTGCTTGACCTGCCGTACGTCTGGTACGTGGTCATCCTGATTGTAGGTGTGCTCGCCGCGATGCTCGCTTCGGCTCTGCCGGCGGCTCGTTCGGCTCGCATGTCCCCGGTTGAGGGTATGCGCGGCTAACCCGGCATAGCCACAGTATTCGGTATATCCCCGGATACTCGGTGTGAGATAGTGATGCCCCGGCGGGTGCCCCCGATATGGAGGTGCCCGCCGGGGCATCACTGTGCTCTCTACTCTACTGTGCCCTTATACATAAGGGTGGGCGCTAGTGGGCGATACCCGCCTCATACGCCATAATGACCGCCTGCACACGATCACGCGCACCCAACTTCGCCAACACATGCGACACATGCGTCTTCACCGTCGCCTCCGACAGCACCAACTCCCGCGTAATCTCCGCATTCGACAAGCCACGCGCAATCAGACCCAACACCTCAAACTCACGCGGCGACAACTGCTCAATCAACTCACGGTGCGGATAATCCTCAACAGGCGCGAGGCTCGCAGAATCAGCCGGAATAAACGTCGCCTTAGGAAGCTCAGAACCCGCTGCCGGGGGAGCAACCTGCACAGACTCGGCGGCAGGAGCGGCAGGAGCAACAGGAGCGGCAGGAGCGGGGGAGTCCAGCACCGGAATCATCTGCTCCAACAGGCGGCGAGTCGCAGACGGCGCAATCACCGCATCCCCACGATGCACCGTACGAATCGCCTCCAGCAGCTGCTCCGGCGGAGTGTCCTTCAACAAGAAACCGCTCGCACCGGCACGCACCGCCGAATACACGTACTCATCAATATCGAAGGTGGTGAGCATGATAATGCGCACCCGCTCATCCGCCTCACAATCACTTTCCGCACGCTGAGCGTCACGCTCCAGAATACGGCGTGCCGCCTCCAGGCCGTCGCAGTGCGGCATGCGCACATCCATGAGGATGACCTGCGGCGCCTGCCCCTCAGAGACCATGCGGTCAAAAACATCAATCGCCGCCAGGCCGTCATCAGCTTCCATGACGACCTTCAGGTCCGGCTGGGAGTTCACGAGCATGCTCAGACCGCCGCGCACTAGGCGCTGGTCGTCAACGAGCATCACGCGGATTGGCTGGGTGTTCTGTGGTGCGGAAGAGTACATAGTTTCAATCCTAGGTCACAGTGGTGGGTATAAGAGGAGCGAACAGGGTATAGAGGTATTAGAGGTCGCGGTAGGGGAGCGTCGCCTCAACGAGCCAGCCGCCGTCGGGCTGCAGACCGTAGGTGAGGGTGCCGTGGTAGAGGGCGATGCGCTCGCTCATGCCGCGCAGACCGTTACCGCTACCGGGTACCGGGCTGCTGGCGCGCTGATTCGAGGCTGAGGTCGAGGCAGGGGAAACAGCGGAAACCGGGCCGTTCTGAACCCGCAAGTGCAGACCGTCCTCGCCCCAGTGAATGGTGACGGTGGTTGCTGCGCCGGGGGAGTGCTTGAGCGCGTTGGTGAGCGCCTCCTGCACGGTGCGGTACGCCGCCAGTTCGGCGCCCTGCGGCAGGGTGCGTGCCATAGTGCCGGTGATTCCGGTGAAGGTGACGGGTAGTCCGGCGCGGCGGCTCTGCTCCACGAGGGCGGGCACGTCGCTGAGGGTGGGCACGGGCGCGTAGGTGGTTGTCTCGTCGGTGCGGAGTAGCCCGAGTAGGGAACGCATCTGGGTGAGGGAGTCACGTGCCGTCTCTGCGATGAGTTCGAGGGTCTGCTCGGCAATATCCGGTGTGCTCTGCTGCTGAACCTGACCCGACTGCTCAGCCTGACCCGACTGCTCTGCCTGTTGTGTTTGCTGTGCGCGTGCGGTGCGGGCGCTCGCGGCGGCGTAGCGTGCCCCATCCGCCTGAGAAATAATGCTGGAGAGCGAGTGCGCCACAATATCGTGCATTTCACGGGCGATGCGTGTGCGTTCGTCCTGCGCGGCGAGGCGGCGTTCCTGTTCCTGCTCGTATTCGAGGCGGCGGGCGCGTTCTTCGAACTCTTCGCTGCGCAGTTCGCGCATGCGGCGGGAGTCGCCGAGGAACCAGAAGACAGTGAAGATAGATCCGCAGAGCACGCCGAGCATCAGGGAGATGAAGATGCGGGCGGGTATGTCGTCCCAGTGGTAGAGGAATGAGAGTGAGGCCTGCACGGTGACGGCGAGTGCGCCGACCCAGCCGAGAATGAGGCCGCGGAAGCGGGCGCGGCGGGTCCAGTGCCTGCCGATATGGTAGGCGGCGAGGGTGACCGGCGGGTAGCAGGTGACTGCGAGTGAGTCGGGGAAGGGAGACAGGAGGGTGAGGCAGAGCGCCGCGATGACCACGTAGATGCTGCCGTAGGGGAAGCGGTAGCGGAAGTAGAGCGCGGTGGTGCTGCAGAGCGCGGAGATGAGCGGGATCCAGCCGTAGCCATTGATGAAGGCAACGGAGAGTACGCAGCAGAAGAACTGCATGTGCGCGACGACGATAATGTTCATCCAGCCGCGGTTGTCTCTGAGGTAGCTTTGCACGCGGCTGGAGGCGGTGATTGCATCGGCGGGCAGGTCGATGCTTTCTGAGATGCCGCGGGTATGCGTTACGGCGTAGCCTGATCCGGCCGTCTCTGTGCTGTGCTGTGGGTTCTTCTGGGGTTCGGTGTGCTTGAGGGGCATGGTTCTAGTGTATCGGGGGTGTTTGTGAGGGATTGTGAGCCTCTTTTTTGCTCTCACGTGCAGGAATATTCTGTGGGTTTGTGTGTGGGGGTGTGTGCTTGGGTGGGTGCGACACGCTAAAAATAGCTATTTTTAGTGACCTTAATTACTTTTTTGTGGATTATTTATTCAACTAAGACTTGAGGGTTTGGGGTTGTATGGGCTTTGAATTTGGGTTTAAGAGACCTGAAACTCCCTTAAGTAACCTATTTGGGTTGAAAAACCTTCAAGTAATGCGGAGAGTTTAAGGGAAACCCCCTCATCAAACCATTTTTGGAACCATTGCGGTACAGGTCCTTGATGGGTATAGTTTTAGCCGTACCCGAAATCTATGCCGATGGCCCAAGGCCTCGCAGAGCGAACACCAAGCGCTCTGAAGTGCACCTCCCTATATATGGGGAGCGGGATACAGCATTATGTCGTTATCACCAGAGGTTAGGCGCAAGCCTACTTCACTCACTCGAATCTCATCAGGTGACGTTCTTCGCCGCGCACGACGGCGGGTGATAACTTTTATTCCTCAAAATGACATCACTCTCGAAGGACATACATGTCTACTAACATTTCTCGCCGCAAGGTTGTCGCTGGCGCAGCATGGGCTGCTCCGGTTGTCGCAGCATCTGCTGCAGTTCCCGCTTTCGCATCTTCCACTGAGTGTGACTGGAACTCCACCGAAAACTACAGCATCTCCGGTCAGCCCTCTGGTGCACGCGACACCCTGAAGTTTACTATTCCCGCTAAGGTCGACAAGCTCCGCTTCGAGGTCGCTGGTGGTGCAGGTGGCGGTTCCAACCAGGTTGCTGGTGGTTCCGGTGCTCTCGTGACCGGTGAAATCCCCGTCAAGGCAGGCCAGGTCATCGAGCTGGTCGCAGCTGCCGGTGGTGTGGCTTACCTGGCACCCGAGCCCGGTGTTGACAGCCCCTCGCTGTGGCAGACCCGCCCCGCAACCGGTGGTAAGGGCTACGGTAACGGTGGCGACGTGAACGCTCAGCCCGTTCCCGCAGACGCTAAGGCTCGTGTTGACGCTAACTGGCCCGGCGCTTCCGATATGAAGCGTTACCTCTACGGTGGTTCCGGCGGCGGCTCCTCCGCTCTGATCATCGACGGCACCCCGATTGCTGTTGCAGGTGGCGGTGGCGGTGCGGGTATCCGTACCCAGCCCGGTACCAACAACATGCCCTCGGGTAAGTACTACAACCCCAAGGCAGTCGACGCTTCCACCACCCGCCTGAGCGACCCTGACGTTAAGTCCGTTCTGCCCGCAGGTGCAAGCGCATCCGCAGCAGTCGGTGACAGCGCTGAGACCTCCATCTCTCACTACACCGTTCTGAAGCCGTTCGCCTCCGATCGTACCGCTATGAAGGTTGCCGGTGGTAACGGTGGCGGCAACGGTCAGGGTGGTGCAGGTGGCGAGCAGCCCATGCTGTACAACGACAAGGCTAACGTCCGTGGTGTCCTGGGCTTCACCAGCCAGAACAAGCAGGAGCTCTTCAGCTCCGCTACCGCTGGTGACAAGGGTGGCTCCGGCTTCGACGGTAAGGGTGCAGACGGCGTCTTCGCATACTCCTACCAGATCGATAACAACGACATCTCCAAGCTGGAAATCGTTCACGCAACCAACCCTGTTAACCTCAAGGATACGACCAGCCTGGCGAAGGACTCCACCCTGAAGTCCTTCAACGGTTACCAGACCGTTGTCTCCGCAGGTGGTGGCGCAGGCTACGGTGGCGGTGGCTCCGGTGCTGCTCGCGGCCTCTCCTCCATCATCACCTCCCAGAAGTGGAACGCTAACGAAGAGCCGACCCGTTACCGCCAGAACGTTAGCGCACTGCTGCAGGCAGGCGCAGGTGGCGCAGGTGGCTCCTACGTTTCCCCCACCGTTCCCAATGGTGAGATTTCCTCCGCTAACAACGCTGCAAAGCAGTCCGGTGTCCGTAACCCCGGTTACGTGAAGATTACCCTCTGCGCACGCTCCTAATAGCGTCTAAGTTCTTACCCTGTGAGAACTCGTAGATAAACAATATTCCCCGGCTGAATTATCAGCCGGGGAATATTGTTTTAACCGGTAGGAGCTGAACACCACAGAATCCGGAACCCCAGAAGCCAGGGAGCGTCGGGTCGAACCAGAGGGTCAGGGGAGTAGCGGGGCAGAAGCTACGGCTACTCAGAGGCCGTCTAGCCCAGAGTCTGAGAACCCGCCCGCACGCTCTACCGCCCACCCGCGGCGCGTATTACGGTAGAGGCATGACTGAAGCACGTAGCATCGACCTCGCCGTCATCCCCGGCGACGGCATCGGCCCCGAAATCATTACCGAAGCCCAGCGCATCCTCACCCGCGCCTGCGAGCTCGAAAACATCACCGTAACCCCCACCCACTACAAGCTCGGCGCCGAGCACTGGCTGGAAACCGGTGAAACCCTGCCCGACTCCACCATGGACGCCCTCAAGCAGCACGACGCGATCCTCTTCGGCGCCATCGGTGCAGACCCGCGCAGCGGCAAGATTCCCTCCGGTCTCATCGAACGCGAAATGCTCCTGAAGCTGCGCTTCGCTTTCGACCACTACATCAACCTGCGCCCCTCCCGCCTGTACCCCGGCGCAGTCTCCCCGCTTGCCAACCCTGGCAACATCGACTTCGTCGTCGTGCGTGAAGGTACCGAAGGCCCCTACATCGGCAACGGCGGCGTCATCCGCAGCGGCACCCCCCACGAAATCGCCACCGAAGTCTCCCTCAACACCGCACACGGCGTGGAGCGCCTGGTACGCTACGCCTTCGAGCTGGCGTCCACCCGCCGCAAGAAGGTCACCCTCGTGCACAAGACCAACGTGCTCACCCACGCAGGTCGCCTCTACAACCGCTACTTCACCGAAATCGCGGCTGAATTCCCCGAGGTTGAGACCGACTACCTGCACATTGACGCGACCACCATCTTCATGGTCACCGACCCTGCCCGCTTCGACGTGATCGTCACCGACAACCTCTTCGGCGACATCATCACCGACCTCGCCGGTGCAGTCACCGGCGGTATCGGCTACGCGGCAAGCGGCAACATCAACGCCGTCGGCGAGTTCCCCTCCATGTTCGAGCCCGTACACGGCTCCGCACCGGACATCGCCCGCCAGAACAAGGCAAACCCCACCGCCGCAATCCTCGCCGGCGCAATGCTGCTGCGCCACCTCGGCCACGACGCCGCCGCAGCCCGCATTGAGGACGCCGTTGAGGCAGATATGCGCGAGAACGGCGCGAGCGTGCGCGGAACCGATCAGGTCGGCGCGGACGTGCTCGCACGCCTCGGTTAATACTTGCCCGGCTAAAACTGGCTCGGCTAAAACCTGAACTACGCTAGTGAAGCCCGGAAGGAACACACCTTCCGGGCTTCACCTGTACCTAGCTACAAAAGATGGGGGAGGAGATCTCCGATGCCTAACCTCCAACAAGCCCGCACGAATCCCACTTGTTCACATCTTGAATGGCAGAAAAGGTGCGCATGCGGCAAACTCATCTTTCCGGTACTCTAAAACAGGTCAGGCACACCCGCCCGGCACCTCGGCGGTGGACACCATCCACCACTAGCTTTGATGCATCCGACTAGCACAGACCGCTAGATGCACCATCTGCCCCGCACGACAACGCGCCCGGCGGCACACACCGGTCCCTCGCCCCGCCGCGAGAACCGCCACTCAAAGAACGCCCACAGAGGCAACTAGACGAAGAGGAACGCAGAACGATGGCCATCGAATTCAGCCACGAAGCAAACCAGTCACCCGCCACCGCCGAACGCCGCGCCGAAATCCTCGCAAACCCCGGATTCGGCGACTACTTCAGCGACCACATGGTCACCATCGACTGGGAAGGCGACTACAAGACCGGCGGCACCTGGTACGACGCACGAGTTCACCCCTACGGCCCGCTCGTCCTCGACCCCGCAGCATCCGTCTTCCACTACGGCCAGGAAATCTTCGAAGGCGTCAAGGGCTACCGCCACGCCGACGGCTCCGTATGGACCTTCCGCCCCGAAAAGAACGCGGCACGTTTCGCGAACTCTGCACACCGTCTCTCCCTGCCCGAACTGCCCGCAGAGACCTTCATCGAATCCCTGCGCGAACTCGTGAAGATGGACGAACAGTGGGTACCCACCGGCGACGGTGAAGCCTTCTACTTCCGCCCCTTCATGATCGCAACCGAGGCGTTCCTGGGCGTTCGCCCCGCACGCCACGTGCAGTACCACGTCATCGGCTCGCCCGCAGGTAACTACTTCGGCACCCCCGAACCCGTGGACATCTGGCTCTCCACCACCTACGCCCGCGCAGGCGAAGGCGGCACCGGTGCGGCAAAGTGCGGCGGTAACTACGCAGCGTCCATGATTGCCCAGACCGAAGGTGAAAAGCACGGCTGCAAGCAGGTCATCTTCAAGGACCCGCACCGCGGCGACGCCATCGAAGAGCTCGGCGGCATGAACGTGTTCTTCGTCTTCGGCAAGGAAAACAAGATTGTTACCCCCGAACTGACCGGCACCATCCTCGAAGGCGTGACCCGCTCCTCGCTGATTCAGCTCGCCAAAGACCGCGGCATGACCGTCGAAGAGCGCGCCATCACCCTCACCGAATGGCGTGAAGGCGTGGCAAACGGCGACATCACCGAAATCTTCGCCTGCGGCACCGCAGCAGTGGTCGCACCCATCGGCAAGCTCAAGGCAGAAGACTTCGAAATCCCGGCACCCACCGAGCACTTCGGCGAAATCTCCAAGAGCCTGCGCGAAGAGCTCGTCGGCATTCAGCTGGGCACTGTTGAGGACCGCCACGGCTGGATGACCCGCCTCATCTAAAACGTGAATCTAACGTAACCCGCGAAATCCCCGCAGGATGCCCCGCCCGACCCGCACGTCGCGCGGCGAGCAGCCCGCGGGGATTCGCTGCACCCGGTAAGTGCTGCGCCGGGTGAATGCTGTGCTCGGTCAATCATGTGCCCGGAGAAGATAGGGGAGTGCATAGGGGAGGGGAGGCGCACCCCGCCGCCGCAACCCTCGAAGGCTGGTACCCTAGAAAGTATGCGTATTGCACGATTTACCGTAAATAATGAGCTCCACTTCGGGCTGGTAGAAGGTGACGCAGGCGAAGAAACCCTGCGCGTACTCGCCGGCGACCCCTTCTACTCGGGTATCGAACCGACCGGCACCACCTACCCCATCGACCAGGTGCGCCTGCTCGCCCCGATTATCCCCCGCTCCAAGGTGATTGGAGCGATCGCAAACTGGGCAGGAACCGAGGCGCCCGCCTCCCCGCAGTTCTTCCTCAAGCCCAACACCACCGTCATTGGCCCCGGCGACCCCGTGACCCTGCCCGAGTACTCCGAAGCCGTCAGCGCAGAAGGTGAACTCGCCGTCATTATCGGTCGTATCGCCAAGTCCGTGCCTCTCGAGCGCGTGCACGAAGTCATCTTCGGCTACACCGTAGCCAACGACCTCACCGCCCGCGACCTGCTCGAAGACCGCCAGTGGACCCGCGCCAAGGGCTTCGACGGCTCCACCCCGCTCGGCCCCTGGATCGAAACCGACCTGGACACCGACTCGCTGAACATCACCACCTGGGTTGACGGCGACGTCGTGCAGGAAGGCAACACCTCCGAAATGCACTACTCCGTAGCCGAACAGGTTGCCGCAGCCTCCGAAATCTTCACCCTGCTGCCCGGCGACGTACTGCTCACCGGCACCCCCGCCGGCATCAGCGTACTGCGCGACGGCAACGAAGTAGAGGTCGAAGTCGAAGGCATCGGCTCCCTCGTCACCCGCGTGCGCGACTAAGCCGCCCGCGCCCCAAAACGTAACGTATATCCTGAAACACACCGTCAAGGAGACATCATGACCGAATACCACGGTCCCGTACTCAACAGCCCCGCAGACACCCGCGTCCGCTTCTGCCCCTCGCCCACCGGCACCCCGCACGTGGGCATGGTCCGTACCGCCCTCTTCAACTGGGCGTACGCACGCCACACCGGCGGCAAGCTGATCTTCCGCATCGAAGACACCGACGCGGCACGCGACTCCGAAGAGTCGTTCAACCAGGTGCTCGAATCCCTGCACTGGCTCGGCATCAACTGGGACGAAGGCGTCGGCGTCGGCGGCCCCCACGAGCCCTACCGCCAGTCCGAGCGTAAGGCCGCAGGCATCTACAACGAGGTCTTCGCAAAGCTCGTTGAAGGCGGCTACGTGTACGAAGACTTCTCCACCCCCGACGAGGTGAAGGAACGCCGCAAGGCAGCCGGTCAGGACCCGCAGCTCGGCTACGACAACTACGACCGCAACCTCACCGAAGAGCAGAAGGAAGCCTACCGCGCCGAGGGTCGCAAGCCCGTGTGGCGTCTGCGCATGCCCGACGAAGACATCACCTTCAACGACCTCGTTCGCGGTGAAATCACCTTCAAGGCAGGCACCGTACCCGACTACGTGGTCGTCCGCTCCAACGGCGACCCGCTGTACACCTTCGTGAACCCCGTCGACGACGCACTCATGGGCATCACCCACGTGCTGCGCGGCGAAGACCTGCTCTCCTCCACCCCGCGCCAGATCGCGCTCTACCGCGCACTCATCGACACCGGCGTGACCAGCTTCATCCCCGAATTTGGCCACCTGCCCTACGTCATGGGCCAGGGCAACAAGAAGCTCTCCAAGCGCGACCCCGAGTCGAACCTGTTCCTGCTGCGCGACTCCGGCTTCATCAAGGAAGGCCTGCTGAACTACCTGTCCCTGCTGGGCTGGTCCCTCTCCGCAGATCAGGACGTCTTCAGCATCGACGAGCTCGTCGAGCACTTCGACGTACACGACGTTGTTGCTAACCCCGCACGCTTCGACGTGAAGAAGGCAGAGTCCATCAACGGCGACCACATCCGTGCGCTCGACCCCAAGGACTTCCGCGACCGCCTCATCCCGTACCTGCAGGCTGCAGGCGTACTCGGCGAAACCCTCACCGAGCGTGAAGAGCAGATCCTCACCGAAGCTGCACCCCTCGTTCAGGAGCGCATGCAGCTGCTCGGCGAAGCACCCGGCCTGCTCGCATTCCTCTTCAAGGCTGACGAAGAGATCAGCACCGCAGAGGACGCACGCAAGCAGCTCAAGGAATCCGCACCGCAGGTCCTCGCCGCAGCAATCGAGGCTCTGGAGCCCCTCGAGGACTTCACCGCAGCCAACATTGAGGCAGCCCTGCGTGCAGCAATCGTCGACGGTCTGGAAATCAAGCCGCGCCTCGCATTCGGCCCCGTGCGTATCGCTGTGTCCGGTGAGCGCATCTCCCCGCCGCTGTTCGAATCCATGGAAATCCTGGGCAAGGACTCCTCCCTCGCACGCCTGCGCAAGCTCGCCGCTGAACTGAGCTAACCATGAAGCAGTCGATTATGGGGCAGGCGCTGCTGAAGGGCACCCTCATGGCGCTCACCAACGCCTGCATTATCTGGCTGTTCGCCTACATCGCCGGCTTTGACCGCTCCGTGTGGATGGTCATCATCATTATTGCTGGCGCGGTACTCGCCTACGTGACCGCATTCCTGGAGGCACGCGCCATGCAGAACGCGGCTCGCGGCGGCGACGTGAGCACCTCCTCGTCTGTCGTGGATTCCTCGGACTCTTCGGATTCTTCTGGCTCTTCGGACGAAGAAGAGGAAGAGGACGACTTCGTGGACCCGGGCCCCGACCCGGACGCGGGCGACTTCGACGCCGGAAGCTCCAGCAGCTCCGACTACAGCAGCTACAGTAGCTCCGACTACTCTGGCGGCGGCGATTCCGGTGGAGGCGACTCCGGCGGTAGCAGCGACTAAGCTCTAGCTAGTTTTGGTGCGCTCGCAGGCACCTGCGATGTGTACTTTGAGAGCCCAGTGAGAGCCCGGCGAGAATTTATGTTCAAGAGAATCCCCTTATCCAGCGGGAATCAGACGAACAAAAAGTCTGAAAAACCCGGCGGATAAGGGGATTTTTTATAAATTTGAGAATAATTTTTGTGATGGGTATTTCCTGTAAAACTACTAGTCAGTATCTTTTATGGGGGTGAATCTGGTTATATTTGGGGGAGTGTGGCAAGAATTTGGTTTGCGTGCCCCAGTAAAGACTCGTATAGTAGTACCTGTTGTTGCGACGAACTGAAAAGTTCAAAGCGAAAACATGCGGTTGTAGCTCAGTTGGTAGAGCACCACCTTGCCAAGGTGGATGTCGCGAGTTCAAGTCTCGTCAACCGCTCCACTAAAGCCCCGAGGTTCGCCTCGGGGCTTTTTCGTTGTCTCCAAAAGTTTTGGTAAGTCTTTAGCTTTTGAAGGTGCAGGTCTTAGCTTTTGGAGGCGTGGGGTGGGAGTAGTGGGGCGGGAGTTTTGCGATTTTTCTCGAGGCGACTGCTTGGTGAGCTAGCTGCCTGACTACTTGACTGCCTGGCTACCTGACTGTCTGGCCATCTGGCTATTTGGCTATCTGACTGCCGGGAAGGTGGGAAGAAAAAATCTTCAAAAAACTTTGGGGTGCAAAGCATACAGGGAGGGGGTAAAGCTACTCTCCGAGCCCCCTCGAAGCTTCTTTGAGGGGCGAAAATCGGCCCCAAAACCCTCTTTTTGAAGAAATTTAAAAAACTTTTTCGCCCCAAAAACCCCGGAAATAAGCGGAAGTAGCGGGTATAAAGCCGTGAGTGTGAGGCGGCTCTCCAGATTTCGGCTTGCACGCCTCCAGAAAGACCCGTATAGTTATTACTCGTTCCGGTGATAAGCCGAAAGGCGAAAAGCGGAACGGTAACTCAATAGAGTAATGGGATATGGTGTAATTGGCAACACGAAGGTTTCTGGTTCCTTTGTTCTAGGTTCGAGTCCTGGTATCCCAGCTAACCTCCTAACGGAGGTTGCGGCCCCATCGTATAGCGGCCTAGTACTCCGCCCTCTCACGGCGGCAACACCGGTTCAAATCCGGTTGGGGTCACACTAGGAAAAAGCCTGGTTTCTTCGGAAGCCAGGCTTTTTTGTTTATCCAGCGAAAAGCCACAAGTGTTTCGAGAAGCCACCACTTATGTGGCTTTTCGAAACACAAGTGGCTTCTCGGCGGGGATAAAACAGGAATAAAAAAGGGGCGCGCAAAATTTGACCTTCACGCCAAGCCTCGGTATAGTCTTATCCGTAAGCGTGATTGGCGCAGTGGTAGCGCGCTTCGTTCACACCGAAGAGGTCACTGGTTCGAACCCAGTATCACGCACCAAATAACCCCCGTTTCAAGGAACGGGGGTTTTATTATGCCCACCGGTATTTGTGCCCACCAGCAGTACAACACAGCCGCGGACACAACCACCCGAGAATGAGGTACCCGTGACAACACCCGAACTCGCCACCGCCACCGACTACGGACGCATGTACGCGCGCGTCCGCGGAGGAGAACCCCTCGTCCCCTCCATCACCACCGTCATCGGGCAGCACGCCAGCGACCTCAGCGGCTGGCACGGGTACATGGCAGCCAAAGCCGCCCTCGAAGACCAGCGCGCCTACCGCGCCACCGGATCCCACGGCCTCAAATTCGCCATCATCCGCGACGCAGCCAGCGCCTCCGAACGATACCGCGACGCAGCCGCCGCCCGAGGCGACCGCGTCCACAACTACGCCGAAGCCGTCGCCCTACGCGCCATGGGACGCGAACACAACCTCGACGAAAGCCGCGAACAGCTCATCATCAACGGCGAACAAGCCTACGCCGACCGCTTCGACGAATGGTGGGAAGCCTTCAAACCCCGCCCCCTCGCCGCCGAAGTCACCATCTGGAACGACACCGTCGGCTACGCGGGCACCCTCGACCTCGTCGCAGAAATCGCGGGCCGAACCTGCATCATCGACTACAAAACCAAAGGCACCGACAAACGCGGCCGCGTCAAAGCACTCGACGAGAAGGTCGTCATGCAGCTCGTCGCCGGACTCAAAGCCGAAGAATCCATCGTTGACCCCGACGAAGGCACCTGGGAACCCTGGAAATACGGTGACGCGCCCGTCCTCATGGGCGTAGCCCTCGGCGAAACGCAGGTGCTGCCGCAGCAGGCAAACCCCGCCGTGCTCGAACGTAACTGGTACAAGTTCTGCGCCCTGCGCCGCGTTTGGGAATTCGACCGCCAGGTCCAAGAATTTGAAGACCCCGCGCTCATGCCCGTAGTACCCCCGCCCGCGGCATAAACCAGTACCCCCGCCCGCGGCATAGGGAAGTAACGGGCGTAGGGGAGAGGCTCAAACCCCCTGAGGAGGTGAGCACGGGGAGATGAGCCCAGGGAAGCGAGGCTCAGCCCTCACCCTGCCGCCTCCACCCCCAGCGCCTCGATTCGTTCTAGATTCGCGCTACTGAATCGGCGACAATAGAACAATAGGCAGAACGGCGCACCTGCTGTGAAGAATGCGCCCGCTGTGAAGAACCCGCTACTGAGAAAACCGCCAGCGCAGTTCTGCCGCCATATTGAAATCCGTAAGCACATTCCCGGCACCCCGCCGGCAAAGGAGAACCATGACCATCCTGAGCATCCGCACCGTAGGCGACCCGGTGCTGCGCAGCGTCTGCGACCCAATCACCGTCTTCGACGACGACCTGGCACGACTCATCGACGACATGCTAGAAACCATGTACGACGTGGGCGGCGTGGGCCTTGCCGGCCCGCAGGTTGGCATCTCCAAGCAGATCTTCACCTTTGGCGGCATTGACGACCGCGAAGGCTACATCATCAACCCCGTGCTTGAGGTTGGCGAAGAAGACCAGGAAGGCGGCGAAGGCTGCCTGTCCGTGCCCGGCCAGAAGTCCGCGACCCCGCGCAAGAACTGGGCGCGCGTGACCGGCGTGGACCGCCACGGCGAACCCCTCGTGCTGGAGGGTGAGGGCCTGTTCGCGCGCATGCTGCAGCACGAAACCGACCACCTGCACGGCAAGCTGTTCATCGACCGCCTCGTGGGTGAAGACCGCCAGCGCGTGATGCGTGCCCTGCGCGCCGCAGACTACAACAATGTCGCCGCGAAGACCGTGACCGAGCGTGCAACCCGCGTGGGCGGCGCCTTTGGCGGCGGCGGTGCGTTCGGTGCCGGTTCCTCCTTTGGTAGCTTCGGAAAGTAGGCTCACATGCTCAACATCATTTACGCAGGCACCCCCGACGTTGCCGTGCCCCCGCTCGACTACCTGGCGAACTCCGATAAGGTTCGCGTGGTTGGCGTGCTTACCCGCGAAGACGCCCCCGTGGGCCGCAAGCGCGTGCTCACTCCCTCCCCGGTCGCGCAGCGTGCCGAAGAGCTCGGCCTGCCCATCGTGAAGGCAAACCGCTGGAACGACGCAGCCGCCGCAGCCATTGCTGAACTGAACGCTGACGCAGCCGCCGTGGTCGCCTACGGCGCCCTGCTGCCGCTACCCGCGCTCGAATCCCTGCGTTACGGCTGGGTCAACCTGCACTTCTCCAAGCTGCCCGCATGGCGCGGCGCCGCCCCCGTGCAGCGCGCCCTCATCGCCGGTGAGCAGGAAATTTTCTCCACCACCTTCCTGCTCGAAGAAGGCCTGGACACCGGCCCCACCTTCGAACAGGAATCCACCCCCGTAGCCGCCGACGACACCGCAGGCACCGTGCTGATGCGCCTCGCAACCAGCGGCGGCGCACTGCTTGAACGCACCTTCGAACGCCTCGAAGCGGGCGAGAGCGGCACCGTGCAGGTCGAGGACGAATCGGTCAGCTACGCCTCCAAGATGAGCATTGCCGACGGCCGCCTCACCTGGACCGAACCCGCCGAGCAGATCCTGGCGCGCTTCCGCGGCGTGACCCCCGAACCCGGCGCATGGTGCGAACTGGGGGAAAACCGCTTCAAGATCGGTGGTCTGGCAGTTGCCGACGAGCGCCTGGCGCAGTCCCTGATCGAGGCGAACGGTGGTCCCCTCGCACCCGGTGCGGTGCGTCTGCACGCGAAGAAGGTACTGGTCGGCACCGGTACCGAACCGCTGATGCTGCTGCAGGTTCAGCCTGCCGGTAAGAAAATGATGGATGCGCCCGCGTGGGCTCGCGGCGCTGGCAAGGACATGGCGGAAGGCCTGGTGGTACTCGCATGAGCAACGAAAAGCGCCCCTACAAGGGAGGATACGGCAAGCCCGGTCACGCTGGCAACGGCAAGTTCAGCCAGGGCAAGTCTCATCAGGGCAAGTCTTATCAGGGCGGCGACCAGGGTGAGGGCGGTGCGAAACGTAAGCGTCGCCGCCGCTCTGGTGCTGGCACCGGCTCGGGCGTGAACGAGCAGAACCGCCAGCAGTCTCAGAATTCTCAGCGTTCCCAGAACCAGCGTTCGCAGAGTCAGCGCTCACAGAATCAGCGTTCGCAGAATAGCCGCACTCAGGGCCGCCCGCAGAAGTGGGATGACAACTCCCGCAGTGAATCCCGCAACGAATCGCGCACCGGCCGCCGCTTCGACGGCCTGACCAGCGTCGAACGCGCCGCACGCCGCGCCAAGACCGAACACGACGACACCAAACGCGGTGGCGGCGGCACCTCCCGACGCAATAAGAGCGGCCACGAACGCAACCGTCGTTCCATGTCCGCCCGCGAATTCTCAGCGGCGGCACCCTCCGCACGCTCGCGCACCGCAGACACCGCACGTGCAACCGTCTTCGACGTACTGCGCTCCGTGGCGGAATCTGACGCCTACGCGAACCTCGTGCTACCCAAGGCGATCCGTAGCCACCGCCTCGACCACCGCGACGCAGGCTTCGCAACCGAGCTGACCTACGGCACGCTACGCCACCAGGGCACCTACGACGCAATCCTCAGCCGCTGCGTAGACCGCCCCCTCGAGAAGGTCGGCACTACCACCCTCATCGTGTTGCGCATGGGCGTGCACCAGCTGCTGAACATGCGCGTTCCCGCCCACGCGGCGCTGAACCAGAGCGTGTCCCTTGCGCGCGAAAAGATCGGTGCAGGCCCGGCAAGCTTCATCAACGCGGTGCTGCGCCGCGTCTCCGAGCGCACCCCCGAAGAGTGGTACGAACTCATCATCGAGGACGCGAAGGACGACACCGAGCGCATGGCGCTGCTCGCCTCGCACCCCGGCTGGATTGTGCGTTCCATGCGCCAGGCACTCGTCGCGCACGGCCGCCCCGCCTCCGAAATTGAGCAGCTGCTCGAAGCGGACAACCTCGCCCCCGTGGTGAACCTGGTTGCGCTGCCCGGTCTGGGTAGCCTCGACGAGGCACGCGAACAGGGCGCCGTCGACGGCGAGCTGGTCGAGGGTTCGGCGCTGTACGCTTCCGGCGACTTGGCGCGCCTGGAATCCGTACGTGAAGGCACCGTCCGCGCCCAGGATGCCGGCTCCCAGCTGGTGGCACGCGCGCTCGCCGCAGCGCCCCTGGACGGCACCGATACCGCCTGGCTCGACCTGTGCGCAGGCCCCGGCGGTAAGGCGGCGCTGCTCGGCGCGCTCGGTATTCAGCGCGGCGCATCCCTGATCGCCAACGAGGCAGCACCGCACCGCGCGCAGCTCGTGGAATCCTCCATGCGCCCCCTGCCCGAGGACAGCTACACGGTACTCGCCGGCGACGGCCGCCAGATCCGCGAGACCCTGCGCAAGAACGCCTCCGACCTGCCCGGCTCCATTGAGCCCGGTCAGCTTTTTGACCGCGTCATGGTGGATGTGCCCTGCTCCGGTCTGGGTGCCCTGCGCCGCCGCCCCGAGGCGCGTTGGCGCAAGTCCCCGCGCGATATTGCGGAGCTACTGCCCCTGCAGCGTCAGCTCCTGGAGGCAGCCATTGAGGCGACCCGCCCCGGCGGCGTCATCGCCTACGTGACCTGCTCCCCGCACGCGGCAGAAACCCAGAACATTGTGGCTGAGGTGCTCGAAAGCGGTGCGGTCAGCCTGCTCGACTCCGCCGCCGCGCTGCGTGAAGTTGCCCTGCGCACCGAAGGGGCAAACGGCGAACCCGTGAGCGTGCTGGCGGAGGAGAAGGACCCCGGCCACACCCCCGAGATCAAGGTCAAGAAGGGCGCCCCGGCCGTGAAGGCTTCTCAGAACCCGACCACCGCTCAGCTGTGGCCGCACGTGCACGGAACCGACGCAATGTTCCTCGCCCTGCTGCGTAAGAACTAGCATCAGCGCTAACCCACAGCATTAGCCCGCCCGTCGCTACGGCACAGATTTGAAAGGAACCCCATGGGTATTGCCATTAACCCGTCGATTCTCTCGGCGGATTTCGCGAACCTGCAGCGCGAGCTGGAGCGTATCAGCACCGCAGACGCCGCGCATATTGACGTGATGGACAACCACTTCGTCCCCAACCTCACCTGGGGCCCACCGGTGGTTAAGCGTCTGCGTGAAATCTCCCCGGTGCCGTTCGACGTGCACCTGATGATTGAGGACGCCGACCGCTGGGCACCCGAATACGCCAGCATGGGTTGCGAATCGGTGACTTTCCACGCGGAGGCGGCTATCGCCCCCATCAAGCTGGCGCGCACCCTGCGTGCTGAGGGTGCGAAGGCAGGTATGGCGCTGCGCCCGGCAACCGCCGTGGAACCCTACCTGGACATGCTCAGCGAACTGGACATGCTGCTGATCATGACCGTGGAACCCGGCTTCGGCGGCCAGGCGTTCCTGGACGTGACCCTGCCGAAGATTGCCCGCGCCGCCAAGGCGATTGAGGGCGCGAACCTGCCGGTGACCGTGCAGGTGGACGGCGGCATCACCGAAGAGACCATCCTGCGTGCCGCGGAGGCGGGCGCAACCTGCTTCGTTGCCGGCAGCTCGGTCTACGGTGTGGACGAGGCACTCGGCGGCCCAGAGGCGGCCATCGCCTCCCTGCGTGCGGCGGCTGCATCGGTCAAGCGTTCCGGTTGCGGTTGCGGCTGTTAGCGGTGCCCGCCAGTAATGGTGCCTGCTGGTAGCGGTGCTCTGTAGAACATCAAAACGCCCCGTCGCGGTTCTTCGCGGCGGGGCGTTGTGCATGCCCTGCTTTCTCACCCCTTTCTCACCCCTTTCTCAGCGTCTCAACCGCCGCAGATGTGTAGCGAGACACGGCAGGGGAGAGGCACCCCGTTTAAACGACAAGGTGTCAGCAAGACTATGACAAAACGCGAAATATGTTAACCCGCGGAATTCCGCGGTAAAACCGGGCATTCTGACGGTGTGAGAAGACAAACAGAACGCGTCTTGATGTAACACTCAGATATCTGTAAGGTTAGGTATAGTTTAGTCATATCTAGGGGGAACTATGTCTTTCAACCGAACCGAGCTGACCGACACCGAAAACCAGGGCGCACCGGGTGTTAACCGCCGTGCCTTCTTTGGCCTGGCGCTCGCCTCATCGGCTGCTCTCGCCCTCGCGGCATGCAGCAGCGAGACCACCACGACCACCACTTCCGGCGGTTCCACCTCCGGCGGCAACAGCGGCACCCGAACCATCAAGGACATTGACGACGAGAATGTAGAAGTTCCCGCCAACCCGCAGAAGGTTATCGTCCTCTCCGAACCCACCCTCGACGGCCTGCTCGCCCTCGGCGTGACCCCTGTCGGTTCCGTCTCCGGTCGCGGCCAGTCCGGCGTGCCCAACTACCTCGCCGACCGCGCCAAGGGCGTGCAGATCATCGGCACCGTCGCCCAGGTCAACTACGAGCAGATCGGCAACCTTGACCCCGACCTGATCCTCGTCGACTCCACCGGCGTGGACAAGCGCTCCGACGCCTACGAAACCCTCAAGAAGATCGCCCCCGTGGTCTACTGCGGCTACGCGGGCGGCGACTGGCGCATCAACTTCCGCAACGTCGCCAACGCCATGAACATGGTTGACAAGGGTGAAGAAGTCATCAAGGCATACGAGGCAAGCGCCGTAGCGCTGAAGGAGCAGCTCGCCCCCAAGTACGGCGACAAGACCTTCTCCATCGTCCGCTGGGCAGGCAACGGCCCCGCACTGATTCTCAAGGAACTGCCCGCCGGCCAGGTACTCAACGACCTGGGCCTCAAGCGCCCCGAGGCGCAGGACCGCAACGGCCAGGGCCACTCCGAGCCCGTCTCCCTGGAGAACCTGGCAAGCATCGACGCGGACTACATGTTCCTGGGCACCCTCGGCGGCGCAAGCCAGCAGAACCCGAACGCGCAGGGCTCCGCAGGCCTGCAGGGCGCCGAAGAAGCACTGAATAAGGCGAAGGAAACCTCCGGCTTCACCAACCTGAAGGCAGTCAAGGAGGACCACGTGATTCTCGTGGACGGCTCCAAGTGGACCTCCACCGGCGGCCCGCTGCTGCTCGAAGGCATTGTTGAAGACGTCAAGAAGGCGCTTCCGCTCTAAATACCCCGTGAAGCAATCACCCGCTGAAGCTTCCTGAACCCCCTTCCCGCCGCACCCTAGACCCGCGGCGGGAAGGGGATGCACGACCCACCACACCATCCTCAAGGACCACAATGACCGAAACTCGACCCGCACGCACCGCAGCCCGCTATGGTGCCGTCGTGGCTCTCGCTGGCGCGCTCATCACCCCCGGAGCCGCTCTGACCGGTACCACCATCGCTTACGCGGAGACCCCCGCAGCCACCCAGCAGGCGGATAAGGCTACCGTCACCATCTCCACCGAGAAGTGGCGCGAAGGTAAGCTCGTGCTGCGCGGAACCGGCTTCACTAGCACCGCTCCCGGCCGCGGCGCAGTGTTTGCTGTGAAGTTCCTCGACGCCCTGCCGGATGAGGTTCACCAGGCACGTAACCCGCTCACCAATGAGGGCGGCAACTCGCCCGCAAACTTCATGGGAACCGCTAAAGAGGACGGCACCTTCGAGGTTGAGGTATCCCTGCCGACCCCCGAAAACACCGGTCTGACCGCTGAGCAGCTGAAGAGCAAGGGCTGGACCGTGGAGGGTACCAGCCACCGTATCCAGGTGCTTTCCGGCTCCCTGGGCGGTATGGATGCGGACGGTAACACCTACGACCGTCGTGCATCTGTGGCGCAGAATATTACGCTGAGAGACCCGGCTCCGAGCCCGGCACCGACCGCAGAGCCCAGCGCAACCGCTGAGCCTTCTGCGACTGCCGAGCCTAGCGCTGAGCCTACTGTTAAGCCCAGCGCAACTGCCGAGCCCACCGCGGAACCGAGCGCTACCGCTGAGCCTTCTGCAACCTCAGAGCCCAGCGCAACCGCTGCGCCTTCTGCGACTGCTGAGCCCACTGCGGAGCCGACCCCCGAGCCGAGCGCAACCGCAGACCCTACCCCCGCACCCAGCGAAGACTCGAAAACCTGCGCCCCCGCTGACGACTCCTTCACCCCGCGCCTGACCATCGAGAACCCCAAAGCGGTTCAGGGTGGCAAGTTGCACCTGACCGGTGACGGCTGGTGCAACCCCGAAGACAAGAAGGCATCCGTTATCGGCCTGAAGATTGACGATGGCAAGGTATCCCGTAACGACGCCACCGCGGTCAACGATAACCGCACCATCTGGGCTGTCATCACCCCCGATGAAAACGGCCATATCGACACCTGGATTGACCTGCCCACCCGCGCAAACGCAGCCTTCAAAAATGATGAAGACGCCGCCAAGTACGCCTCCGGTGAGCACACTCTGCGACTGCTGACCGGTAGCCTGCGTGAGGGTGACCGATCCGGAACCTACGGCGGCGCCAACAGCCAGGGCGGCATCAACACGACCTTCACCATTGGCGAGTACGCCCCCGGTGACGCACCCGAGCCGGTCAACGCCTCCGATCTGACCGATGGTCACGGCGTGCAGGTGAGTCGTGACGGTTCCACCGTGACTGTGACCGTGCCGAACGCTGAACCGGGCACCTGGGTGTATGCCGCGACCTACCTCGGTAACTCCCCGCAGACCCTCTACGGCTCCGGCTGGAAGCGCCTGGACGGCAACCGCAGCTTCAGCTATGAAACCAGCGTGAGCATGCCCGCCGCCACCTACCGTGTGGTCGTGCACAACGGTAACCAGGGCGCTGACAATGCGGTGCTCGGTTTCGCAGACATGATCGTGGAACGTGCTGTTACCCCTCGTCAGGAAGTTTCCCGCGATGAGCAGGACGCCTCCGACCAGCTGGTTGAAGAGCTGAACGAGAACCCCGCAACCGCAACCTCCACGGCACCTGTGCCCATGCGTAACGCGGGCGGTCGCATCAGCACCCGCGCTACCGACGTGGATGCATCCCTCGCCGCCCTGTCGCAGAGCACCGCTCCGGTTGTGAACCGCGTGCAGGCTAAGGCGAAGGTTCAGAGCGCGCAGAAGTCCCTGGGTACCAGCCTGCAGAAGACTGACGGCGCCGCGAAGAAGGCTGCGAAGGCCGCCGCCGGTTCGAAGAACTCGCAGAACACTCAGGGCTCGCAGGGAACTCAGAACTCCGTAGCAGGCACCAAGGCGCAGGGCCCGGTCATTGAGGGTACCGAGCTGACCGGTCTGACCAAGTGGCTGGTCAACAACGCCAATAACCTGCTGCTCTCGGCGGCTGGCCTGGTGGTTTTGGCTGCGGCTCTGATCCTGCGTACCTCCAAGAAGTAAGCTCTCTCAAAAAGTAAGCTCTGACCACACATTCATATCGGCACCGGCTCACGCCCCGCACTCTTGACTCCGCACCCTTGAACAGGGGCGTGGACCGGGTGCCTCACTAACCACTCGGGTCGCAACCCGCTGAACTGCACTGACCTACTGAACTGTACTGACACGAACCCGGTAGCGTTCAGTGTCGACCCCGGTAATTTTGAAAGGACCACCATGCGTGCACCTTTTTCGGGAGCCCCGAAGGCATCCCTGACCTCTAAGGCGCTGACCGCCTGCGCCGCAGCAACCCTGGCGCTTGGCTTGGGCGTTGGCACCGCATCCGCTCTGCCTCCGGGCGGTGCGAAGGCGTCTACCCCCGGCACCTCCTCGACCGTTTCCTCCTCGGTGAGCGAGCACGGCGTGATTTCCTTTAGCGTGAGCGGCTTCCCCGCGAACACCGTGGTGTCCGTGAAGGTGGACGACGGCGACCTGTGCCCCTCCGATGCGGCTCAGGGCGCGTGCGTGGTGCACCAGCAGAAGACCGATAGCAACGGCAACGTCTCCGGTTCCTTCGTTCTGCCGGATGTAGGCGCTGGCACCCACACCCTGCGTTTCCTTGCGACCGGCGAGAAGCGTGACAAGGACGGCAAGTACCTGGGTACCGAGGCGTACACTAACCGCAGCCCCGAGTTCACCGTGGTGGGCGAAGGCGGTTCGGATAATTCCTCCTCGAACTCTTCGGGTTCTTCCTCGAACCGTGGCTCTTCTGGCTCGAAGGGCAACGGTGGTTCCTCGAACGGCGGATCGAACTCTAATAGCTCCGACTCTGCAGATGAGGCTCAGGGCTCTAACGATTCTAACGAGTCCTCGTCCAATGGCGGCTCGAACGGTTCCTCGAATGGTTCGGCAGGCGGTGCGGCTGAGGCTGAGACCGTGTACACCGACGCTGAGGGTAACACCATCACCAAGGAGGAGTACGACCGCCTGAACGCGGAAGCTGGCTCTTCCGGTACCTCCGCCTCCTCCGCTCCCGCTGCTTCGGCTTCGGCAAATGCCCAGAAGAAGGCGACCGCTTCGGCGAGCGCGTCCTCTTCGGCTGTTGCGCGCGGTACTGCGTCGAGCCCGAGCGCTTCGGCTTCGGCTAACACCGCGTCCACCGTGCAGACTGTGACCTACGGTGCTGCGTTCCCGTGGGTTGGCGTGGTGGTTTTGGGCGTGAGCGTGGTGGCTGCCGCTGCGCTGCTGCTGGCCCGCAAGCGCTAAGACTTAACGTCGGATGCGGGTGGGGGGAGTACCCTGCCCGCTCCGGCGTTTCTCTCATTATCTACCGGTGTGCCGGGTGCCCCTCCTGTGGGGTGCCGGGTGTGCCTCCCTGTTTTCTTGTATCGAGCATAAGGAGCATAGTGGCCCGCACGAGCTCATTGTCCCGAGGTGTTCAGCAGGAGAGTACGTCCCGTCAGGGTTCTGTGATTCAGGGGCAGAAGTTGGGTAAGCGCCTGGCTTTTCTGTTCTTGTTTGCGGTGCTTTTGGTGGGTGCTGTGGCTGCTTCTTTGCTGTTCGGATCGAATAATCTTCCGCCGGATCAGGTTCTGGCTGTTTTCAATGGCACTGCTTCTGAGCAGGCGCAGACGATTGTGCTGGAGCAGCGTATTCCGCGTACCCTGGTGGGTCTTGCGGCGGGTGCCGCGTTGGCGGTTGCCGGTTCGTTGATGCAGTCGTTGACTCGTAACCCGCTGGCTGAGCCCGGCCTGATGGGTGTGAATGCCGGTGCTGCGGTGGCTGTGATTGCTTCCGTGGTGGTTTTTGGTGTGATGGGTATTTGGCAGTACATGGTTGCTGCGACGATTGGTGGCGCGTTGGCTGCGGTGCTGGTGTATACGCTGGGTCGTGGCCGTGACGGGTCAATCGTGAAGCTTGCGTTGGCGGGTGTGGCGATTTCTGCTGCACTGTCGGCGATTGCGCAGGGCTTGATTTTGGCTGATCAGGATGCGTATAACGAGTTCCGTATCTGGGTTGCCGGTTCGCTGGAGGGCCGCGGTATGGATATTGCGTCGACGGTGGGTCCGGTGATTGTGCTGGGTATGCTGGTGGCGTTCTTTGTGGCTCCTGCGATTAATGCTCTGAGTATGGGCGAGGAGGCGGCGACCAGCCTCGGCGTGAGTGTTCGTACGACCCAGAATTTGACGTTGCTGGCGGTGACGGTGCTTGCCGGTGCTGCGACTGCTGCGGTGGGTCCGATTGGTTTTGTGGGTTTGGCGGTACCGTTTGTGGTGCGTGCTCTGCTCGGTAATGATGTGCGCTGGGTGAATTATGGTTCGGCGCTGTTGGGTCCGGTGTGGCTGCTGTGTGCTGACGTGTTGGCGCGTGTGCTGGTGGCTCCGCAGGAGACTCAGGTGGGTATTGTGGCGACTCTTGCCGGTGCCCCGGTGTTCTTGTTCTTGATGACTCGTCGTAAGGTGGAGGCTCTCTAATGTCGAATTCTTCCGCTCTTTCGATGGCGACCGCTACCACCCCAGCTAATCGTTCGGCGCGTCGTCACGGCCGCGATTTGGGTGGCCGCCCGGTGCTGACGGTGCGCGGTCCTGTGAGTGCTCAGGTGCCGTGGCGCGTACTGATCCTGAATGTGGCGTTGGTGGTGCTGATTGCGGCACTGGCGTTTTGGGGCATGTTGCAGGGTGACTACAAGATCGCCCCGGAGAAGATGATCCCGGCGCTACTGGGTGAGGGCAAGCAGATTACGGTGGCTTTCGCTCAGCAGCGTGCGGCGCGTATTGTGGCGGCGCTTCTGGTGGGTGCGGCACTTGGTCTCTCAGGTGCGATTTTCCAGGTGATTTCGGGTAATGCCCTGGGATCGCCGGATATTATCGGTTTCACGAATGGCGCCGCGACCGGTGCGCTGTTGCAGATTATTGTGTTCAATTCCGGCCCCGTTGAGGTTGCCCTGGGCGCTGTGGTTGGTGGCTTGGCGACCTCGGTGCTGGTGTGGTTGTTGACGCGCCGCACGGGTCTGCACGGTTTCCGTCTGGTGTTGGTCGGTATTGGCGTGGGGTCGACCCTGGCTGCCTTCAATGCGCTGCTGGTGGTGCGTGCTTCGCTGACTCAGGCGCAGACCGCGGCGTCCTGGCTTGCCGGTTCGCTCAACGACATCACCTGGGAGCGCACCTACGCGCTGCTGGGTCTGCTGCTCGTGGTGACTCCGCTGCTGCTGATGCTGGTCCGCCCGCTGGGCGCGATTCGTTTTGGTGACCAGGTGGCATCCGGTTTGGGTGTGAGCGTGAATGCGTACCGTGTGGCGGCTCTGTTCATCGGTGTGCTTCTGGTTTCGCTGGCGACCGCGACGACCGGCCCGATTGCCTTCGTCGCCCTGGCGGCACCGCACATCGCGAAGACTCTCGCCCGCAGTGGCGGGGTGGGCTTCACCTCCGCGGCACTCATGGGCGCGCTCATGGTGCTCGGCTCCGACCTGATTGGCCGTTTCGCTGTTCCCGGACGCATCATTCAGGTGGGTGTGGTGACCGGTGCGATTGGTGGCCTGTACCTGATTTACCTGATTTACCTCGAAAGGAAGAAGAGCTAGTGAACACTAGTGTGACGACCCGCCTTGAAGGCGAGAACATGGTGGTTGCCTACGGTGAGCATACGGTGCTCAACGGGGTAGATTTTCAGGTGCCGGAGGGGGAGCTGACCGTCATCCTGGGCCCGAACGCTTGCGGCAAGTCGACCACCTTGAAGGCTCTTGCTCGCGTGAACCCGCTCAAGAAGGGTGAGGTTCGCCTGGATGGCACCCCGCTGCCGCAGATGAAGTCCCGCGCCATCGCTAAGATTCTGGCGATGTTGCCGCAGACCCCGGAGGCGCCGAGCGGCGTGACCGTGGCGGATGTGGTGGCGCGCGGCCGCTACCCGCACCAGTCGCTGCTGCGTTCCTGGTCCGATGAGGATGAGCGCGCCTGCGTGGAGGCGATGCAGGCGGCGAACGTGCTGGAGCTTGCGGAGCGTCCCATTGAGGCGCTCTCGGGCGGTCAGCGTCAGCGCGTGTGGATCGCCATGACCTTGGCGCAGCAGACCCCGCTGATTCTGCTCGATGAGCCGACCACCTACCTGGATATCACGCACCAGATTGAGGTGCTGAACCTGACGAAGAAATTGCATTCCGAAGGCCGGACTGTAGCCGTGGTGTTGCATGACCTGAACCTTGCTTTCAGGTATGCTACTCATGTTGTGTTAATGAAGCAGGGCCGGATTATCGCTCAGGGTGATCCGCGTGCAATAATTACACCGGAACTTATTCAGGAAGTTTTTGACCTGCAATCGGTCATTATTCCTGATCCGTGCACTGGTACCCCTTTGGTGATTCCGAAGGAGAACCAAACGATTCATATTGCCGCTGACGCTATTTCGGCGGCCCGCGAAAGCGAGTAGTTTTCGCCCCTAAGCCGCGTGGGAGTTTGCACCAACCGTCTCAGTACGGGTGGAAAAGCTAGGCATTGCGCCAAGCAGCGAACGTTAGGATCTGAGGGACCCAGGATCCCCTGCGCGTAGGGCGCCTACCCGGTGCTCGCCCGTCTTTGACGCATGAACGGATCCGAGCACTGGGTAGGTTCCATTTTGGGAACCCGTAGATGAGGCACCGAGACTGCCGCATGAGACTTTGAAAGTTGTAACTTGAGAGGTTTGATGCACGGTCTCGGTGCCTCATCTCATTTAACTTCTGAACTGGCTTGGGAGGGGGGGCTGGTCTGGAGGGGTGAGGGTGGCGGCTTCGTGTTTGGGTTTGAGGAGCGTGTGCTCGCTGTCATTCTTGTCATTTTTTGGTTCTTTCGCTTTTTCCTTTGGCTGGAGTTTGGGTAAGGGATACCATAGAGTGAGGTAGTGGAGGCTAACTAACGATAATGCGCCTCCTCACCGATTCTCACCGATTGAGTGTTTCCACAGACCAAGGAGGAACCGTTGGGCGAGCACGAACCCACCGCGACCGCTCCCGCGCAGAACACTTCTGCACAGGCTGCTTCTGCGCAGCCTCGTACCGTTGCGCCGGCTGTGCGCCCGACCCCTCCCAAGACCCCGCGCCCCGTACCGGCACCGCGCGTGGACAGCCCGCTCATCAGCGCCCTCATTGCCGAGGCTGTCAGCCCCGAAGAGCTGAACGCCCGCATCGTTGAGGTCGTCTCCGAAGGCACTCCCATCATCGAGCCGGTGCACCTTGACGACGGCACCATCAGCGAGAACGAGCGCATCGTCACCTTCCTGTACCACAACGAGCAGGCGGAGCAGGTGCTCATGTTCATCAACCGCCTGACCGATGAGAAGAACCTGGACCGTTCCCTCATGGCCCGCATCAAGGGCACCGGCTGGTGGCAGCTGAGCATGCAGATGGAAACCACCTGGCGTGCCTCCTACAACTTCTTGCCGGCGCTGCCCGGCGAGCGCCCCGCCTGGCTGGGCGATGACGACCAGGTGCGCCTGCGCGCCGCCCTGGACTCCGGCGAGGGTGACCCGCTGAACCCCGAGACCGTGTGCAACCGCATCGGTCGTTGCATGGGTGTGGTGCAGCTTGAGCACGCGCCGGTGCAGGAGTTTATCCTGACTCAGGAAGAGATTGACGCACTGCCCGCCCCCGAGTGGATGCAGACCTCTGACGGCCACCAGTACGTACTCGGTCGCGTGGGTAACCCCGCCCCGGATGCGCCGCTGTTCATCCAGTTCGACGGTGAGATGTGGTTCAGCCAGGGCATGGAGCAGACCCTCAACCGCGCCCATGAGGCGGGCCGTATTCCGGCGATGCACGTGTTCTTCCTGCACTCTGGCGGTCGTGAGAACCGCTGGAAGGAACTGAACGGTGACAACCCGATTGCCGACTACCTGGTGGAGATTGCGTTCCCGCACTTGGAGGCGGTGCACGGCATTAAGACCGACCCGCAGAACATCGTGATTAACGGTCAGTCCCTGGGCGGCTTGTCCTCCCTGTTGGCGGTGTTGAGCCGCCCGGAGGCGTTTGGCGGCGCAATCGCACAGTCTTCGTCGCTGTGGCAGCCGCAGGTCATGGACCGCCTGGACGAGCTGGAGGCGGCGGGCGAGATTGACCGTCTGCGCCACCTGTACCTTGAGATTGAGGTGGGGGAGCAGGAGTGGGTTTTGGTTCCTCATCACCGTGAGCTGAAAGCGCGTCTGGAAAAGCTGGGCCTGGAGAGGGCACACTGCACGACCTTCAACGGCGGTCACGATTATGCGTGCTGGCGCGGTGCGATTGTGCCGGCGTTGGAACGTATTATTGCTGCCAGCCGGGAGGCTGAACGCACTGAGCCAGGCTCTGAAGAGGACCAGCGAGAGGTAGCCTAGGGCTCCGCCCGGGTAGAGCACACCCCGTATGGTGGGCGTGCGGGGTTCCCGTTAGGGTAAACACCGCCGCGCCCGTATCCTAGAGAAGTACAGCCTAAGAAGAGTGCAACACTACCGCGCCGCGAGGGGTACCGAAAGGTACCCGGCGTAGGTTGTGCACCCGCTCTCATTGACGAGATGGCATCACGCTGCGAACGCACGCAGCACGTGAGCGCTATAGAAACCGCAAACGACACAGAAATCGAGAGAAGATGACCGTAGAACGTAGCCCCCTGGCCCCCACACCGCTCATCCCCGAGTCTTTTGCCGCGAAGTACCGCGAAGCTGGCTACTGGATTGACCAGACCATCCCCGAGTTCCTGCTGGATGCCTGCCGCGCGAAGCCGCACTTCCCGGCGCTGGTGGCGATTTCGCACGCGCAGCTCGATGAGGACGGCAAGCCCCAGCAGATTCGCCTCTCCTACGGTGAGCTGGAGGCGGCAGGTCGTGCCGCTGCGGCGCGCCTCATTCAGGCTGGCGTGCAGCCCGGTGACCGCGTGCTGCTGCAGCTGGGTAACACCGCCGAGTACCTGGTGTACCTGCTGGGTATTTTCTGGGCGGCAGCTCTGCCGGTGTTCTGCCTGCCGCAGCACCGCACCACCGAGCTCGTGCACTTTGCGACCCGCACCGACGCGGCGGCGCACGTGTTCTCTTCGCTGACCCCCGGCGCAGATTTCGCCGCCCTGCACGAGGACGTTGCCGCCGAGTTGCGCAAGAACTCCCTGGAGCCGCCGGTTGCTATTGACGTTGCGGAGCCGCTGACCCCGCTGACCGAAGAGGAGCTCGCTGAAGAGTTTGTGCCCGGCGTCGTTCAGAACACCGAGAACCTGCGTGCGAGCGAGCAGGTGGCGTTCCTGCAACTCTCCGGCGGTACGACCGGCATTTCGAAGCTGATTCCTCGCACCCACGCCGCCTACCTGTACTCGGTGCGCGGCTCGGTCGATATTTGCAAGCTGAACAACAACACGACCATGCTCGTGGTGCTGCCCGCCGCCCACAACTTCACGATGAGCTCGCCCGGTATTCTGGGCGTCATGTGCGCCTCCGGCAAGCTGGTGTTTGCGGCGGATCCGTCCCCGCAGACTGCGTTCCACCTCATTGAGATGGAGGGTGTGACCACCTCCGCGCTGGTGCCGCCGCTGGCTCAGGCGTGGGTCGCCTCCGCGGAGAAGCGCGATGTGTCCCTGCCCTCCCTGCAGACCCTGCAGGTGGGCGGCTCGAAGCTGGCTCCGGCGGTTGCAGGCAAGATTGAGTCCGTGCTCGGCTGCACCGTTCAGCAGGTGTTCGGCATGGCTGAGGGACTGGTGAACTACACCCGTTCCACCGACCCGATTGAGATGCGTCTGAGGACTCAGGGCTACCCGATTAGCCCCGACGACGAAATTCTGATTGTTGATGATCAGGACCAGCCGGTTCAGCGCGGCGAGAGCGGCCACCTGCTCACCCGCGGCCCGTACACGATTCGCGGCTACTACCTGGAGGAGAACGCGAACCGCTACGGCTTCACCGAGGACGGCTTCTACCGCACCGGCGACATTGTGCGCCTGGTCGCCGGCAAGTACCTTGAGGTGACCGGCCGCGCGAAGGACCAGATCAACCGCAACGGCGAGAAGATTGCCGTGGACGAAATTGAAGAGCTGGCGCTGACCCACCCCGACGTTTTTGACGCCGTGGTTCTGGGCATCCCGGATGAGACTGTGGGCGAGCGCGTCGGCCTGGTCATTGTGCCGCAGGAAGGCGCCGACCTGGGCGAAAACCCGCGCCGCACGATGCACGAGTTCTTCACCTCGAAGAAGCTTGCCGACTTCAAGATCCCGGAGCGCGTGCAGGTTCTGCAGGAGTTGCCCACCACGAACGTGGGTAAGATTTCTCGCCGCGAACTGCGCGCCAAGCTTGCCGAAATTTTCGGCTAAACCCTTATCGGTTAAACCCTACGCCCGTATTCCTACCCCTACTTGAGGAGAAAAATGTCCGCACTTGAGACCCTGCACCCCATCATGGAGAAGTACATCGTCGAGCCCGACTCCCTGCAGACCGCTTTTGACGAGCCGACCACCGACCTGTTCTCGCTGGGCCTGGACTCGATGGGTTCCTTCGCGCTGCTCGATGATCTTGCCGCCGAAGGCGCCGTGATTGAGTTTACTGAGCTGGTGGAGAACCCGACCGTGGAGTTCATCGCCTCCCGCCTGGGCTAAGCGTTACCGCACCCCGAGTGCCCGCCTGCCGCGCATGCAGACGGGCGCCCGGGGTGTTTGCTACTCGCCTCGCTCGCCCCGCTTAATCTGTGCCGTCTCGCGCCGTATTTTGTGGCGGAGCTCTTGGCCGCGTTCATGCCGGAGACTTGGCTGGGGTTGCCACTGTCGGTTTACCCTAGTCAGCGCACTTCTGCCAGCGCGAAACGGCGGGGCAGTAGCCTACCTTTCACACACCGCATATCATCCCTAATCCAGACCCTTACTCCAGACCTTTGAGAGGCCACCATGGGCGTAGCTGATACTACCGCACCCGATAGCTTCGGGACTGCTTCCGACCTTCGCACCGCCGCGACTGACCCCGCATCGCACAGTGCTGACAGTCCCTGGCTGCCGCTGACCACGAACGCGCGCGGCATCTACTTTGCCGCCGCGATTGACCCGTCGAACCCCTGCTACAACACCGCGGAGGTTCTGCAATGCCCCGCGGACACCGACCTCGATCTGCTGCGTGAGGCGCTGGTGCAGCTCTACCGCGAGAACGAGGGCTTCCGCGTGCGCACCCGCATTGCCGATGGTGGCGCCTCCCAGCAGATTCTGCCGCTTAAGGCATTCCTCGCGGGCATTGACCTGCTCGTGGACGAGGGCGAACTGGAGGAGGGGGAGCTGAACGGCACCGCGGAGGCGGGGGAGGAGAACTCCTCTGACCTGCCCGGTTCATCCTTGCCCGCGCCGGTGCGCGCCTGGGCGCAGCGCCTGCTCGCCCAGCCCCTCACTACCGATGAGGGCGTGACCGTGCGCAGCGCGGTGGTGCGTTACGGCGGGTTCCTCTGGGTGTACCATTCCTTCTCCCACGTGGTCGCCGACGGTTTCGCCGCGTTCAACGGCCTCTCCCGCGTGGCGGCGATATACCGCGCCCTGTCCGCCGGTCAGCCGGTCCCGGAAACCCGCCGCATGAGCCTGCAACAGCTGCTCGATGCCGACGAAGCCGCCTCCACCGCACGTGACGAAGACGTCGCCTTCTGGGAGGCGAGCGGCGCCCTGGAACAGGAAGACACCTCCCTGGCGGGTCGTACCGCCTCCCCGTCGGCGCGGTCTGTACGCCTGGCATTCAGCATTGACGTGCCCACCCAGCAGGCTCTGCTGGATGCGGCAAAGCAACACGCCGTCTCCTGGCCGGTGCTGGCGACCGCCGCCGTGGGCTCGTACCTGGCGCGTGTGGGCGGCTACCCGCAGGCTTCGTTCGGCGTGCCGCAGATGAACCGCATGTTCGCCCGCACCCTGCCGGAGGCGACCCGCGCCCTGGGCGCGGCGAGCGCGCAGACCGGCTGTACCGCGGTGAACGTGCTGCCGGTGCAGGTTGCGGCGACCGGCCCCATTGCGGAGTCCCTGCACTCGGTGAAGGAACAGTACGCCCGTAACGCTGAGCATCCGCTGGCTCGTCAGGAAGACCTCGAACGTACCGCACGTAACGCCCAGTCCAGGCTGTTTGGTGCGCAGATTAACGTGGTGCCCTTCGACGCGGTGCTGCCGCTGGCGGCACCCTCCAAGGATGAGTCCGGATCCGCGGTACCGACCGCGCGCATCCACAATATCTCTGCCGGTCCCGTTGCTGACGCGACCTTCACCTTGCGCGGCATGCCCGGCCGCGGCAACAGCATCTCCTGCGAGATTGATATGAACCCGGCGCTCTACACCGCCAAGGAGCTGGAACGCCACGCCGCCCGCCTGAGCGAGTGGCTGCCCGCCTACGCCGCGGAGGCTCAGCGCGAGGGCGCCTCCCTGAACAACCTGGGTTTGGCGACCGAGGCGGAGCTTGCGACCCTGTGCGAGCTGACCGCCCCGGCGCTGACCGAGCATCCGCTGGAGTACAAGACCCTGCTGGGTCGCTTCCGTGATGCGGTGGCGGCGCATCCGCAGGCGCTCGCGGTGCTGGATTCTGCCCCCGCGCCCGGTGAGGTGCTCACCCCCGAGTCGGAGCGCGCCTACGCTTTTGACCGCGCCCTCACCTACGCCGAGCTGGATGAGCGCGCCCGTGCGCTTGCCGCGCAGCTGCTGGACTGGGGCGTTCGCCCTTCCGATGCGGTGGGTCTGCGTGTGCACCGCGGCGCCGAGCAGTACGTGGCGCTGTACGCCCTGCTGTACGCTGGAGCGACCTACGTGCCGGTGCTGCCGGATCTGCCTGCCGAGCGTGTGGGCGTGATGATGGAGGACGCCGAATGTTCCCTGCTGCTGCACGGGCCCGGTCTGCATCCGCTGAGTGCGCAGGAGCTGAACCCGCAGGATCCGCAGCGTCACGCGAACCTGCCCCAGCACACCCTACCGCAGCTGAGCATCGAGGAACCTGTACAGGCACCCGCCGCAGAAGAGCTTCCGGGCACGAAAACCGGTCTGGACGAGGACGCTTACGTGCTCTTCACCTCCGGCTCCACGGGCAGGCCTAAGGGCGTTGCCATCAGCCACCGCGCGATTGATAACCGCCTGCGCTGGCAGCAGCACCAGATTCCGGTGGGGGAGGGCGACCGCGTTCTGCACAAGACCCCCATCTCCTTTGACGTGCACGTGTGGGAGCTGTACTGGCCGCTTGCCGAGGGTGCCGCCGTGGTCATTGCCGCCCCGGATGGGCACCGCGACCCCGCCTACCTGGCGCGCGTGATTGTCGAGCAGTCCGTCACGGCGGTGCACTTTGTGCCGACCATGCTTTCGGCGCTGACCTCTTCGCCGGCGGCGCGCCGCATCCTCTCTGATGCCGGCTTCGGTCAGGATCGGGAGCAGCCCCTGCGCTACGTGGTCTGCTCGGGCGAGGCTCTGCAGAAGGACCAGGTGCAGGCTGCGGGCGAGGTTCTGGGCGTGTACCCGCTGAACCTGTACGGCCCGACCGAGGCGGCGGTGGACGTGACCTTCTGGGAAACCTCCGCCGACCCGCAGCGCGAGAGCGTGCCCATTGGCGAGCCGGTCTGGAACACCGGCACCCTGATCCTTGACCCGACCGGCCACCCCGTGCCGGTGGGCGTGACGGGTGAACTGCACCTATCGGGCGTGCAGCTGGCGCGCGGCTACAAGAACAACCCGCAGGCGACTGCGGCGGCTTTTGTGGAGCAGGCTCCTGCCGGTGCACTCGCGCTGCTGAACGGTGAGAGCCAGCGCCTGTACCGTACGGGCGACCTGGCGTGCTGGGAGATTCTTCCCGACGGCCGCGCCGTTATCGGTTACCGTGGCCGCACGGATTATCAGATTAAGGTGCGCGGTCAGCGCCTGGAGCTGGGCGATATTGAGATGGCTCTTGCCGCGGTTGAGGGCGTGAGCGCTTCGGTGGCTCTGCTGTACCGCGGTCTGCGTGAGCCTGCCCTGGCGGCGGTGCTGGAGGTGGGCGACGTGCCCGCCGAGCGTGCTGAGCAGCTGGTGGAGGCGGCGCGCGAGCATTGCGCGCAGGTTCTGCCGGACTACATGGTTCCGACCCTGTGGCATACCCTGCCTGCTCTGCCGGTGAGCCCCTCCGGTAAGGCTGATCGCAAGCTGTTGGCGTCCCTCGACCTGACCCCGCAGACTTCTGACGCTGAGGGTCCGCACGGTCTGCTGGAGCAACAGCTGTGTTCGATTATTGCGGGTGTGCTGGGTCGTGAGCGTTTCGGCGTGGATGAGGATTTCTTCGCTTCGGGCGGTCATTCGCTGGCGGCTCTTGAGGTGATTGCCGCGGTTGAGGAGCAGCTGGGTCTGAGCGTGAGCATCGGTGCGCTTTTTGCGCATCCGACCGTGCAGGATTTGGCGGCGTCCATTGCGGGCGAGCGCGGCGAGGGTGCGGAGTTCGCGCCTGTTCTTCCACTGCGTGAGCAGCCCGTTGTCCCCGATACTACCGATGCCCCCGCGCCGCTGTTTATTCTGCCGCCTGCGGGTGGTTTGGGCTGGTGCTATGCGGGGTACCTCTCGCATCTTCCGGCTCAGCAGGGTGTGTACGCTTTGCAGGCTGAGGCGTTCTCTGACCCGAATGCCGGGTTTGCGTCGAGCCTGCAGGAGCTGGCTGAGCGCTACTTGGAGCTGATTGAGAAGACTCTGGCGGAGCGTTCGCTGCCGCGTCGTTTTGCGTTGATGGGCTGGTCTGTGGGCGGTACTGCCGCGGTGCAGGTGGCGGCCCTGGCGCAGGCTGCGGGTGCGCTGGTTGAGCGTGTCATCCTGTTGGATGCGTATCCTTCGGAGCAGTGGCAGGGTGTGCCTGCGCCGGATGAGCAGGAGAGCTTCCGTGCGCTGCTGCGTATGGGCGGTTTGCCGGAGCCTGCCGCTGATGAGCAGCTTGACCTGCCGGGTACGTTGGAGCGTCTGCAGAAGGCGGGTTCGGCGATGGGTTACCTGCCGGAGGAGAAGTTGGGCGTGTGTCTGGGTAGTATGCGTGCTTCGGCGGCGTTGATGCGTGGTGCTGAGCAGGCGTTCTTTGATGGTGATGTGCTGCTGGTGGGTGTGCCGCATGAGGATCAGCCGTATTTGGATGCGGAGGGTTGGGCGGCGCATGCGTCGTCGTTCCGTGCGGTGCTGCTGGAGGGTACGCACCCTGATCTGGTGAATCCGGCGCGTTTGGCGGAGGTGACCGGCCACTTCGCCGATTAGCCCTCTCTATCTGCAGAGTAGTTAATAAATTAAATGTCCCCGATTGATGAATCATCAATCGGGGACCTTCTATTTATTGGTTTTTGAGAACCCACTCTTTATATCGGAGATAAACTTCTGATAGCTGCCGTCGCTGTTCTTCTAGTTTTGTTTCGTTATCTCGAATGAGCGGTTTTTGATATGAAGCTACAAGATTGGCAAGACCTTGAGCCATTCCTGTATCTTTACTGCATTGTGCTTCAATGACACTGATTCGAATTTCTTCTTCCGATGCCGGGGCATTATTATCACCACTAGCGCGGGTTGCATTTGATAGTTCTTGTGTTTCCCATTCATAGTCGCCTTTTCGTGGCGTTAGACCTTTATCCGATAGGCATTTCCACCATGCTTCACGGTATTTTTTCCATTCGGGATGATTCATGGCAGCTGCATAGGATTGGCCGTGGATTCGACGATAGGCTTCTCTGAGGCCACTTTGCTCTTCGAGGCTGATGCCGGCAATCTCTTTCAACGTGGCTAAGATTTCAGGCATGCACTGTTCCATGATTTTTGTGTCATAGCCCCCGGATGATGGTGCATTCCCGGGTCGCTTGTAGTTTCCATATTTGGCGGAGTATTCGGGGTTCCAGAGGCCAAACTCGCGACCGGACGAAAAGAATTTCCTATCTTCTACATCATCCGGGATATATATTTCGTAGGATTGGCCGTGTTTTGCGAAACAGCGCTGCCTGAGAATTTCCAAGGCTTGATTGTAATACTGGGAATTTTCATCGAAACTGTCATTGTATTCTTCGAGTGGAGTAATGATTCGGTTGTTTTTATAGTCTAGAGTTGCTTGGGCTGTTTCATCACGTTCTAGTTGCGGGCCTGTAGAACAGGATGTGCAGGCTAGCGTGAATGCAAACGTTAAAGCCATTGCGGGCTGAAAGAATTTCTTGAGGTTCATAATTCTCCCTCCTTAATTGGATAAAGAATATGCGGCAGTAAAGAAAGCGGGGCTGTTTTTTGCTGATTGTTGCAAAGCATATGCCTCGGTGAATACGGGTGTCGAGAGAATCTGGAATCTATGTGAATCCCAGAGCGATAAGCAGAATCTCGGGGGAGTGCCTGCTAGCTGGGGAGCGCACCCATAGCGAAAGGCCAAGACGCTATGGCAGACCACGCACAAGGGTGTTTCTGCAGCGTCGTTACTGCTGGGAGAGTGTTCTAGAGCTTCATCATGAACCCCTAAGAGTTATGGAGGGCAAATGCCCGTAGATGAGTGAGTCGTGCCCTCCGTAATGTTGACCGGGCACCCTGAATATCCACCAATGCTGTGGTGAATATCATAGTTAAGGGTAGTTAAAGGCTACCACCGGCTAGGTAGACACGGCAACCAAAACTCCGGTCACGTCTGATTTATTACATAAGAAATGCGTAGTCAACGAGAATATCAACAGGAAGCAGCTTGGGTACCCTGCGCCTCCTCACAGTTAAAACACGAATGCCCCCGGTTGATGAATCATCAACCGGGGGCATCGTTTAGCGTCTAACGCAGAACCGGGGTTCTACCGCTAAATGCTTAGTGCTGCTCCAGCTCGGAGTTAGCGTTCACGTTCAGCAGGTCGTACTTAGCGAATGCCTTCGCGGGAACGTCTGCTGCAACCTCGCCGCGCTTTGCCAGCATCTGCAGGGTGCGGACAACAACCGACTCTGCATCGATGTGGAAGAAGCGACGTGCACCCGGGCGGGTGTCTGCGAAGCCGAAGCCGTCAGCACCCAGGGTTGCGAAGTCGTTCGGAACGAACTGGCGGATCTGGTCGGGAACCTCCGAAGCGAAGTCGGTGGTCGCGATGATCGGGCCAGCAGCGCCTGCCAGCTTCTGGGTCACGTAAGGAACGCGAGCGGGCTGGTTCGGGTTCAGCAGAGCCTCTTCCTCAGCGGCAATGCCGTCGCGGCGCAGCTCAGTCCACGAGGTGACGGACCAGACGTCTGCGGAGACGCCCCAGTCCTCAGCCAGCAGCTTCTGAGCCTTCTCAGCCCACGGAACAGCAACGCCGGATGCCAGCAGCTGTGCCTTGGGGCCGGAGGTCAGCGGGGACTCGCTGATCTTGTGGATACCCTTGATGATGCCCTCAACGTCAACGTTTGCCGGCTCAGCAGGCTGGTGAATCGGCTCGTTGTACACGGTCAGGTAGTACATGACGTTGTGGTCTTCGTCCTTGGTGCCGTACATCTGCTCGATGCCGCGCTCCACAATGTGAGCAATCTCGTAGCCGTATGCCGGGTCGTAGATCTTGAACGCCGGGTTGGTGGACGCCAGGATCGGGGAGTGACCGTCGTTGTGCTGCAGACCCTCACCGGACAGGGTGGTACGACCTGCGGTTGCACCAATGACGAAGCCGCGGCACAGCTGGTCGGATGCTGCCCAGAAGCCGTCGCCGGTGCGCTGGAAACCGAACATCGAGTAGAAGATGTAAATCGGGATCATCGGCTCGCCGTGGGTGTCGTAGGAGGTACCGATAGCGGTGAACGCTGCGGTTGCGCCTGCCTCGTTAATACCCACGTGAACGATCTGGCCCTCGGGGGACTCGGTGTAGGTCAGCATCAGCTGGTGGTCAACGGGCACGTAGTTCTGGCCGTTGGGGTTGTACAGCTTAGCGGACGGGAAGAAGGAGTCCATACCGAAGGTACGTGCCTCATCGGGGGTGATGGGAACGATACGGTGACCGAAGCCCTTCACACGCATGAGGTCCTTCATCAGGCGGACGAACGCCATGGTGGTAGCAGCGGTCTGCTTGCCGGAGCCCTTCTTGGTCTGTGCGTAGACCTTGGACTCGGGCAGGGTAATCTCGGGCTGTGCGTTTGCGCGACCCGGGATGTAACCGCCGAGTTCCTTACGGCGTGCGTGCATGTACTGCAGTGCCGGGTGGTTTGCCTCGGGCAGGTAGTACGGCGGGTTGTACAGATCCTTCTCCAGCTCCTCGTCGGAGATGGGGATGTTCAGGTGGTCACGGAAGCCCTTCAGTGCTTCCATGGTGAACTTCTTGATCTGGTGGGTGGAGTTACGTGCCTCGAAGTAGGGGCCGAGCTCCGCACCCTTAATGGACTGTGCCAGGATGACGGTGGGCTTGCCCTTGGTCTCCATAGCTTCCTTGTAGGCTGCGTAGAGCTTCTTGTCGTCGTGGCCACCCAGGCGCAGGTTGAAGATCTGCTCGTCGGTCAGGTCTGCAACCAGTTCCTTGGTCTCGGGGTACTTGCCAAAGAAGTGCTCGCGGATGTAGCCGCCGTCTTCACCGCGGAAGGTCTGGTAGTCACCGTCGAGGGTCTCGTTCATCAGCTGGATGAGCTTGCCGCTCTTGTCCTTCTTGAGCAGCTCGTCGTAGTCGGAGCCCCACAGGACCTTGATGACGTGCCAGCCTGCGCCGCGGAAGAATGCCTCAAGCTCCTGAACGATCTTGCCGTTACCGCGAACGGGGCCGTCCAGACGCTGCAGGTTGCAGTTGACGACGAAGGTCAGGTTGTCCAGGTGCTCGTTTGCAGCCAGCTGCAGTGCGCCACGCGACTCGGGCTCGTCCATCTCGCCGTCGCCCAGGAATGCCCAGACGTGCTGCTCGGAGGTGTCCTTGATCTTGTGGTTGTGCAGGTACTTGTTGAAGGATGCCTGGTGGATAGCGTTCAGGGGGCCCAGACCCATGGAAACGGTCGGGAACTGCCAGAACTCGGGCATGCAACGGGGGTGCGGGTACGAAGGAATACCGTTTGCGCCCTTGGTCTTCTCCTGGCGGAAGCCGTCCATCTGCTCTTCGCTCAGGACGCCCTCAACGAATGCGCGGGAGTAGACACCGGGGGAGGAGTGACCCTGGAAGAAGACCTGGTCGCCGCCACCGGGGTGGTTACGGCCGCGGAAGAAGTGGTTCTGGCCCATTTCGTAGAGGTCAGCGACACCTGCGAAGGTGGAGATGTGACCGCCAACGCCGATGCCCTTCTTCTGGGCACGCTGAACCATGATTGCTGCGTTCCAACGGATCCATGCGCGGTACTGGCGCTCGAGTTCCTCATCGCCGGGGTACTCGGGCTGCTGGTCTGCGGGGATGGTGTTGATGTAGTCGGTCTTGACCAGAGTGGGGACCTTTACGCCCTTTGCGCCAGCCTCCTTGAGCAGCGCGCGAAGGATGTACTCTGCACGCTCGGTGCCGTGAGTCTTGATAAGGTCCTCGAGGGACTCAGCCCATTCCTGGGTCTCTTCTACGTCGATGTCCTTGAGGCCATCAAGAAGGGTGCTCAGGGAGTGCTCGTTCGGTACGTTAGCCAAACTAATCCAACCTCTCTTCTGTGCGGTTGTGTAGATTGTTCGCCGCGATGTTGCATTGTCGA
This sequence comes from Rothia mucilaginosa, assembly GCF_001548235.1. Lineage (NCBI taxonomy): Bacteria > Bacillati > Actinomycetota > Actinomycetes > Micrococcales > Micrococcaceae > Rothia > Rothia mucilaginosa. Next base: position 1,873,399 of record NZ_AP014938.1, read on the forward strand.
ACAATCTCTGCGTTTAAGCGCTATAGATCCGTGGGGTCTACTTCGCTACTTATCTCTACTATCTTAGACCTAAATGTGGGCTTCTTGGCATCAAACGAAGGTTTTTGTGATGTGGGTTTCGTGGCTTAGCTCTCTGAGCGAAAAATATGCGCATCAAAAGTGCTAGTTAGGGTCTTTTTGTATCTAAATAGTGCGGAATGGTGGGGGTGGCGGAATGGCGCGGAATGATGGGGCATGACCTACCTATAAGGCCGAGGGTCAACATGGCTTGATGTGGCTTGCTGTGGGGTGAGTTGCGAAAAAGAAAAAAATATTGAGACATAGAACACGTATCTCGGATTTGCGTGGCGCCTCAAAAGCCCGTATAGTTTTCTCTTGTGTTCGCCACTGGAACAAAAAACAGTGAGAACTACGGGTCTTTAGCTCAGCTGGTAGAGCGCCACGTTTACACCGTGGATGTCATCGGTTCGATCCCGGTAGGACCCACCGCTAACCCCGGTACCGCAAGGTGCCGGGGTTTTTGTGTACCCGGTTTGTTTACCCATTGAGCTGCCGCGAGGGTACCCGGCGGGAAGCTCACGAAGATAATCCAGCAGGAACCGTGATTCCTTCGGGCATAAAACTGTACTCCACCTATATATAGCCTGCCCTAAGCGCGTATCCTTATATACATGACTGAAAACAAGAAGGCACAGATTGGTGTCACCGGCCTTGCTGTCATGGGCGCAAACCTCGCCCGCAACCTGGCACGTAACGGCTACACCGTGGCACTGCACAACCGTTCCGTAGAGAAGACCGACGCACTGCTGGCTGAGCACGGTGCAGACGGCGATTTCATCCGTACCGAGTCCCTGCAGGAACTCGTTGACTCCCTCGAGTCTCCCCGCCGCATCCTGATTATGGTCAAGGCGGGCGCACCCGTCGACGCAGTGATCGAGCAACTCACCCCCATGCTCGATGAGGGCGACATCATTATCGACGGCGGTAACTCCCACTTCCCCGACACCATCCGTCGTGAGCGCGCCCTGGCTGAAAAGGGCCTGCACTTCGTAGGCGTTGGCGTCTCCGGCGGTGAAGAGGGCGCTCTCTGGGGCCCCTCCATGATGCCCGGCGGCTCCGCAGAGTCCTACAAGCACCTGGGCCCGCTGCTCGAAAAGATCGCAGCGAAGGCACCTCAGGACGGCGCGCCCTGCTGCGCATGGATCTCCACCGACGGTGCGGGCCACTTCGTGAAGATGGTCCACAACGGCATCGAGTACGCCGACATGCAGGTCATCGGTGAAGCCTACGACATTCTGCGCTCCATCGCAGGCATTGAGCCGGCACAGCAGGCAGAAATCTTCAAGACCTGGAACGAAGGCGACCTGAGCTCCTACCTAATCGAAATCACCGCTGAGGTGCTCGCACAGGTCGATGCAAAGACCGGCAAGCCCCTGGTCGACGTTATTGTTGACGCAGCGGGCCAGAAGGGTACCGGCCTGTGGACCGCTAAGGCCGGCCTGGACCTCGGTTCCCCCGTCTCCGCTATCGCAGAGTCCGTGTTCGCACGCGCCCTCTCCTCCTCCGAGCGTGAGCAGCGCGAGCAGGCACAGCGCGAACTGCCCGCAGGCCTCATCGCAACCACCGGCGTTGGTGCAGGCGACCCCGAGTTCGTTGAGGATGTGCGCCGCGCACTCTTCGCCTCCAAGCTCGTTGCGTACGCACAGGGCATGGACCTGCTCACCCGCGCAGGCAAGGAATACGGCTGGGACCTGAAGCTGGACACCATCGCATCGCTGTGGCGTGCAGGCTGCATCATCCGCGCCGAGCTGCTGGGCGACATCATGGCTGCCTACGCTGATGAGGCTCCCGCGAACATGCTTCTGGCACCCGCTTTCAAGAACCTCATGGAGGAGCTCGTTCCTTCCTGGCGTCGCGTGGTGGCTAAGGCAACCGCACTGGGCATCCCCGTGCCGGTGTTCGCTTCCGCACTGTCCTACTACGACGGTCTGCGCCGCGACCGCCTGCCCGCATCCCTGATTCAGGGTCAGCGTGACTTCTTCGGTGCACACACCTACGGTCGTATTGACGAAGAGGGTGCCTTCCACACCATGTGGAGCGGTGACCGTTCCGAGGTGAACGCGGCGGACATTCACGTTCACTAAGCTCCCGTAGCTGAATACATAAAGCCCGCCTTCGGCTGGATGAGAATCCGGTCGAAGGCGGGCTTTCGTTATGTCTTATATGGGGCGCCCCGAGGTGTATTCAGGGGTATAGCAGGGGAGAAGGCCTGCAGAGCCTCGCCAGGAGCCTCCAGGCGCGCCTCTACCGCATCAAAACGCTCACAAGCGCTAAATCCACATGGCGGGGTCAATGTACTCCACAGCGTCCACCAGGGGCTTCTTCTTCTCCGGGGTGCGCGGGCGGTGCTTCGCCGGAATGCCGGTAATAATCGAATCGGCGGGGTGATCGTTGACCACCACGGCGTTCGCGCCAATAGCGCTATCGGAACCAATCTCCACCGGACCCAGCACCTTAGCACCGGCACCAATGGTCACGCGGTCACCGATGGTGGGGTGACGCTTCACCTTCTCCAGGGAGCGACCGCCCAGGGTCACGCCGTGGTACAGCATCACGTCGTCACCGACCTCAGCGGTTTCACCAATGACAATGCCCATGCCGTGATCGATGAAGAAACGGCGGCCAATGGTCGCGCCGGGGTGAATCTCCACACCGGTCAGAAAACGAGCAAACTGCGAGAGAGTACGAGCCAGAGCCTTCGTCTCATCCTTCTGCCAGAGCTTATGGGTCAGACGGTGAACCCAAATGGCGTGCATACCCGAATAGTTCAGCGCAATCTCGACAGCGCCGCGCGCAGCAGGGTCGTGCTGGCGGACGTTCTCAATATCTTCACGCAGACGCGCAATAAAACTCATGGGTTCCCTTTCCCTCATCGGTCGTTCTCTGCATATGCGACCTTTCCAAAGGTACCAACAATGATGCCCATTCGCCTATTCCCGGCCGGCTACATGTCATAGTAGACACGCTTACCAAAAACTCAGTCATACAAACGCGCGGAACGTAATATTTCTGCCGGTCAAAAGACGCAAAAGCCCCGCCTGCCGTGTATGCAATCGGCAGACGGGGCGTAGTACTATATGCCCTTCCCGATAACGGGGGTACAGAAGTTCAACTAGCCGCGGATATCCTCGTACAGGGCGGTAGAGATGTAACGCTCACCGAAGTCGGGAACAATAGCCACGATCAGCTTGTCCTTGTTCTCAGACTTCTTAGCCTCCTCCAGAGCAGCCCAGACAGCCGCACCGGAAGAAATACCGCCCAGAATACCTTCCTGGGTAGCCAGCAGGCGGGAGGTGCGCATAGCGTCCTCAGCGCTGACCGGAGTCACCGAATCGTAGACGCCACGGTCCAGGGTTTCCGGAACGAAGTTAGCGCCCAGGCCCTGAATCTTGTGGGGACCAACGCGACCCTCGGAAAGCAGCGGGGAGTCCTTAGGCTCAACCGCAACAACCTTCACGTCCGGGTTCTGCTCCTTCAGATACTTACCCGAACCGGAAATGGTGCCGCCGGTGCCAATACCCGCCACGAAAATGTCGACCTTACCGTCGGTTGCTTCCCAAATCTCAGGGCCGGTGGTGTTGTAATGAATGGCGGGGTTTGCCTCGTTGGTGAACTGGGACGCCAGAATAGCGTTCTCGGTGGTCGCAACGATTTCCTTAGCCTTCTCCACAGCGCCGCGCATACCCTCGGTACCCGGGGTCAGCACAATCTGAGCACCATAAGCGCGCAGCAGCACGCGACGCTCAGCAGACATGGTCTCCGGCATGGTCAGGATGACGCGGTAACCGCGAGCAGCACCCACCATAGCCAGCGCAATACCGGTGTTACCGGAAGTACCCTCAACAATGGTGCCGCCGGGCTTCAGCGCACCCGACTTCTCAGCAGCGTCAATGATGGCGCGACCGATACGGTCCTTAACCGAACCTGCGGGGTTGTAGAACTCAAGCTTGACCGCTACGTTACCGGGAAGGCCCTCGTCCAGTCGGTTCAGCTTAACCAGGGGGGTCTGGCCGGTTGCTTCAACAATGCTGTTGAGAATCTTTGCCATGGGGTGCTCCTTACATGAGCTTGGGGGAGGCCAGCCGTGACGGGGTCTCCGCAATGAATAATCGGTTACGTGGCAACTCTACTACTCGCCGGCGGCAGGTTTAAACCTGCGGTCACAGTTCGTAATAATGCCAGAGAAAAACTTCAAGAAACGAGGTTCAGGAAGAGGATACAGAAAAGCGCCGCACAAACCCTTTCTCGATAAAGGATGATGAATGTGCGGCGCTCTCTAGAAACATTATGTAGCCCAAAAGACAACCTCTGTATATAAGAGTAGTGGTGAACTCTGTTCACCGCAAGCTGGAGCCACAAATTTTATTGCCATCAATAGAAAAAACAGTGAAAAACTGCATCCTGAGATGGCATAACGCTAAAAGCGGGGGAGCGAACCAGCCCAGAGGACTAGTTGATGTCCATGTGCAGGTCCCACTTGTTGTTCAAGTAGCGGCCAACAGCCTCACCGAACATCTTCACGTGACGCTTATCAGCAGCCACGGTCTGCTCCTTACCGTCCTTGAACAGCTTCTCACCCAGATCCACGTTCAAAGTCACGGTCCAGTTGTACGCACCCTGCGCCAGAACCGGCTGCTTAGTGCCAATGGTCAAGGTAGCGGTCGGGTTCACGTACCAGGTCTTCTTCTCGTCAATACCAGCCTTGGTGGAGTCCGCGTACTTCTTCATCGCCGCCAAGGTCTCCTGGTCGGTGCTGACCTCGTTCATGTAGTGCATATCGCCGGTACGCAGCAGGTACTCGAACGCCGCACCGAAGTACGCCAGAGCCGCCGCGAAGCCAGCCACCGAATTCTGGTGCATAGCCTCCGGAACGATCGGGGAAGGAACATTCTGCGGCGGGTGCTCAGCGTTACCCGGCTGGTACTCGCCGTGCTCCTCCATCTTCTCCAGCTTCGCTACGCCGCTGTAATCCTTATTGTCGTTAGGCAGCGGAGAGTTCGCTGCGGTAGCCGAAGCAGACGCAGAAGCCGAAGGGGAAGTAGACGCCGAAGCCGAAGCGCTCGGCGACGCGGTAGCAGACTCAGAAGCAGCCGCAGAAGCGCTCTCAGAGCCAGAAGCGGAAGCAGACGCCTCAGAAGTAGCCTTAGAGCCACAAGCCGCCAGCAACGCCATGGAGCTGACGCCCAGCACACCCAGCGCCGCGCGGCGGGTCAGGTTCTCGGACATAGTGATACCTTTCAGTCAGTCGGTGATTGCAACCAGTTTAGCCGCAAACCCAACAGGATACAGAGTTGAGCAAGCGAAGCGTGAGAAGCGCCTCACGCACAAAAGCGTTATGGCGAACTATGACGCCTCAGCAGAAGCGGCGGCAGAAGAGGGTGCGGAAGCCGAACCGGATGCCGCCGCGCTCGCGGTGCCACCGGTAGCACCACCCTGCAAGGTCGCGCCGTACGCCACGCTCAGCTCCCACACCTTAGAATCAGCGTGGTAGCGGCCGCGGAAATCGCACTCCTGAACCGTCACCTGAGAAACCGGACCCGCCGCAGTCGCAGAAGCAGTAGCGGAAGCGCTGGGGGACGCCGACTCAGACACCAGCGCATCCTCGGACGGCTCAGTAGGCTCAGCAGACGCCGAAGCGCTCGCGGAGGCGACCACCGGCTGGATCTTGCCCTCAGCCACCGCCTCCGTACCGAAATCCAGAGTGTACTTGCCCTTAAACAGCAGGTTGCCATCACTCATAATCGACGGCTGCGCACTCGACAGCGCATAGGAAGCCGACGGGTTCACATACCAGGAACCCTTCTGCACACCCGCAAGAATAGAAGCCGACAGGGCATCCACCTCAGAGCGAGTCTTCGAGGACAGCTGAATGCCGGTTGAGAATGCATCCGTGCTACCGGTCTTCACCAGATAATCCATAGCCGCCGCAAAATAAGCAATCGCCTCATGGAAACCCGTCACCGTATTGACCGACAGAGCATCAGTCACCTTCGGCTTCGGAGCATTACGCGGCGGATGCTCCACCGTACCCTGCTCATAATTCACCGCGCCCTCATAGTGGGTGTACTCCACCAGACCCGAATAGTTCTGGCCATCATCACTGTACCCATTCGGGTTAGCGCTCGACTTCGCGCCGTTCAGGCTACCGCCCTGAGAACCAGACTGCTGGCTAGAGCCACCCGAACCGCACGCGCTCAACAGCGCCGTAGAACCGGCAACAGCAGAAACGCCCACGCCCAGGCGCAACAGGGAGCGGCGAGAGAAAGAAGACTGAGAAAAAGAAGACATACAAAAACCTTGAATCCGGGAAAGTACGTTACTACCAGAGTAAAACAGATCATGCCCTAACCCGAGTGCGAGTTAGGGCATGATGCCTCATCCATCTGAGGGCTTAAAGGTTGTCACCATTAGAATTGCCGCCATTACCGGAGTTGCCGGAGTTACCGGAATCACCAGCATTACCGCCGTTAGCGGCACCACCGGAACCGCCACCATTCTTAGGCTGAGCCGAAGCCTGCGCCTCATACTCATCCTGAATAGTCAAAGTCCAATCATTATCGTGGCGCACACCGGTAACCACCAGGCCACGCTCAGTGCGGCGAACCTTCTCAGACATCTCCGCAGGAGCGCCATCAACCACAACGGTTGGACCCAAATCAATCACCAGGTCGAAAGTCCACTGCACGCTCTTCTTCACCAGAGTCGGAACAGCAGTGAACGCAGACATCGTCACCTTCGGCGAAACAAACCAGTCACGCGCCTGAGAGCTCTCATTCGACTCATCCATGAACGAAGAGAACGAGGCAATGAACTTCTCGTCAGCCTTCGACTCACGCAGCGGAGCCGCATCACCGGTCAACACCAGGTAGTTAATCGCCGCATACACGAACGCAATCGAATCGTACAGGCCCTGCACCGAGTTCTCCGAAGCGCTCGCCGGGCGCTTGGGCACCGGCACGTTCTGCGCGGGAGCAGAGTCGGTCGCCGGAACGAAAGTGCCCTTCTTCTCATAGTTATCGAAGGTGACCTCGCCGCTAAAGTCAGTGCGCGCAGAAGCCGAGGGAGACATCTGAGGGGTATCCGCATCAGCATTCTCGGTGGTGGACGAAGAACCACCGCAGGCAACCAGCAGGGCGCTCAACGACACGCCTGCAACGCCCGCACCGGCGTAACGCAGAGCAGAACGGCGGCTGATGCCGGTAGCGGAACCATTAGAAAGCCCAGAGGTCAAAGGGAAAAGCGCCACGGAGTACCTTTCGAGTGAGAATCTCAGGTGAGAGACGAGTGAGAGTGCGCCTCGACGAGCGGATATCACACACGGATACCCCTCTAGAGACAGTCCTAAGTATAACGCGCCCCCGCCTTCACACCCGTGCGTACCACCGCTCAAATGAGCGTGATATGCCGCCCATCAGCGAACTTACCGCAACCAGCGGCAACAGCGCACCGAGGGGCGCAGGGCATAGCGAAGGAGAGGACGCGTTCATCGTCTATAGGGATTGTCTATAGGGGAGGGGCTACTGGGCACCCCCGGCAGGAGTAGCATCTCCACCGGCGGCACCGGGATCAGGAGCACCGGGATCAGGAGCGCCGGGAGCTACGCTCGGCTGAGCCGTCGCAGCGGCAGGCTGAGTCGCCACAGGCTGCGCGGTAGCTGCAGGCGCCTGGGTAGCGGCAGGCTGAGGAGCCTGTGCGCCACCATTCTGGGAGCCAGTGTACTGTCGTGCGCCGCCGTTTTGGGTACCACCATTTTGGGCGCCACCGTTCTGTGCCGCACCATTATTTGCAGTACCCTGCGCGGCACCGTTACCCGAAGTATTCGCGCCGGTGTTCGCGCCGCCATTAGCCGCCACGGTGCTGTCATCAGTCACCGTCGGAGTGTAAGTCGACGAAGGATGCGCGCGCGGAGTCTGCGTCGGCTTCGGAGTCAACGCGGGATCATACTGCTGAGGCGAAATCACGACCCAGCGCTTCGCCTCCTCATCGTACTCAGCGTACAGAGCCTTAATCTCCGGGGCCTCAGTGTCCTCCAGCGGCTTGGTGGTGTTCGTCGCCTTCTCAACCTGCAGGCCGTGCGCCTGCGTTACGGTGCACGCCCACGAATACTTAGTACCGCGGGTCGTCGGCTGCTTATCGGTCAGGCGGAACGTCCACTCGCCACCCACTAGCCAGTTCGTGCCAGTCGCATAGAACGCACGCAACTTCTCCAACGCCGCACGGTCGGTAGAGTTCTGCGCCTGAACCACCTGCAAAGCCGGACCGGGATCACCGGTCATGCGGGCGTAATTCACCGCCGCCGCAAAATACGCGAAAGTGGCGCGCAGGCTACGGGCGTTCTTCTCGTACATGCTCTCATCCTCAACGGGGATGGGTACGGCGCTCGCCTTAGAATCCACGCTTGCCGGGCCGGCGGTCGGCTCAATCGTGTAGACCTGACCGGTCTCCGGGTCGGTGCTACTCATCGGGGCTGCGCCATGACCGGGAACGTACTTGGTCCACTTCAGCTCGCCCGACAGGTTATCGTAGGCACCCGCAATCGAAGCGGAAGCAGTGGGGGAGGCGGTCGCCTCCTCAGTCTTTTTGGAACCGCAAGCGGCAAGCATCGCACCCAGGGCGGCAGTGCCCGTGAGCGCAATAAAGTGGCGGCGGCTGTGAATCATAGTGATCCCCTTGAATGTGCTGTGATGCGGAAGTATCGGTGATAAGTGAAGAGCTCACACCCTAATCCTCAGCCTAACATCACGCCCCTCACAGGAGGGCGCGAAGCAGTCACCCGCGGGGCGGGTAGACACGCATTGAGGCGAAAATGGGCGGACCTCATCTAGCCCTAGCCTATAGATTTCGCGCGTGGCACACAAATAAAAGCCCTCATCCGTGCCTCATATCACCCAATATGACGGGATCTTTGAGGCACGGATGCAAAGAAGCTTTAGGCTGAACCTCGAATATAACGAGCCGCCTTAGAAGAGGTACTCGCATTCGGGGTCGGCTGCGCGCTCGGAGTATTCGTGGACGGTTCAGGGTTAGCCGCAGGGGTGGCGGTAGCACTCGGGGAAGACTTCGGATCCTCCAGCATCTGCCAGCCCTCTGCGCCAAAGTAGACGTAAGCGTCCGCCTTCTGATTACTGCCGTAGATACCGGTGAGCTGCTCACGCTGACGGGTCTCATGGTTGAACAGGAACGCGTTCTCATCCACCTTCAGGGTTGCCTTCCAGCAGTAGACGTCCTGCTCGGTGGCGGGCACCGGCTGCGGGGAGCTCAGGTTAATGCACATGGGGTGGTTGTTCTTAGAGACCAGCCAGCCGATGTTGTAGCGGTAGATATCGCGGTACATCTGCGCCATGTTGCTGAAGTGCTCCTGGCCGGGCAGATTCATGAAGGGGTCGGTGTCGCCGGTGAGGAGCATATAGTTCTGCGCCGCACCCCAGTACTGCAGGAAAGCGTGCAGGCCCTCAACGGTGCGCTCTTTAGCTTCCGGGGGCATGGTGGGGCGGGGGACATTAATGGCTCGGTGGCTCAGGGTGCCGTTCGAAAAATCGCCGGAACGCTCAAAGAACTGATCCGGCAGAATAGCCGGTCCGCGACCATCCAGAGCCGACGCAGGCAGAGGCTCGGCCTGCGTAATACTGCGCGTGGTGGTTGCAGCTTTGGTCTGGGTGCTCTGAGGCGCCGGTGCGGCGTCAGCCGGAGAAGATTCGGAGAGCGGTTGAGGGCGAGAAACGACGGGGCTGCAGGCGCTTGCGAGTGCACTCAATGCTGCTCCGGAAGAAAGAGCAAGAAGATGGCGACGTGACAGCGAACCGAACATACGCAACCTTTCGCAAGAGTAAAGACGGGCAGGCAATAACGGGTAGCTCGGATGCAGTGAACCCCAACGGCAATAAATTTTGCATGCAGTTGCGTGAGGGGTCGGTGAGCGTTCCCGATGTGTGGCATACCGCGGTGAGTACGGATGCAATAGAAAGGGCAGGCCAGAAGCCTCCTGAAGGAATCGGTGTGGTTATGACCTGCCTGGTTGTCGTGCTCAACGATTCTAAGCGTACTTTTAGGTTCGAAAAGACCATATCTACCCCTGAGCGTAAAAAGTTATCAAATCTTAATATTTGCCCGTTTTATGCGGGTTATAAAACGTACCAATGTGTTTGGGATAACCGCATTAAAATCTGATGTTTCCCCTAGAAACTTAGGGATTTTTCAATCTTTTCTTGAGTGAATCAAACTCATATTGGAGTTATCGCACCACAACTCAAAGGTACTAAAACAACCCCTCAGAGTTGTTCGAACAACCCTCAAAAATACCCCAGTGCGAGCCCCCAAACTCCCCGCAGTCGCAACGTGCCCACCACAACGCCCACACATGGCATGAAGCGGCTTCACCCTATGGGACAATAGCGCTGTGACTACCACCGACTATGCGCAGCTCAAAGCAGCTCGCGAACTGCTCACTCGAATCCCCCTCCCGCTCGACGTAGAACCCGGCGAAACCCCCGGCACCCCCTACACCGTCACCCACGACGGCACCGCCTCCGCGCGCACCCTGCTCGCCGCCATGGCACGCCAACTCGACGACTACATCCTGCCGCGCAGCGCCAGCGTCGACAACCCCCTCACCATCGTGGTCGGAGGCTCCACCGGCGCCGGCAAATCCACCCTCGTCAACACCCTGCTCGGTGAACCGCTCACCCAGTCCGGCGCGATTCGACCCACCACCCGCCACCCCGTACTACTGCACCGTGCAGAAGATGAGGCGGCACTGTCACCCGAACGCTTCCTACCCACCCTGCCGCGCACCCGCACCTCCGGCATGAACGCCGGATCGCAGGCACTACCCGGCCTCGACCCGAAGATTGCGCGCGCCCTCATCCCTATTACTACCTCGGCGCTACCGCAGGGCATTGCGCTCATTGACGCACCCGATATCGACTCCGTCTCCGAGGAAAACCGCACCCTCGCCAAGGAGCTACTCTCCGCCGCCGACCTGTGGCTCTTCGTCACCACCGCCAACCGCTACGCCGATGCCGTGCCCTGGGAACTGCTCCACGAAGCAGCTGCACGCTCCATCGCCATCGCCGTGGTGCTCAACCGCGTACCCGAAGGCGACGAAGAGGCCATCGAAAACGACCTGCGACGCATGCTCGACGAGGCCGGAATCCACGCCATACTGATTCACACCGTCACCGAACAGCCGCGCGACGAAAACGGCATGCTCGCACCCGTCAGCCTCGCCCCGCTGACCCTGTGGATCCGCGAACTCGGCGCCGACGCACCTGCCCGCGCCGCCATCGCCCGGCAGACCCTCGCCGGTGCCGTCGAAACCCTCGCCGGTAACCTGCAGGTGCTCGCCGCAGAACAGGCACGCCAGCAGGCGGCGCACCAGTCGCTCGCCAGCATCGCCGCCGAAGAGTACGAGGAGGCGCTGACCACCATCGACGGCGCCCTCTCCGACGGCTCCTTGCTGCGCGGCGAAGTGCTCTCGCGCTGGCACGACTTCGTGGGAACCGGCGACTTCTTCCGCTCCCTCGACAGCACCATCGGTCGCCTGCGCGACCGCGTCGGCTCCGCACTGCGCGGTCAGCCCGCTGCCGCCCAGAAGGTAGAAGACGCCCTCGAAAGCGGCATCCACGCCGTCGTGCTGGATGCAGCCGCCCGCGCCTCCGAAAACACCCGCACCCGCTGGCGTGCCAGCCGCGCCGGACGCTCCCTGCTGGCGCGCCTTGATGCGCCGCAGGCTGTCCCTGCCGCGCCGCAGGCTGTCTCAGCTGCGGTCGAACAGATTACAGACGGCGAAGCGAAGGGCGAGGTGCAGTCCGCCGAGGATATCTTCTCCGCAGCTGTTGCTGAGCAGATTCGCCTCTGGCAGGGTTCCGTGCTCGAAATGATCCGAGAAGAAGGCGCCGACAAGCGCAAACGCGCCCGCTTCCTCTCCCTGGGCGTGAACGCCGCCGCCGTGATGCTCATGGTCGCCGCGTTCAGCCTCACCGGCGGCATTACCGGTATTGAGGCGGGTATTGCGGGCGGTAGCGGCGTGGTCGGCACCAAGCTGCTCGAGTCCATCTTCGGTGAGGATGCGGTGCGCCGCATGGCAACCCGCGCCCGCACCGACCTGCTCGAGCGCATGGCGAATCTGCTCACCGAGCACGCTCAGCCCTTCACCGCCGTACTGGAAGAAACCGACCCGCAGGCTGACGCCGAGGACATTCACCGCGCCGCCGAGCAGGTGCAGAAAATCGCCGCAGAAATGAGTGCTCAGAGCCAGGCTGCCCAGGCAAAGAGCGCACAGACACAGGGCGCACAGACCCCCTGGTCGGCTACGGCATAGTTAAGGGCAGCGCGCTCAACCGCCTGTCAGCAGATAACCCACACCGCGCACCACAGACGAAGAAAACGCACTATGACTACCCCCGAGAACAAACCTGAGAACAAAGCCGCTGAGCGCCATACCGAACGAGGCGCCGCCCCGGGCACCACCCCCGCCGTGGCGACCTCGCCCTTCGCGCGCTCCGTCGCATCCCTGAAGGAAGCCATCAGCTACGGTGAAGGACGAGTCCCCGAAACCGTCCTGCTCGACGCCGCCGAAACCCTCGAACGCCTTAGCCAGCGCCGCGAACTCTCCACCGAACACACCGTCATCGGTTTCTTCGGCGCGACCGGCAGCGGCAAATCCACCCTCTTCAACGCCATCGCCGGGCAGAATATTGCCCTCTCCGCACCCACGCGCCCGACCACCTCCACCGTGCAGGCGGCAATCTGGGAGGCAGAAGGCAGCGAAGAGCTACTCGACTGGCTCGGCATTGACAAGCGCGTCTACCCGCAAACTCAGGCGCTCACCGCCGAAGGAGAAGCAACCGAGGGTAACGGGGCTGGCGGGGGAGTAGCGGCACCCAACGCCGTCACCGAACCCGCACCTGGACTCTTCAACCGCATCCGCCGAGCCGTCGGCGGACGCGGCGAAATGCGCACCCGCACCGGCGGACTCATCCTGCTGGACATGCCCGACTTCGACTCGGTCACCACCACCAACCGCGACCTCGCCGCCCGCATGATGCGCTACGTGGACGTGCTCGTCTGGGTCGTCGACCCCCAAAAATACGCCGACGCCGTCATCCACCGCGACTTCATGGTGCCGCTTGCCGCCTCCGGTGCGCAGGCGCTCTGCGTGCTCAACCAAGCGGACAAGCTCGCACCCGCCGAAGTACCCGCCGTGCTCGCCTCCCTCACCCGCCTGCTCCAGGCTGAGGGTACTGATGCGCACCTGCTCGCCGCACCCATCGCCGTTTCCGCCCGAACCGGTGAGGGTATCGAGGTGCTCCGAGACCTGCTCGCCCAGGTAGCCGCCGCCAAGAGCCTGTCCTTGCAACGAACCGACGCGCAGTTGCACGCCACCGCCTCCCAGCTGCGCACCTACGCCGGGGGAGAGGGCACAGTGCTCGCCGGAGCCTACGCCCTCGAGGCGGAACGGAAGCTCGTGCAGGCATGCTACACCTCCAGCCATGCCGAGCAGGTTTTGCAGGCGGCAACCGCCTCCTACCGCCGCGCGGCGGGTCAGCACACCGGCTGGATTCTCACCCGCTGGATGAGCCGACTGAAGGCCGACCCCCTGCGCCGCCTGCACCTGGGACAGCAGGACGAGAAGAAGAGCGAATCCAAGGCTGAGAAGTTCGAGGGAATGCTCGGCCCCGATAGCGAGAATGCACCCGAGCTGGTGGCATCCTCACTACCTCCGCTGAGCGCCGCACAGAAGGCGGGCATGGCAAACGCCGTGCGCCAGTACAGCAAGCAGATGGCGAACCGCATCGACGAACCCTGGAAGCGCAGCATGAAGGAAGCCGCCCTCTCCCGCGAGGCAGAGCTACCCGACCTGCTCGAACGCGATATGGTGCGCATCGACTACGGTCTGGGCCGCACCCGCGCCCCCTGGGTCATCTTCAACGCCCTACAGTGGATTGCGCTACTCAGCGCCCTGGTGGGTGTCGCCTGGCTGACCCTGATCTCCGGCATGGCGTACCTGCAGATTCAGCTACCGCCCGCCCCGACCCCCGAAGGCTCCCCGGTACCCCTGCCGACCCTGCTTCTGCTGCTGGGCGTATTGCTTGGTATCGCCTCGGCGGGCGTGGGCAGGCTACTCACCGCGATGGGCTCACGCTACTACGCACGCAAACTGCGGGGCCGTCTGCAGACCGGCGTGGAGAAGGCAGTACAGACCTGCGTGGTCGCACCGATACAGCAGGAGGCAAAGCGCCTGAACGCATACCGCAAGGCGCTGGACATCTAGCCGAACCGTCCGGCAGACTCAAAGCGCGCACAGAAGAATCCCTCCCCACCTCAATCGAGGCGGGGAGGGATTCTTCCATTAAATCTATACGCTACTGAAGCTTAGTCTTCGTCAGAAGCCTCAGCGCACGGCGCCTGCTGAGACGCCGCAAGCTCACGCAGACCGTCCGTAATCGCCTGAGCAGCCTTAACGACCAGCTCGGGGTAGTTGCGGTTCGGCTGGCGGGTCATGCGGTCAATCGGGCCCGAAATGGACACAGCCGCAATGACCTTGCCGCCGGGGGCACGCACCGGAGCAGAAACCGAGGCGGTACCGCGCTCGCGCTCACCCACGGACTGCGCCCAGCCGATGCGGCGCACAGCCGCGAGCATGGCGGCGCTGAAGTGCGCATCGCGCAGACCTTCAACAATGCGATTTTGGTCTTCCCACGCGAGCAGAACCTGGGCGGCGGAACCAGCCTGCATGGACAGCTGGGTACCGACCGGAATAGATTCGTGCATGCCGGAGGGGCGCGGAGCGGTCGCAACGCACACGCGCCAGTCGCCCTGGCGGCGGTACAGCTGGGTGGACTCGTCAGCTTCGAGGCTGAGCTTCTGCAGAATCGGGTCTGCCACGGTGATGAGCTCGTCAGCAATGGTTGCGGATGCGAGTTCGGTCAGACGGGGGCCGAGCATGAAGCGTCCCTGCACGTCGCGGGCTACGAGGCGGTGGTGTGCCAGTGCCACGGCGAGGCGGTGCGCGGTGGGGCGCGCCAGACCGGTTGCCTTGACGAGGTCGCCCAGGGATACGGGTCCTGCCTCGAGGCAATCAAGGATGAGGGTCGCCTTGTCGAGCACGCCAACGCCGGAGGAGCCGTGGGAGTGTACCTCTACCATCTGCTCGTCGGCGGCCATGTGTTCGGGCGGCTTGACGGGGTCGACAATCGGTGCGTTGTGGTGTGTGGATGCGTTGGGGTGACGCATTCCGTGTGCGTTAAAACGTGAGGCGGAAGGAGTCATTCTTATATTCTATCTCAGAATATGAAAGATACCCCGGACTTCATGGACTCTTTTGGGTGCAGAGCTGAAGATGGAATCACCCCCTACGGGATAAATTATGAACTTTTCATAATAAGTGTTTATGTGGGTTTATGGGTGAAAATATGCGAAAAGTCGCAGAAAAATGCGGGTAATCCCGCAAAAATACCCTGGAGTCATAGAATAAACCCACACAAAAACACTCGCTGGTTCGGGGTGTTTCTAGGCCGTCTCACAGGCTAAGAATCCGTGAAAAAATGTGCGACACGCCGCAGGGAAATACCGGTTTGAGGGTCCCATCGGGTACATAATCCGCCTCTCAATCCCCAAAACCAGCGGCACGCACCACCCCGAACGCATCCACCGTAGGAACGCATCAAGCAGGAGAAAGCATGACTAGCGAACAGAACGCAACCACCGCGGGCACCCGTCCGCGCACCCTGGCAGAAAAAGTCTGGGACGCACACGTCGTCGTCCCCGGTGAAAACGGCAAGCCCGACCTGCTCTACATCGACCTGCAGCTACTGCACGAAGTGACCTCGCCCCAGGCATTCGAAGGTCTGCGCATCGAGAACCGCCCCCTGCGCCGCCTCGACCTGACCATCGCCACCGAGGACCACAACACCCCCACCGACAACATCTTCGGCACCATCGCCGACCTGACCAGCCGCACCCAGATCGAGACCCTGCGCCGCAACGCCAAGGAATTCGGCGTGCGCATCCACTCCCTCGGCGACGAGGAACAGGGCATCGTGCACGTGGTCGGCCCGCAGCTCGGTCTGACCATGCCCGGCATGACCATCGTCTGCGGCGACTCCCACACCTCCACCCACGGTGCGTTCGGCGCTCTCGCGTTCGGTATTGGCACCTCCGAGGTGGAGCACGTCATGGCAACCCAGACCCTGCCCCTGGCACGCTTCAAGACCATGGCAATCAACGTTGAAGGCACCCTCAAGCCCGGCGTGACCGCCAAGGACATCATCCTCGCCGTCATCGCGCAGATTGGCACCGGCGGCGGTCAGGGCTACGTGCTTGAATACCGCGGCTCCGCAATCCGCTCCCTCTCCATGGAGGGCCGCATGACCATGTGCAACATGTCCATTGAGGCGGGCGCACGCGCCGGCATGGTCGCCCCCGACGAGACCACCTTCGAGTACATCAAGGGTCGCCAGCACGCACCCAAGGGCGAAGAATGGGACAAGGCGGTCGAGTACTGGAAGAGCCTGCCCACCGACGAAGGCGCCGTCTTCGACAAGGAAATCTTCATCAACGCCGACGAGCTCGAACCCTTCGTCACCTGGGGTACCAACCCCGGTCAGGGTATTCCGCTGAGTCACGCCGTTCCCTCCCCGGACGACTTCGAGGACGAGAACGACAAGGTCGCAGCAGAACGCGCCCTCGAATACATGGGCCTGGAGGCGGGCACCCCCATGAAGGAAATCCCCGTGGACGTCGTCTTCCTGGGTTCCTGCACCAACTCCCGCATCGAGGATCTGCGCGCCGCCGCAGACATTGTGCGTGGCCGCACCATCGCTGAGAACGTACGCATGATGGTCGTGCCCGGCTCCCAGAAGGTCCGCGCACAGGCAGAAGCAGAAGGCCTGGACAAGGTCTTCAAGGAATTCGGTGCCGACTGGCGCTTCGCCGGCTGCTCCATGTGCCTGGGCATGAACCCCGACCAGCTGGTACCCGGTGAGCGTTGCGCCTCCACCTCGAACCGTAACTTTGAGGGCCGCCAGGGCAAGGGTGGCCGCACCCACCTTGTCTCCCCGGTGGTTGCCGCCGCAACCGCTGTGCGCGGTACCCTGTCCGCCCCGTCCGACGTCGTGGCCTAGCACGCCGCTATAGCTAAGGAGCCATTATGGAACCCATTATTAAGCACACCGGCATTGGCGTGCCGCTGCGTTCTTCGAATGTTGACACCGACCAGATCATTCCCGCCGTCTACCTCAAGCGAGTGACCAAGACCGGCTTCGACGATGCCCTCTTCGCTAACTGGCGTAAGGACCCCGAGTTCGTCCTGAACCAGGAGCCCTACAAGCACGGCAGCGTGCTGGTGGCGGGTCCGGACTTCGGTACCGGTTCTTCCCGTGAGCACGCCGTGTGGGCGCTGCGCGACTACGGTTTCAAGGTCGTTATTTCTGCTCGTTTTGCCGATATTTTCCGCGGCAACTCCGGTAAGCAGGGCCTGGTCACCGCACAGGTTGCACAGGACGATATTGAGCTGATTTGGAATGCGCTGGAGCACGAGCCCGGCACCGAAATCACCGTTGACCTGGAATCCAAGACCGTAACCGTGGGCGCGCTGGTCGTTCCCTTCGAAATTGACGACTACGTGCGCTGGCGCCTCATGGAGGGCCTGGACGACATTGGTCTGACCCTGCAGAACCTCGAGGCTATTGAGGCGTACGAGGCGAAGCGCCCCTCCTGGATGCCCCGCACCCAGGAACTCTAAATAGGGGAGCTCTCAGCCGAGCGCTCTAAAACCTAGAGGTATAAAGCTCGAAGGCGGCGACTAAATCAGTCGCCGCCTTCGAGCTTTTCTGCATCCGAACCTTTACGTACCAAAACCTCGGCACACATATAAAAGCGCCTCCCCGGAGCATCAGCTTCCGGGGAGGCGCATTTATTCAATACCTAGAGCTTAGGCGCCCTCAGTGATGGGGGTGTTCAGGGTTGCGTTCTCGGTGCAGCTGTACAGCGCCGCCGAACCGGGGGAGCGCACGTCCGCGGTCGGGTTGGCGTTCTGCGCGGTGGCAAGAGCGAAGTCAGAAACCACCTCGTGGTTAATGTAGCTGCCGCCTGCACCGCCGCCGCTGCTCAGAGAGCTGAGCGAGTAGATGTTTCCTTCGCTCTCGAACTGCACCTGACGGCCGAAAACGCTCTCGTAGTACGCGCCGACGGTCCAGATGTTCAGGCCTGCGCCGCCGCCGCCGTAGCCGGCGCCTCCGCCGGATGCTACGGAAGTGAGGGAGAGCTTGCCGTAGGTGTGGGAGAGCAACGCGCCGGAGCCGCCCTTACCGCGGTAGGAGCCGGTAGCGTCCGCACCGCCGGTGCCCTTCTCCTTCTCACTCACGGAGTCGCCCTCGTAGCGGTAGTAGCGCGGGAAATCGTAGGAATCGAACCAGGGCTCGGACATGGGCAGGAGCTTCAGCTCGTTGTTCTCGTCGAGGACGCCGATCAATGCCTCACCGAGGGTACCCGCGACGCCGGAGCGACCAGCGGTACCGCCGGTGACCATGAGGCGCATGTCGAGGGTCTTGTCGTCCTCGTCGAGGGGCATGAATTCCTGGTAGGGGCTTGCCATGAGCATGCCGCCCTGACCGGTGTTGTCGGTGCCCAGGTCGCCGCCTGCGCTGCCGCCTGCGGTGGTGGATGCGTCGCGGCTGTCCAGTGCCACGCGCAGTGCCGGGTTCAGCTGATCCTTGGGCTGGGTATCGAAGAAGCTCTGGTGGGTGGTGAGGGTTCCCAGCTGTGCGCCGCCGCCACCTGCACCCGCAACGGCTACGACGGTGACTGCGCCGTCGCGGACGAGCTCGACCGCGGAGGAACCGCCGCCGGATGCACCGTACACGTAGCCGCTGTTAGTACCCACTACCTGCGCTGTGCCGGTTGCGGTGCTGGAGCCGGTGGAGTCGCCGCCCGCTGCGTAGCCTTCGCCGCCGAGTGCGGGCTTCGCGCCGGACGCCGAGCCGACGCCGCCGTTACCCGCCCAGACGCGCAGGATATCGCCGGGCTTGACCGCCAGAACGCCGCTGAGCTGCGCGCCGGCACCGCCGCCAGCTAGGGATGCGTTCGTGACGTCGGTCAGGTAGCTGGGGGTGAAGGAAGATGCGGCACCGCCGGCACCTCCCACGAGGTCGAATCGTACTCGTCCAACGCCTTCAGGGACGAGCCATTCGGTGTATGCACCAGCCTTGTCGTCGAAGCCGGTTGCGGTCGGCTTGAGGGTCAGGGCGGGGGAACAGGTGGGCTCGCCGCTTGCCGCCCATGCAGGGACGGTTGTGCTGGCGATGATAACGGGGGCGCTCCATGCCGCACCCTGTACGAGGCGGCGGCGTGAAATGCGTGATGCAGTGTTGTGATGTGTCATATTGGGTCCTCCGGTTGTTTCGCGGATGCAGCCGCGAAATAACCTGTGGTTGGTTGCGATGTGCCCTGGTTTTTAGTTGACTTTCGAATATTTACGGTGATGTTGAGGTGAATTTTTGAAGTTGAAGTGAGTCAGGAAGCCGAACCGTTGTGGTTGGGCGCCATCGCAGGGTTTATGCAGTGAATACACGCCCGTTCCCTGCCGTGAGGCTCCGTACTGCATGGAGCAACGGCAATGCCGGCGCAGATGCCGCAGCTGAGAGCCGATTGGCTCCTCGGTGAGAGTGGAGGCGCCGTTCAGCGGGTAAGAGTGTGCACGTTATTGTAGGGGGGAGGTTACTCTCAAGTTCAAATTCGTGCGTCAAAAAGACGAAACTGGCGTCAAATTTCGGTGAAGAACCAGAAAATGTTTGCATTGTTGTGAATATTTGTGTATCTTTTTGTTTTTTCCGGCACTGAATCTGGAGGGGTCAGAGCGGTTTATCACACACACAACGGAGCAAAATCCCAGTCACGAGTTCCAAAGGCTCTTCAGTGTTTGGAGCACCTTTACGCAGGGCTTAGAATAATGATGAATATATGCGCCCGTTTCACCCTGCTACCGGCAGAGGGCACGGCACGTATGAGCGTATGAGAACGCGGCGTATCGGCACACTGTTAAAGTTCGGCCTAAACCAGCCGACTCCACAAAGGATTTTTAATGACTGAGAACATCAGCAAGCTTCGCATTGAAGGTGGCACTCCGCTCGTTGGTGAGGTCCACGTTCGAGGCGCCAAGAACCTGGTGCCCAAGGCGATGGTCGCAGCACTGCACGGTTCGACCCCCTCGACCCTGCGTAACGTCCCCGACCTGAGCGATGTCGAAATCGTTACCACCCTCGTGGAGCTGCACGGCGCAAAGGTCGACTACGACCGCGAAGCTGGTGTTCTGACCCTCAACCCCGCACAGGATGCAACCACCGCTGCAAAGAACGCAGAGGAGATTCAGCTCTTCGGCGGTAACTCCCGCATCCCGATTCTGATGGTGGGCCCGCTGCTGCACACCCTCGGTACCGCACGCATCCCCAACCTGGGTGGTTGCAAGATCGGTGACCGCCCCATCGACTACCATATGTCTGCACTGCGCAAGTTCGGCGCGGTCGTTGAGAAGGACGATGAAACCGGCACCACCCTGATCGTTCCCGAAGAGGGCCTGAAGGGTGCAGAGATTGTGCTGAACTACCCCTCCGTGGGCGCTACCGAGCAGGTTCTGCTCACCGGTGTGCGCGCTAAGGGTAAGACCGTCCTGCGCAACGCAGCGATTGAGCCCGAAATTATTGACCTGATTGCTGTTCTGCAGAAGATGGGTGCCATCATCTTCATTAACGAGGACCGCACCATCGTCATTGAGGGCGTGGACGAGCTGACCGGCTACGATCACGCGTCCCTGCCCGACCGCAACGAGTCCGCTTCCTGGGCTTCTGCGGCTCTGGCTACCGGCGGCGATATTTTCGTGCGCGGCGCAGCTCAGAAGGATATGACTGCGTTCCTGAACCAGTTCCGCAAGATGGGCGGCCTGTACGAGGTGACCGCCGAGGGTATCCGCTTCACCCACCCGGCTCAGCGCACCCCCGGTGCCCAGCTGAAGCCCATCGTCTTTGAGACCAATGTGCACCCCGGCTTCATGACCGACTGGCAGCAGCCCCTCGTTGTGGCGCTGACCCAGGCTAAGGGCGCGTCCATTGTGCACGAGACCGTGTACGAGGAGCGTTTCGGCTTCACCAACGCCCTGAAGCAGATGGGTGCAGATATTGTCGTCATGCGTGACTGCGTGGGCGGTGCACCCTGCCGTTTCGAGGGTAAGGGCTACGGCCACTCCGCTATTATTTCTGGCCCCACCCCGCTGACCGGTGCCGACATTGAGGTTCCGGACCTGCGCGGCGGCTTCTCCCACATCATTGCTGCTCTGGCGGCTAAGGGCACCTCTCACGTGAGCGGTGTTGAGCTGATTGCTCGCGGCTACGAGAACTTTGAGGAGAAGCTCAAGGGCCTGGGTGCCAACTTTGAGGTGCTGGCACGCAAGGCGTCGAAGGCTCCCAAGCCCGATGCGGCAATCGTCGTTGTTGAGCCCGAGGAAGTTGAGGTTCAGGACTAGTGAGCGGACAGCAGGGAAAGCAGGCTCTGCCTGAGATTGAGCCCACCGCCTCCGGTGATGCTCTGTACAAGGTGCTCGGTAACGCTGCGCGCGGGCTGTACAAGCTCATCGCACGCGTTGAGATTACCGGCCGTGAGAACCTGCCCAAGAGCGGCGGGTACATTATCGTGGCTAACCACACCACCGAGCTTGACCCGGTGACCGTGGCTTTCCCTGCTTTCGTTGAGGGCGCCCTGCCGCGCTTCTTGGCGAAGGATTCGCTGTTCCGCGCTCCCGTGCTCGGCTACATTATGCGCAAGCTCGCGCATATTCCTGTGGTTCGCGGTTCGGTGGATGCGCGTAAGTCCCTGATTACCGCCCGCAAGATTGTTGAGGCTGGCGGTGCCGTCGTGATTTTCCCGGAGGGCACCACCACCCACGATCCGCAGTTGTGGCCCATGCAGGCGCGTACCGGCGCGGCTCGTTTGGCGCTTGCGACCGGTGCGCCCGTCTTCCCGGTGGCGCACTGGGGTGATGAGCAGATTCTCGGTTACGTGGATGAGCCCGGCGAGGACGGCCGCATCAAGGAGAAGCGTAAGATTTCGCTGTTCCCGCGCAAGACCGTCCGCGTGAAGGTTGGTAAGGCACTGGACATCGCCTCCCTCGTTGAGGACGCCAGCCCCGAGGCTAAGCACACCCGCACCGAACTGGGCGTGGTCACCGACGCGATGCTGGACGCTATTACCGCCGAGCTGGAGAAAATCCGCGGCGAGAAAGCTCCTGAGGGTCGTTGGAACCCGCGCACGAAGCGTCGTGAAGCTCCCGGCACCCCCTCCGGTCCGGTCGGTGGCGCGCTCGGCGAACCGGACGAAAAGTAGTATTCCCGCTGGGAACCATTGAGAGCCCCGATAGGTACCCGACCGGGCACCTATCAGGGGGTTCACCCAAGGACCTCATCCAAGGACCTCACAAGGAAGATGGTGTTTTCGTGACCTTCTTTGGACGCACCCCCGCAGCAAGCCCTGAATTTACCCCTCCGGCAACCGTACAGTCTATTGCGGTGCTCGGCGCCGGTAGCTGGGGCACCGCTTTCGCTAAGATCGCGGCGGATGCTGCCCGCGAGCGCGGCGATAACACCCGCGTGACCCTCATCGGTCGTGATGAGCAGGTGATGGCTGAGTGCGAACGCACCCGCGAGAATGCCCGCTATTTTCCGGGAATGAAGCTGCCGGATAACATGCACTTCACGGCGGATGCCCCCGCGGCGCTGACCGGCGCCGATATTGTGGTTCTTGCCTTGCCCGCGCAGGTTCTGCGTTCGCAGTTGCAGAGCTTCGCCCGCTATATTGAGTCGAACGCCATGCTGGTGTCTTTGGCGAAGGGCCTGGAGACCGGTACGGGTCTGCGCATGTCGCAGGTCATTACCGAGGAGCTGGAAGAATCCATGGCTCTGCGCGGTGCTGATCTGCGCGCGATTGGCCATATTCCGCACCGCGTATGCGTGCTCTCGGGCCCGAACCTGGCGAAGGAAATCATGGGGGAGGAGCCTACCGCCTCCGTGGTTGCGGCTCGTACCCTGCCGGTGGCTGAGTCTGTTGCTCACGCGATTGCGTGCGCGTACTTCCGCCCGTACACCAACACGGATGTGGTGGGTACCGAAATTGGTGGCCTGGTGAAGAATGTGATTGCCCTTTGCGTGGGTATTTGCGAGGGCCGCAATTACGGCGATAACTCGAAGGCGTCCATTATGACGCGCGGTCTGGCGGAGATTACCCGCCTGGCGGTGGCGTTGGGCGGCGAGGCTGCGACGATGAGCGGTCTTGCCGGTATGGGTGACTTGATTGCGACCTGCTCTTCACCGCTGTCTCGTAACCACACGGCGGGCCGCCTGCTGGCTCAGGGTGTTACCCCTGACCGCCTGCACGAGCATATGAGCCAGACCGCTGAGTCGATTAAGTCGGCGCCGGTGGTGGCTGAGTTGGCTCGTCGTCACGGCGTGGAGATGCCCATTGTTGAGGCTGTGGTGGCTGTGCTTTCGGGCCGTATTGGCATTGAGGAGTTGGCGCCTCAGTTGTTGGGTCGCCGCCTCAAGCATGAGAGCCACTAGGTTTTGAAGCTTTCTGGTGTGCGGGCACCCCTTGATTCGGGTTGTGTGCCAGGACATACTAGAAGAAGATTGAATGTAAACATCCAAGGACGGATACCGTTGCGGAAAACCGGTGCGTGAGAAACGCATCAGTGACCGCGACGGTATTCGTGCGTTAGGATTATTGACGCATTGCCGTTCCACCTTCCGGACCTAAGGGTAGGGGAACATTGACTAGGAGAAATATATGACCGAGAAGAAGACCGTCGCCCTGCTGTGCGGTGGCCGCTCCTCCGAGCACCCGATTTCGCTCATTACTGCTGCCGGCGTTCTGGGCGCTATTGACCGCACCGCCTACGACGTCATCACTATCGGTATTACCCGTGACGGCCGCTGGTACCTGACCGATGAGCAGCAGCTTGCCGAGCTGACTGCTGGCACACGCGGTACCGCAGAGTTCCCCGAGGGTACCCAGCAGGTGTTCCTGCCGATGGGCGCCGGCGATTCCCGCCTGACCCTGGTGGATGCTGAGGGTAACGTTACCCGCACCGCGCCGGTGGACGTTGTGTTCCCGCTGCTGCACGGCCCCTTCGGCGAGGACGGCACCGTGCAGGGTCTGCTGGAAATGGCTGACCTGCACTACGTGGGTTGCGGCGTGACCGCATCCGCTGTGGGGATGGATAAGCACTTCATGAAGGTTGCTTTCGAGTCCGCTGGCCTGGAGGTCGGCCCCTACGAGGTCATCACCAACCGCCAGTGGGAGCACGAGGACCGCGAGCAGATTCTGGAGCGTGTGCTGAAGCTGGGCTTCCCCATGTTTGTGAAGCCGACCCGCGCGGGTTCTTCCTTCGGTATTACCAAGGTGGATTCTGTGGAGGAGCTTGTGCCCGCGATTGAAGAGGCACGCCGCCACGACCCGAAGATCATTATTGAGGCCGGTATTGTGGGCCGCGAAATTGAGTGCGCTGTGCTCGACGGCCACCACGGCGAGATGCCCCGCGCGTCCTACCCCGGCGAGATTGAGGTTGTGGACGAGGACCACGGCTTCTACGACTTTGAAGCGAAGTACGTTTCTGAGTCGTCCGCTGTGACCGTGTGCCCGGCAAACCTGCCGCAGGATGTGCAGGACCGTCTGCGCGAGCTGGCTGTGAAGGCGTTCCTGGCGTTGGATGGCGAGGGTCTGTCGCGTGCGGACTTCTTCTACACCGAGGATGGCCGCCTGGTCATTAACGAGGTGAATACCATGCCCGGCTTCACCCCGATTTCGATGTACAAGACCATGTGGGAGAACACCGGTATTTCCTACACTGATCTGATTAGCGAGCTGCTGACCCTGGCGATGGAACGCCCCCTGGGTCTGCGATAGTTTTGCGCTAGTTTTAGAGAGTGCTTAAGTTTTGAGCGGGCTAAGTTCTTGAGCTGACGCTCAGCGTATGAATATTTAACGGTGGGGGAGTACCCCTGCTGTAAGGCGCCTCGGTGCGGATTCTTGAGAGTCTGTACCGGGGTGCTTTTTTGCGCGGCTGGTAAGTTGATCGCTGGGGAAAACGGGGAATTGGTACGTATTTTCCGCAGATATGCTGATGAGAATCGCTCTAGATTCACTCATGAGAAAAATCACTTGCACCTGCCTTAGAGCTACTTGAATGGGGGAGTGCAAGTTTTAAAGCGGTGTTGATAAGGTGAAACGTAATTCTGCTCGTAAGTGCATGAAATGATGCTTCTGAGTGATGAAAAGGTGTTGTTGATAGTCTTTGCACATCTTGAAGCTCAAAGATTGGTATGAAAGCGCTAAAATGAGTAATGAAGAAAAAGCCGATTCGGTAGAATAGACGAAGGCATATCCAATCTGCCCTAGCGATTGGGTATCTATTCACTCACAACGTATCAGAAAGTCAAGGACAACCTTTGGGAAAACGAAACCGTAAGGTGGTCTCTGCGAGTCTGGCGACAGCACTGGTTGCTTCCGGAAGCCCATACGTAGCCTCATTTGCTCAAGATGTGCAGGAGGCAGCGTCACAGCTTCCGCCGAACCCTGTCGGCACCGCAGGCCAAACCCTGGACCCCGCCGCGACCGCGGCATCTTCCTCTCAGACGGCAGTACCTACGCTTGCAACCGTGAGCGCATGGCCCACCGCTCAGGGAGACAATAAGACTGACAATGCGCAGGCAGAGCCCACCGCTCAGCCTAGCGCTTCTTCGAGTGCTCAGCCCACCGCCAGTGCTGAACCTTCTGCGAGTGCTACTCCCACTCCGGACGCGACGCCTACTCCGGATGTTACTGCGCAGCCCACTGCTGAGCCTTCCGCTTCTGCGAGTGCTACCGCTACGGCGAGTCCTAGCGTAGAGCCTTCGAAGGAAGCAACTGCTGAGCCTAGCGCTACGCCGACTGTAGCTCCCAGTGCAAGTGCTGAACCGAGTGTTGCTCCTACCGCAACCCCGACTGCTGAGCCTACCGCTGAGCCGACCGTTGCACCTACTGCGGAGCCCACCGCGGAACCCAGCAAGGACGCGACCCCTCAGCCCACTCAGGACCCGACTCCCGAGCCTACGGTAGAGCCGACTCAGGAACCTACCCCTGAACCGACCCCGGAGCCTACTCCTGAACCGACCCCGGAGCCCACGCCTGATCCGACGGTAGAGCCGACTCCGGAACCGGAACCTACTCCTGAACCGACCCCGGAGCCCACTCCTGAGCCGAATCCTGAGCCCACCCCGGAACCGGAGCCTACTCCGGAACCCACTCCTGAGCCGACTAAGGACGTAACCCCGGAACCGAATCCGGAACCCACTCCCGAGCCGACCAAGGACGTAACTCCCGAGCCGACTCAGGAACCGAGCAAGGAACCGAGCGAAGCACCCTCCGAGGAGCCGACTCAGGCTCCGGTAGTGCCCGCGCCGACTCAGGAACCCTCCAAGGAACCCACTAAGGATGCAGAAATCCCCGTGATTCCGGTAGTTCCCGTAGCTCCGGTAGAGGACACCAAGGACAGCTCAGACGCCAAGACCCTTACCCCGATTGAGACTGAGCCTGTTGCCCCGATTCCTCCGGCGAACAACCCGGTGACCGTCCCTGGAAACCGTCAGGAAACCTCGGGGGAAGATGTCGTCATCTCCATCGAGCTTCCGCGACCGGGCAAATCCTCCGAATCCTCAAGCTCCTCATCGGGATCTTCAAGCTCTTCACCGAGCACCAAGGCACCGAATGACAGGCTTGATGACAACGAGGACGATCCGTTGCGTTCTGGCGGCACCACCCTCGGACGAATCGCAGCCAATAACGGCTCGAATGACTCCATCCCGGGCGCGGCAGACTGGGTTGCTGGATACCTCTCGCGCAATAAGACCGAAGAGGACCACTCCCAGGAGGTAAGCCCCTCGAGCTCCTTAAGCTCGGTATCGGCTTCGAAGTCGCCCAGCTCCTCCACCTCGGCTAGCGCCAGCCGCTCCGCAAAGAGTGTGACAAAGGCTGATGGTGCGAACGCCGCTCAGGAACAGGCCGTGAAGAATGCGGATGCGGACGATTCCGGACTTTCCGGCATTGCACCGCTGATTCTCTTCTCGCTCATCGGTCTGGTGCTGATTGCTCTGGCGATCCGCTACTTCAGCCGCGGAGCATAAGGCGAACATAACGCGTAAGAATACGCGATAATAGAGGATGTGAATCCTCAGACTTTTAGCGAAACGCGGGACAACCCCATGCGAGAGACACCTCTCTCAAAGCTGGGGGAGTCCCGCGTTCTGCGCGCCTTCATGCCGATTATCAACGCCCACAATGAGCAGGTTGCCGCTACGGCACGTCAGGCGGGGCACATTGAGCCCCTCGATGTGGGTCCCGGTGACGACTGTGCCGTCCTCGCCGCGCCCGCGCCCGGTCAGCGTACCGTGGTCACCACCGACACTCTCGTTGAGGACCAGGACTTCATGAACCTGTGGCCCGGCGGTATCGCACGTGCGGGTGAGGCCGGCGAGTTCATTCTGGAACCCGCCCGCAGTAGCGGCTACGATGTGGGGCGCAAAGCCGCGACCCAGAACCTTGCCGACGTTGCCGCCATGGGCGCACGCCCGGTGAGCCTCTTCATCTCCTTGAGCCTGCCCGGTAGCACTCCTTACGGCTGGATCGATGGCTTCGCCCACGGCATTGTAGACGGAATCAACGCCTGCGGAGCTACCGAATGCGTGATTGGCGGCGGCGATATTGGCGACTCCACCGAAATGTCGGTGACCGTCACCGCCCTCGGCTACACGGACCGCGCCGTGTTACGCTCCGGCGCACGCCCCGGTGACACTATTGCCCTGGCGGGACGTACCGCCTGGTCCGATGCCGGTCTGCGCCTGCTGCTCAACCCGCTCTCCCTGCCCGCCATGGCACTGCTGCGTGCCATTGCCGCAGGTCAAGATGCTGAGGCGGCGCTGGAGGCGGTGAGCCGGGCGTGGGCTCAAAAGCATACTGAGAAGCAGGCTGAAGGTACTGGCGCTCTTCCTGGTGGCGTTCTTCCCGAGGGTCTTATCGAGCTTGCCCGCACCCTCAGCCCCGAAGACGCCGCGCACATGATTGCGGTCTGCGAGCGCGCCGTCGACTCGCAACACCACCCGGTCAGTCCCATCCCCGCCGGCGAGGTGGCACGCCAGCATCAGGCAAGCTCCATGCTGGATCTTTCCGACGGACTCGTCAAGGACGCTGGACGAGTCGCCGCTGCCTCCGGGGTGCAGATGCGCCTCGACCGCGCCGCCGTGGATGCGTTCGCCGAGCCGCTACTACCGCTGGCGCGCCTGCTGCTGGCGATTGGTGAGCGCAACGAGGCGGGGGAGAGCCCCGCATCCCTGGCGCGCACCTTCGTGCTGGTCGGCGGAGAAGACCACGGCCTGCTGGCGACCTTCCCCGGTGAGGTACCCGAAGAGTTCGTGCCCCTGGGAACCTGCGTGGCGGACGCCCCGGAGCGTGGTCTGAGCGCCGAACTCTACGGTGCCGAACGCCGCCACAATGCGGTGACCGGCGCGGCGGTCGTGATGGACGGCCGCTCCCTGGACGGCATGGGCTGGGAACACTACGGGGCTTCCGCGTAGAAGCTTGACCCAGTACCGCAAGTCACCGGGCGCCGCGAGGTGCGGGCGGTTTGTGTTCCGTCTGTGCTTTCATCCCGCGGGATGGGCGGCGGGCAATACCGTACATTTAACCGAAATTGCTTAGAATAGAAGTACGAAATAGGCTGGATTCTGCCCGTACCATGGGCGCTGAGAAATCGGTCGGGAAATGACCGGGAAATCAGTCAGGAACTAGCCGAGAACCACGCAAAGCTGATAAGGAGGGTAGCGTGAACGCAGAACAGAACCAGCGCACCGAAGAGCGCGAGATCTACCGCCGCGCCTGCGTGCGCGCCTACCGCTTCGGCGTAGCGTGGTCCACCGCCGCCCGCACCACCATCGAACGCTACCGTGAGGCGCTCAACGAACTCAACGGGTTCCCCGTGCCCGATAAGGACACCGGCTCCAATATCGCCCACACCCTGCTGACCCTGACCGAAGAGTTCGAGCGGGGCATGGAGCAGGTTCTGCCCGGTGATGCTTTGCCCGGCGAGATTTTGCCCAGCGAGGTTCTTCCCGCTGACGAAAATCCTGGTGGGGAGGGCACGTACGCGCCTGAGGCGGCGGGCGCCTCCGAAGAGGAAACCCTCGCCCACCTGTGGATTCAGCTGGGCGGCATCTACGAGCACGCGATTATGCGCGCATCCCGCGTGGCGCGCGGCAACTCCGGTACCCTGCTCTGCGCCTGGGCGCTGGAGGCAGTGCGCAGCTACTGGTTCCTGACCGGAAACCTCGCTCGGGAGCTCGGCGACGCAGCCGATGAGCTGCCGCTCGTGCGCGCCCTGGAGACAGACTACGAGCGCGTTATTGCTCGCGGATCCCTGCCGAAGCATCGCGAAGTGAAGCTGGAGTACGCCCACGCGGAGGCGCGCGCGATGGCGTTCGCGGCTGAGCGTATTCGCGCCAGCGTGGGGGAGCAGATGGTGCCCTCCACGATGCTGTCGGTCATGGTGGAGCTTGCCCGCCTGGACGCACACTACGATGCATCGCAGGACGCAGAAGCCGCTGATGGGGCGCTGAAAGAGCGTCGACGTGCGCTGATGCGTGCCGCCCTGGAACGTACCGCGCAGTTCCCGCCCTCACCCGAGCTTGCCGGTTTCGTGGATGCCGGCGCGCTCGGCTTCTACCTTGCCGTGGTGCACTCCAACCCGCGCTGGGAGGGAGCAACCCTGAGCGAGGCGCAGGTGGAGTCCATGCTGCGCGCGCCCTCAGCTGTGGATACGGCGCGGGCTGGCTCTGAACCCGCCGAGCATGTAGAAGGTGAGCACGCAGAACATGCGGGGCAGAGCGGCTGGGAGCTCATGGGCACGCTGACCTGTGAGCCCCTCGCCCTGGCGCAGTTGCGCCCCGAACTTGAAGCCATGGGTGACAGTCTGCTCATTACGCCCCTGGACATGGCGGCTGGACTCTGGGCGCTGCACGTGCACGTGCCCGAAATTGACCCCGCCCGCGAGCTGATTATGGGCTACGGTCAGTGGTCGGATGAGCGTATTTCCTCCCTGGCGGACGGTCACCACGCCGACCACGCGTGCGGTGCGGAGGGCGGCGCATGAGCCCCACCCGACGTTCCGTAAACCCGCAGCAGGAAGCCCTGGACTTGGGGCTTCCCGAGCCTGCGCCTAACAAGAGTGCGCCGGTCAAAGCTGCGTCGGCTAAAAGTGCAATGGCTGAGGCTACGAAGAGCAAGGCTTCACAGACCAAGCCTGCGAAGGTTGAGGCAGTGCAGGGTGAGCCCGTAGATCCAACGGTTGTCGAGCCTACCCGTACTGCTTCTGCGACCCGAGCTCAGCAGGGGACAAAAGATGCGCCGCTACTGAGCGATGAGCAGCTCCGCACCACCGCCGAGCTGACCGTGCGTGATCTTGCCGCCTACGCCCGAGGCGAGGTGAGCCGCGCCGAGCTGAGCGAACGCGCGGCACAGCGCGCTAGCGCACCCTACCGTAAGGCGCTCAAGACGCTTAAGCATTCGCTGGGTCCCGCCGCGCACACCATGACCGACGACGCTATCTACGAGCTGGTCGATATTGCGTTGGCGGCGCGGCAGGCAACTCAGCCGGAAGCACAACAGTCGGAAGCACATCAGCCGAAGGAACCGGCTCGGAAAGCACCCGCGCGGAAGAATCCGACTCAGAAGAAGCCAGCTCAGAAAAAAACAGTTCAGAAGGAACTAGCTCAGAACAAGCCGAGCCCGCAG
Organism: Rothia mucilaginosa; assembly: GCF_001548235.1. Lineage (NCBI taxonomy): Bacteria > Bacillati > Actinomycetota > Actinomycetes > Micrococcales > Micrococcaceae > Rothia > Rothia mucilaginosa. Next base: position 1,904,317 of record NZ_AP014938.1, read on the forward strand.
GAGAGCGAAACTGCCGCGCGGGCTACTTCGGCGCGCCCGCAGAAGGTCACGAAAGCGAGCGAAGAGGCCGAGCAGAAGCCTGCTCCGAAGAAGAGCACGCCCGAAGTAGAAGCTGATAAGCCTGCGCCCAAAAAACCGGCCTCCACAAAGGTCGTAGCGAAGAAGACTCCCGCAAAGAAAGCTCCCGCTTCCAAAGCCTCGGTGACGAATGTCGCTGATTCCAAGGCCGCTACGCCGAAAACCCCCGCACCGAAAACCGACGCGCCGAAAAGCGTCGCCAAGAAGGCAATGCCCGCGCCGAAAGCCCCGGCGAAGAAGGCTCCCGCACAGAAGGAACCTGTACAGAAAGCTTCCGCGAAGAAGGCAGCTACTGAGAAGGTTGCGGCTGCGAAGCCCGCATCAGCTGCCGCGGAGGCTAAGAGCCGCGCCCTGGCGCGCTACGCCTCCGAAGACCGCATCGAAAATGCGCCGCTCAAAAAGTACCTTCCCGCGCCCAGTGCCAAGGCAATCTCCACGCACCTTGACCTGCACACCGTTGGGGAGATGCTCGATTACTTCCCGCGCAAGTACCTGCCGCGAGGTGAGCTCAGCTCCTTCGCCGAACTCGTTGAGGGCCAGGACGTCACCATCATCGCCCGCGTGGTGCACGTGAGCACCCGAACCATGGCGGCGCGCCGCGGCAAAATCACGGAAGTGATCATCACCGACCGGCTCTCCGATGCCACCGGGCAGGACGCACCCGCAGGTTTTGGAGCTGCCGGTTTTGGCGCCGCTGGCCTCAACGCTGGTGGCCCTGTATCCGTGGTGCCCGGGCGCGCTAACCGCCCCGGCGTATCTGGCGCCCCCGCGCAGAACTGGCAGGCAACCGGGATGCACAACCCGCGCATTAATGCGCTCGCTAACTCCACGCAGAACCCAGCTGCCCAGAACCCGGCACAGGGCAGGGGAGCGCAACCCGCCTCCTACAGCGGCTACGCAGATAGCTACGGCCAAGATTCGTTCGCGCAGGACAGTTTTGCGCAGGATAGTTTCGCGCAGGGAGGCCTCTTTGGCGTGCCCGCGCCCAGTATGACGAACCCCGGCGCGGGCGTGCTCATTGGCTCGCAGATGAAGCTTTCCTTCTTCAACGCTTGGACCGCCGCCCGGGAAATCCGCGAGGGTGAAACCATGATGTTCTCCGGCAGGGTCGGCATCTACCGCGGCGAGTACACGCTCACCAACCCGCACTACGCCCTGCTCTCGAAGGACGCCTCCGGCGCGGACGTCACCGCCACCGCCCCCGTGCCCGTCTACCGCGCCCCCGTGAAGCTGCCCACCGACCGCATTAGCGGCTACATGGCGCAGCTACTCGAAAAGGTGCCGCTCAAAGAATTTGAAGACCCGGTACCCTACACGATTCGTCGCGCCCGCAAGGTGCCGTCCCTGGAGTGGACGTACCGCGCCCTGCACACCCCCGACTCGGAGGACACTTGGCGTGCCGCGCAGGCGCAGATGCGTTACCGCGAGGCGTTCGTGCTGCAGAGCGCGCTCGCCCGCCTGCATTCAGTGCGTGCCGCGCACCTGACCCAGCCGCGCCCCGCCGTGGAGGGTGGACTCGCCGATCAGCTGCTTGAGGTTCTGCCCTACGAGCTGACTGAGGGGCAGCAGAAGGTGGGCGCTGAGATTGCCGCGGATTTGTCGAGCGAATCGCCCATGAACCGCCTGCTGCAAGGTGATGTGGGTTCCGGTAAGACCGTGGTGGCTCTGCGCGCCATGCTGCAGGTTGCCGATGCGGGCGGCCAGTCCGCGATGCTCGCCCCGACCGAGGTGCTTGCCGAGCAGCATTTGCGTTCGGTGCTGGACATTCTGGGGGATATGGCGGCGCCCGAAGGCTCTGACGCTGACGGTCCTGCTGATGCTGACGGCTCGATTGACGGCGGGGAAGAATCCGGCCGTGTGCGCGCGCGCCTGCTGACCGCCTCCATGGGCACCCGCGCCAAGCGCAAGGTACTGCAGGAACTCGCCGACGGCACCGCCCAGATTGTGATTGGCACCCACGCCCTGCTTTCCGACGAGGTGAGCTTCCACGATTTGGGTCTGGTCGTCGTGGACGAGCAGCACCGCTTCGGCGTGGAGCAGCGCGACAGCCTGCGCGGCACCGGCGGCGCCCTGCCGCACCGCCTGGTCATGACCGCAACGCCTATTCCTCGTACCGTCGCCATGACCGTGTTCGGTGACCTGGACGTATCCGTGCTCGACACCCTGCCCGCGGGCCGCCAGAAAATTTCAACGCACGTGGTGCCCCTCGCCGAGAAGCCCGCCTGGGCGTCCCGGCTGTGGAGGCGCGCCCGCGAAGAAATCGACGCGGGCCACCAGGTGTATGTTGTTGTACCTAAAATCGGGGAGGATGGCGACAGCCTGGAGGAAGGCGCCGCGTTCTTTGGCGCATCCAGCCTGAACGGTGCTGGAACTGGCGCGGGCAACTCAGCCCAGGGCTATTTCGGTCAGGGCGGTAGCGCGAGTAGCGACGGCAAGGTTCAGCTGACCTCGGTCGCCTCCATGTACTCCTACCTGAGCACTGAGGACGCCCTCGTCGGCGTGCGTATCGGTACCCTGCATGGCCGCATGGACCCGGCGGAGAAGACCGCCGTCATGACCGCTTTCGAGCGCGGAGAGATTGACCTGCTCATCAGCACCACCGTCATTGAGGTGGGCGTGAACGTCCCGAACGCCACGCTCATGATCATCATGGACGCCGACCGTTTCGGCATCTCTGGCCTGCACCAGCTGCGCGGTCGTGTGGGCCGCGGCGGCTATGCGGGCACCTGCCTGCTGGTTACCCGCCAGGAGGAGGGCGGCGTGTCCCGAGAGCGTCTGGATGCGGTCGCCTCCACCACGGACGGCTTTGAGCTTTCCCGCATCGACCTGGCGCAGCGCCGTGAGGGTGATATTCTGGGTGCTGCACAATCGGGCTCGAAGAGTACCCTGCGGTTCTTGCGGGCGCTCGCCGATGCCGACATTATTGAGCGTGCCCGCGAGGATGCCCGCTCGGTGGTGGAGAAGGACCCGACGCTGGCTAAGCACCCGTCGTTGGCGCGTACGATTGACCGCGCTCTGGACGCTGACCGTGAGGCGTTCCTCGGCAGGGGATAAGCGCCCAACGGGGCAGAACGCTCTGCCCGCTCCGCCCATCAACCAGCCTTGCCCACCACTCGCTGAAACCCTGACGTCAACACACCGCACTAGTTAAGAGGAGAGACCTATGAGCCGTATTATTTCCGGTGCTGCCGGAGGCGTTCGCCTTGCCTCGGTTCCGGGGGATAATACTCGCCCCACCACCGACCGGGTGAAGGAATCCCTCTTCTCCAAGCTGGAGAGCTACGACATTATTCGTGGCGCCCGCGTGCTGGACGCCTTTGGTGGCTCGGGTGCGCTGGGCTGCGAGGCACTCTCACGCGGTGCCGCCTCCGTGACTCTGCTGGATACGTACCCGAAGGCTGTTGCGGTGATTCGCAAGAACGTTGCCGCGGTGGAGAAGGCGATGGGCCGCACCGGTTCTTCTGGTGCTACCGGTTCTGCGGCGCGCGTGCAGCAGTCTCAGGCGCTGACCTACGTGAAGTCCGCCTCCGGGCCGTGGGATCTGGTGTTTGTTGACCCGCCCTACGCCATGCCGAACGAGCAGGTCAGCGAGCTGCTGCAGGCGCTGACCCCCAAGCTCACCGAGGGTGCCGTGGTCGTGGTGGAGCGTTCTTCGCGCGACCCGGAGCCGGTGTGGGGCGAGGGCCTGTACTGTTTTTCGACCCGTCAGCACGGCGAGACGGTTCTCTACTATGTGGAGCCTGACGAGGTGGAGGAGCAGACGGGCGACGAGTTCGACAACGAATCTGGCGAGGACGCTGAAGAGCTCGCCGCCTAAAATCGCTGCCTAAGATTGCCGCCGCATCTCACCGCCCGATCTTTCCGCCTCAGCCTGCGCTCGCGTATCACCCGCGAGCTCGACCCCTCTAATCCGCCCGCATCTACTCATTCCAACGTCTGATATTTATTCGTGAAGGGACCGCCATGATTGCCCTCTGCCCCGGATCTTTTGACCCCGTGCACCACGGCCACCTGGAAATCATTGCCCGCGCCGCTCAGCTCTTTGACGAGGTGATCGTGGGCGTGGCGCACAATAGCTCCAAGAAGTACCGTTTCTCCCTGGAGGAGCGTGTGCAGCTGGTGCGTGAGTCTCTGCAGGAGCTCGGCATTGAGGGTGTGAGCGTGGAGCCGATTCCGCCGGGCGTGCTGCTTGCCGAGTATGCGGCGGAGCGTGGCGCGAAGGTGCTGGTGAAGGGTCTGCGTTCGGCGACGGACTACAGCTATGAGGCTCCGATGGCGAGCATGAACCGCCACCTGGCACAGGTTGAGACGGTGTTCTTGGCGGGTGAGGACCGCTACGGTGCGGTGTCGTCCACGATTATTCGTGAGGTGGCGTCGCTGGGTGGTGACGTGACTCCCTTCGTGCCGGAGGCGGTCGCCCGCGCCCTGAAAAACGCCTAGTAGAGAGCCCGGCAAAACCGGCGGGCGCGCCCATCCGACACGCCCGACATGACCACCGGTATTGCCCCGGCAGAATAACTCGCACCGCCGACCGGGCACTTAAGTCCCCCAGTAGTAGCCCCGACCGACCGACCGATTAAGTGCCGCGCGGCGCCTCCTTAAGGGGATATTTAAGAGGTGAGCGCCACTTAAAGAGATTTAAACGGCGCTTAATCTTGATTAACGGTGCGAATGACCCCTAAAATGGGACTTTGGTTTATACATTTCGTAAGGAGAAACGCCATTTCACGTGCAGACGCATCGCCGCTGGTGGTATCGGTTACTAACCTGATTCACCGCCCCGGCACCATGGAAACTCTCACTGAGGTCCTGCCCGCACCGGCAGACCTGGGTAACACGCTCATCGGCGTGGAAGAGGGTTCGGATATTGACCTCGATATTCGTATGGAGTCTGTTGTTGATGGTATCCTAGTTACCGGCTCCGTCGTTGTGGATGTACACGGCGAGTGTAGCCTCTGCTTGGATCCGATTGATTACGAGATGTCGGCCAATATTCAAGAGCTTTTCGTCTTTGAGAAGGCCCCGGCTGGCGGCCCCGAAGACGAAGTAGATGAGCAGTACGCCGTTGAGGATGATTCCATCGACCTTGAACCGGCTCTGCGGGACGCAGTAATCCTTCAACTGCCGTTCCAGCCTGTTTGCAGGGACACCTGCCAGGGTCTGTGCGCCGATTGCGGTGCGCGCCTGGAGGATGACCCCGGGCATCATCACGAGGTGTTGGATCCGCGCTGGTCGGCCCTACAGGGCCTGCTCGGCGCAGATACCGAAAACTAAATTGTTGTTACTAGAGATTGTGAGATAGCTGTGGCTGTTCCCAAGCGCAAGATGTCCCGCGCTAACACCCGCGCACGCCGTTCCCAGTGGAAGGCATCCGTGCCCCAGCTGGTTAAGACCGTTGAAAACGGTCGCGTGACCTACAGCCTGCCCCACCAGGCAAAGGTTGTAACCGACGCTGCAGGCAACGCCCTGTTCCTGGAGTACAAGGGCCGTAAGGTTGCAGACGCCTAAGAAGCGGTGAATCCTTATGTTTGAATTTCCTAGTGTTGATACTAGGGAGTTGCGTAAACGTCTCGGGGTCGATATCGACGCCGAGACGTTTTTGCTATCCCTAACGCACCGTTCCTACGCCTTCGAGAACCCCGGGGTGGAGCATAACGAGCGCCTGGAGTTCCTGGGCGATTCGGTGCTTTCCCTGGCAATTGCTGAAGAAGTGTACCGACGCTACCCCGACCTGCCCGAGGGTGAGCTCGTGAAGCTGCACCACGTGGTGGTGTCTACGGTGGCGTTGGCGAAGGTAGCACGCGACCTGGATCTGGGCCGGTACATCCTGCTCGGTAAGGGAGAGATTCACACCGGCGGCGCCGATAAGGACTCGATTCTTGCCGACACCATGGAGGCGATTTTCGGCCTGACTTACCTGGAGTGCGGTCGCGAGGCGGCTCGTGACCTGGTGCTGCGCCTGATTGCGCCGCTGCTCGATGATGAGAAGGTCCTGAACTCTGGACGCGACTGGAAGACCGAGCTGCTGAACCTCGCCACCGCCCGCGGTTGGGGAGACGTGCGCTATGAGGTCACCGGCGAGGGCCCCGACCACGCGCGCGTGTACACTGCGGTCGCTATTGTGGCGAACCAGCAGGCCGGTACCGGTGTGGGCCCGAGCAAGAAGGAGGCGGAGCGCCTTGCCGCTGAGCAGGCGTACCGCGTTCTGGTTTAGGCTCCTTCAATCATCCTGCAGGTCTGCTAACTCTGCGGGGCTCTTGATCCTGCAATCCCGTTGAGGTGGTAATTCATGCCCGAACTGCCCGAGGTAGAAACCGTCCGCGCAGGTCTAGCCGACCATTCCTTGGGTCGGCCCGTGCGGGCGGTGCGCGTGGTCGATGCCCGTTCGCTGCGCAGGCACCTGCCCGGTCCCGCCCACTTTGAGGCGGCACTCACCGGCAGGGCGCTGCGCGGTGCCTACCGCCGCGGCAAGTACCTGTGGCTGACCCTGAGCGAGGCGGGCGGCACGCTTGCCGACGAGGCGCTCGTGGTGCATCTGGGCATGAGCGGTCAGCTGCTCGTGCGCGATGAGCTGGGCTGCGAATCGGACAGCAACTCGGGCGGCGACTCGGGTAATGAGTTGGGGGCTCGTGCGGCGTTTGATGAGCAGCCGCGGCACCTGCGCGTGGCGCTCGAGCTAGGACCGGCTGGAGCTACCGGTAGCGCGGCGAGCACCAACCGGGCAAGCACCGGGCAACGGTTGCTCTTCGTGGATCAGCGTATCTTCGGTGGCATGTTCCTCAGCCCGCTGGTGCCGGACGTACCCTCGGCGGTTGCAGCGAATGAAGTAGCGCCGGGTGAATTGGGACAGAGCGAAGTACCTGAGCGTTTTCTTGTGCCCGAGGCGGTTAAGCACATTGCCCGCGACCCGCTGGACGAGTTCTTTGACCCCGTGGCGGTGCGTCGTAAGTTCCTGCGCACCTCCAGCGGCATTAAGAAGGTGCTGCTGGATCAGTCGGTCATCTCCGGGGTGGGCAATATCTATGCCGACGAGGCGCTGTGGCGTGCGCGGTTGCACTACGCGAAGCCCGCCCGCACCCTCAGCGCCGCCCAGACCCGCGAACTGCTGGAGGCGGTCACCCAGGTGCTGCGTGAGTCTCTGGCGGCGGGCGGCACGAGCTTCGATGCCCTGTACGTGAACGTGCTGGGCGAGTCGGGCTACTTTGAGCGCTCGCTGAACGCCTACGGTCGTGCTGGGGAGCCTTGCCACCGTTGCGCGGAGGCGGGCCGCACCTCCCTGATCGTGCGCGAACCGTTCCAGAACCGCTCGTCCTACCGTTGCCCGCACTGCCAGCGGGCCCCACGTGCTCGATAGGTCAAGGTGCTCGATCAGTTAAGGGCTCTCGATAGGTAAGAGCTTACGATAGGCACAAACTCACGCTAGATATGCACGTGACGGCGTAGCTACGTTCCTCCCAGGAGGGGGATGTAGCTACGCCGTCATTCGTTTAAACCGCATTTGTTTAAACTTTATTCGTTGAAACCATGGGTGGGGGAGCCGCCCCGAAAAGAAGCGCTTAGCGGCTGTATTTGTCGCCGTAGAACAAGCCCAGGCGCTCGTAGCCTTCCTCAATCGACACGGCGGGCTCCCATTGTAGAAGCTCGCGGGTGCGGCGCTGATCAAACCAGTGCGCGGTCGACAGCTGCTCGGCGAGGAACTCCGTCATCGGCGGCTCATCACCGGCGGTCACGTTCTTCGGCAGACGCTCCCACACGCGCTCAATGACCTTACCCGCCAGAGCCGCAACCTTCGCTGGAACCGAGAAACGCGGGGCGGGAACGCCCACCGCCTCACAGAAACCACCGAGCAGCTCGGCGATAGTGCGCGGCTGACCGTTCGTCACCACCAGAGCCTGACCCGCAAAAGCGTCGAGGCGCTGATAGCCGCGCACCAGCGCATCTGCGGCGTTATCAATGTAGAGCGTATCAATCAGGCCCGTACCGCCGGAGAGCAGCGGCAGGCGGCCCGCGGCGGAACGCTCCAGAATACGCTCGACCAGCTGGGTATCGCCCGGACCCCACATGATGTGAGGACGCAACGCACCCACGCGCAAAACCCCGCCACCGGGCAGGGGAGTGCCGTTCGCCTCCAGGGCAAGGAGCTCAGCGGCAGCCTTCGAACGCGCATAGTTACCGCGTGCGTGCTCCGGGGACGCCACGCCGGCACCATCACCCACAATTGCCGCACCGGCATGAGCCACCGACGGCGAAGAAATGTACAGGAACGAACCCACCGAATGGTTCAGCGCCGCCTGTAGCAGGGTGCGGGTACCCTCAATGTTGATGCGCTCATAATCAGCCCACTCGCCGCTGACCGAAACCTTCGCCGCAGCATGCACCACGCCGTTCACACCGGTCATCGCCAGATCCACAGCCTGCGCGTTCGTAATATCGCCGCGCACCTGCTCAAAACGCGGGCGCACCGAATCGGGCAGCAGAGCCGCAATACCCGAATCGCCACGCTGAAAAACGCGCACATCGTAGCCAGCACGCAGCAACGCCAGCACGCTCTCACGACCCAGCAGGCCGCTCGCACCGGTAAAGAGGATGCGCTCGCCAATACGCGGCGCAAAATCAGGCTCCTCAACCGGGCGCAGCGAACGCGGGGCGGGGTCGGTGTAGCGTGCCGCCAGCGGCTGCGCGGGCTTGCGGAACCGAGCCGTCGGGGAAGTCACCGCATGCGAGGTCGACAAGCGGGGTACAGACTCGTGGGACGAGGACTCACGCGAAGAATGAGGGGACATCATACTCCTTAAACTTAGGGATCCGGCAGGCGCTTACGCCCCCGCGAGGACCTTTGACGCCCACTCACCCAGGGCGGGGCGGTCAATCTTCGAATTGTGGCGAATATCGGTCGGATGCTCGTGCACTACCAGCACCGCGGCAAGCTCCACGCCGGTATCCTCGGCAACCTTCTGACGCACCAGTTGCGAGAGCTCGAAGGGCGCCACACCCTCCGCAATGGGGAAGCGGTTGGCGCCGGGCACGCGATCGAGCAGGGCACGCTTAAGACCCGATGCCGACTGGCGCGCCTCCAAAGCGGCAGTATTCGCGGACGCCTCAATGACCAGTACCGGGGCGGCGGTACCTGCAGGGCCCACCGCGACCAGGGCGGCGCGGCGCACCTCGGGCAGGGACTCGGCGGACTGCTCCGCCGCAACCGGGGTCAGCACACCCTGCGAAGTCAGCAACACGTGCGCGAGGCGACCCTCAACCCACAGGCGACCCGAAGCGTCCAGGTGTCCGACATCACCGGTATGATGCCAACCCGGGGTGCTAATGGACTGCTCCTCAGTCACCCACAGGGTGTCGTAGCGGTCCTTCACGTGCGGTGCCGACACCAGAATCTCACCGGTTACACCCGGCTCGTGGGTCAGCTCATCCGCCACCGAACCGTCCTGCAGCAGCGGCGCAATAGCCACCGCCGCACCGTACACCGCGAAACCAACGCACACGCCGTCACGGGCGAACGGGTCAAGCACCTCACCGGCAGCATTCGGGGTGCCCTCAGCGATCGCCTGGCGAATCATCTCGAAAGACACATCGGTCACCGGCAGACCCTCGGTCATGCCGTACGGGGTGTGCAGGGAGGCGTTCGGCACCAGGGCGGAGAGCGCCTCCAGCAGCGGCACGGGAATCGGCGCGCCAGCACTCAGCACGGTCTGAACCTTAGCCAACGCCGCACGCTGCTCAGCGTTCAGCTCATCGGCGGTCGCCACCACATTCACCAGGGCGGCGGGGGACGCAAACACGACCGTCGCGTCAATAGCCGCCGCAGCCGAGGCCAATGCCGAAGCCGTCAGGGTCTTCGGGCGGGTCACATCCATCGTCGGGGTCACGCTGGTAGCACCCAGCGCCGGACCCAACAGCGCAAACGGCGCGAAGCCAGCCACCAGACCGCTACCGGGCGCAAAACCGTACGTATTCGCAATGGCATCACGCATACCCGCCAGCTGACGCTGCGTGTACACCACACCCTTAGCCGGGCCGGTCGAACCGGAGGTGTACAGCACCGCCGCATCAGCATCCGGCACGGGGGAGGGGAACTCCACCACGGTCGGGGTGGGCACCGGCGCACCCGGAGTGCCGTCAGCGGCGGGCGCGGTAAACACTGAACCGGCAACACCCAGCAGCTTCTCCTGCACCGAACCCAGCGGCTCAACAGAAATACGCACACCCGGCCACAGCAGGGTACGGGCGGCACTGAGCGCGGCGGGAATACCCACCAGGAAGCTCGGGTTAGCGCCCTTCAACGCGCGAGTCAGACCCGGAATACCCAGACCGGTATCAGCCACCACAATGACAGCGCCCAGCTTCATGCAGGCGTAAATCAGGGTGGTCAGGCGGGCACCCGGAGGCACCATCAGGTTCACACGGTCGCCCGGACGCACACCCAGGGCGTGCAGGCGGGTTGCGGCGGCGTTGACCTGCTGGTTCAGCTCCGCCCAGGTCAGGGTCACGGACACGGAGGTGCCGTCGCCCTTGGGGTCCATATCCACCACGGCGGTGGATGCGTCGTTGGCGCGTTCAGTCAGGGCAGCGAGCATGGGGCGGAACGCCGCGGGAACAGTACCCTCAGCGCCCCCAGTCGTAATACCCTCAGCGGCGGTGCTCTCGCCGGTTGTCAGGCCGTGGCGGCGCGCGCGGGCGGCACGATGCTCCGCCTCCGCATTACGCGCCGGAACCAGCACGCCATCCTCCAGCGTGCCAAAGGTCTGCGCAAGCCACGACATCATGGGGGTAGCAATATCGTAATCCTCAATGACCAAGTGCGAGGCCTTCTCGTAGCGGTGCACCTTCGCCTGCGGCATGCGCTCCATTAGGTCAAACAGGTAGCGGCGCTGGAACACCGGGTCCTTCGTGCCCCACTGGAAAAACGCGGGCACATCCAGGTCACGGATCTGCTCGGCAATACGCTGCATCGGCGTATAGGAAGGAATATCGGCACCGGTCGGAATATCACCCACAAAATTACGCACACCCTCACGCCACGCCGAATGAGCGTACGGCGCACGGTACGTACGGTAAATCGCCTCATTCAGCTGGCTCGGGTACAGGCGCTTAGGCTGCGGACCCACCGGCTGCGGCAGGGCACCATCAAGCGCCCCGGCACCGGCAGAACCCGGCGCGGGCAGGCGGCCCTCATTCTGAGCCAAACCCAAGGTCACATCAATAAACGCGGTCGAATCGTGAGTACCCCACTCGTGCACACCCAACGCCAGACGCAGGGCGGCAGGGATATTCTCAATGCCGTCATGGTAGACCGCGGTGTTCGTCAGCATCACGCCCGAAAGAATCTCACGATGCTCCAGCGCCCAACCAAAGGACACCAGCCCACCCCAGTCATGGGCGAGGGTCACGACCGGCTTGTCAGTCTCATCCAGACCCAGCGCCTTCGTGAAATCACCCAGGTCAGCGATACGGTCGGTCAGGGAGCGGCGCTCACCCTCCAAATCCAGGTGGGTGCGCTCCGAATAACCCATGTCAATCTGATCAACCGCAACCACACGCCACGGGGCGCGCTCATTCACGCCCGCATCCAGCACGGTACGCCACAGGTACGACCAGGTCGGGTTACCGTGCACGCACAGGATCGTGCCAATCGGCTCCAAACCCTGCTCGACCAGCACCGGAAGGTTATCCAGGTAGTGCCAGCGGCGCGCGCCAGCCTGCTGCGCCCGCAGCTCAATGGGGGCGGTGGTGGGCACCTCCAGAAGGTGGGAGTAGCGCGGGTTCACGCCCGCCCATTCCTCCGGATTGTAGGGAGGCTGAGCCTTAGGGAAATTCAAATGGCGCATACTGGGAATCCTTCCGGATCGAATCGGTGAATGTCTACCGCACTATGGCTAAAGGACTGCCGGTTAAGGGCAGCGACTATGGGCTGCAAGGTTAGGAGCTGCCGGCTAACGGGCTACCACTGAATCTCAAGCAGGGCAGTGTTCAGACCAGAACCCACACCCATGCACAGAATACGGTCGCCCTCCGTGTAGGTCGGCGCGTACTCGGCGAGAGTCATCGGCAGAGCCGCCGCAGCCACATTGCCCCACTTCGGGAAAGTCAAGGGGATGCGCTCACGCTCAATACCGACCGCCTCAATAATGGCGTTCGTGTGGGCGTTAGAAATCTGATGGGTCACGTAGGAGGTCATATCGTTCCACTCCCAGCCGTCCTGATGCGCCTGCTCCCACGCCTGCGCCACCAGCTCCAGGCCGTACTTGAGCAGGCCCTCGGCGTCAGTGTTCATGCCCTGATCCGCCTCGCCACCGATGCACAGGTTACGGTGCTCAGTGCCCGCGCGGGACACCGAACCGACGATGCGGTGACCCTCCGGGTGGCGGTCAGCGCGACCAATCACAGCCGCCGCTGCACCCGAACCGAGGGTCAGGGTCGCGAACTGCGCCAGCACATCCTCGCGGGTCGAATCGGGGTTGTTCAGGATGCGCACCGCGGTACGGTGCCACGGGGAGGGGTCCTCGCCAGCGACAATCAGGGCGTAGTCGATAGCGCCCGCATCAATCATGGTGGAGGCGACAGTCATCGCGTTCACAAAGCCCAGGCAGGCGTTCGTAATATCGAAGTTCAGGGCGTGACGCGGCAACTCCAGGCGGTCGTGCACACCCACCGAAACGGCGGGCTCAAAGTTATCGCGAGTCACCGAAGCGTTAATCAGCAGGCCAATCTGGGAACGGTCAATGCCCGCCTCCGCAATAGCCTTCTCAGCTGCGGCAACCACGCCGTCCTCGAAAGTCTGGCCCTCAGCCCAACCGCGGCGAGTACTAATACCGGCAAGACGCTCCAGCAGGCCCTTGGGCATGCGCAGACGCTTGTAGGTTTGGGCTAGCTGCTCATCGAAGTAGTCGCTCGTGACGACCTCCGGAGGCAGCTCATGGGTAATGGACAGTAGAGCTGCATTAGCGTGGCGAATGTCAGAGTTCGTGCCGACCTTCTCGGCGGGTGCATTCAACAATGGTGTGGCCCTTGAAAATAGAAGTCAGTGGGATGCAAAGACGGCGGGGAAACGCACAGCGGCCCCGCAGAATTTGTGATGCTCATTCCAATCTACCGCACAGGTCGGGCGAACCCGTATCCGTAGACCCAATATGAACGCTCCCGTTCACCCCGCGCGTAAGATGATGTGCAATGAGGAACTTTGAGTCCCATTCGCCCCTCGCACGCTAACGCCGCCCGCCCACCGCACCGCGTACACTAGAGGGATGCCGCCACGCACCACAGAACGTGCCCGGCACACACCAGATTCTTTTGCAGAAAGGCCCCTTGTGCACCTGATGTCGCTGACCCTGCGCGGGTTCAAGTCTTTCGCCTCCGCCACCACTTTTGAGTTCACCCCCGGCATTAACGCGGTGGTCGGACCCAACGGCTCCGGCAAGTCCAATGTGCTGGACGCGCTCGCCTGGGTGATGGGCGAGCAGGGCGCTAAGAGCCTGCGCGGCGGCAGCATGAAGGACGTTATCTTCGCGGGCTCCGGCGAGGCTGGTTCGGGCGACGGCGCCCAGCGTGCACCCCTGGGCCGCGCCAAAGTCACCCTGATTTTCGATAATTCTGATGGCACTCTCAGCATTCCCGCTGATCGGGTGCAGATTTCGCGCACCATGTTCCGCTCCGGCGGCAGCGAGTACGAGATTAACGGTTCCCCGGCGCGCCTTGCCGATATTCAGGACCTGCTCTCGGAGGCGGGTCTGGGGCAGCAGATGCACGTGCTCGTCGGCCAGGGCCAGCTGGACGCGGTCCTGCACGCCACCGCCCAGCAGCGCCGCGACATGATTGAGCAGGCGGCAGGCGTGGTCAAGTACCGCCGCCGCCAGGAAAAGACCAGCCGCAAGCTGGAATCTGTGGCAACGAACGTTACCCGCCTGAGCGACCTGGTCGCCGAGCTGGATTCGCAGCTGCAGCCGCTGAGCGAGCAGGCGGAATCTGCCGCGACCGCACGCCAGCTGCAGGCGCGCATCCGCCAGCTGGAGGCAGTACTTCTGGCTCGTCAGCTGGGTGTTCTGCAGGCTGAGCAGGCGCAGGCGCTCGCCTCCGAGGCGGAAGGTGCCCGCCGCGCCGAAACCCTGAAAGAACAGCTGGAGGCGGCGCGTGCCGCATCCGCGAAGCATCAGCAGGAGCAGAACCGCCTGAACGCCGAGGTCACCGCCTGCCAGAAGGCCGTGTCGACTCTGCGCGAGTCCGCCGCGCGCGTGCGCACCGTGCAGTCCATCGCCGCTGAGCGCGTGCGCACCTACCGCGTGGAGCTGACCGAGGCGACCGCCGCCGCCCGTGCCGGATACGAACGCGCCCTGGAACTGCTGGAGGAACGCCGCGAAGAGGCAGAGCGCGCGGTTGAAAGCTACGCCAGCTTTGAGGAACGCTACGATGCGGCGCTGAAGAACGTTGAGAAGGCGGCGTCCGAGGTGGCGCAGACTGAGCGCGCCTCGGGTGAGGCGGCGCAGTCTCGTGCCCGCGCGCAGGCTCAGCTGGATGCCGCCCGCGCCGCTGCGGTGGAGGCGACCCGCGCCTACGCGGCGGCGGCTGAGCGTGCCGCAACCCTGCGTGAGGCGCTGGGCCAGAGCCTGGGTGAAGCACCCGCCGAGCTCGGTGCTGAATCCGCTGAGGCGGTGTTCGACCCCGAGACCGGCGAGCTCATGGATTCTTCGAGCGAGGGCGCGAGCCTGCTGCGCGTGCTGGATGCCGTGCAGATTGACCCCGAGTATGCGCGCGCGGCTTCTGCGGCGCTGACCTCACTGGCAACCGCGGCGTTGAGCGTGCCGGTTGAGGGCGCCGAGGTGTCGCAGCTGCGCGGTGACATTGGGGACGAAAGCAGCGAATCTGCCGCGAAGGAACTTTCAACAGAACTGCCCGAAACCACCCTGCCCGAATCCTGCGCCGCCGAGCTGCGCGAGCTGGGTATCCGCCCCGCCACCGAGATGATTGAACCGCTCAGCGAGGATGCCGCCGCGCTCGCCGGCATCGACGATCACGCCCTAGCGCGCGTCACTGCGGCGCTGGGTGAGCGCCTGGCGGGCGTGCTGTTCGCGCCGGATGCCGCCTCCGCAGAGCAAGCCCTGCACCTGCTCGCAGAGAATAACCTCGCAGGTCAGCGCACTATGTGGCATATTTTTGACCCCGCAGGCACCGAGCACACCCGCTACAGCCTGCTCTACCCGGCTGAGGGCGCCAGCCCCCTGGAACTTGCCGCCTCATACCGCGCCGCCTCCCAGGTCGTGACCCGCACCCGCGCCGAACTGGACGAAGCCGAGCAGACCGTTCAGCAGGCTCAGACCGCGGCAGAGGCGGCGGTCGAAGCAGAACGCGAGGCAGCGAAGGCGGCGGGCGTGGCGAGCGCCGAGCATGCCCGCGCCCGCGCCCAGGCGGAGTCCCTGGAAGCCTCCGCGCAGAACATTCAGAATGAGCGCGCCCGACTGAACGAGCGCCTCACTGCCGCGGAGGAATCCGTAGCCGAAGCGCGCACCACCTACGAGTCGGCGCGCACCCGAGAGGATTCCTACCTGGCGGGCACGGGGGAGCAGGCTCCCGCTGCAAAGATTGAGCGCCGTGCCCAGCGTCTGGGCGAGGTGCTTGCCGAGCAGGTGAGCGAGCGTGAGCAGCAACTGCACGAGCTGAGCGGCGCCCTGAAGAACGCCCAGGAAGGCCTGACCAACACCAATGATGAGGTACAGGATTTGCAGGCGTCGCACGCGGCGGCGCTGACCCTGTTGGCGCGCACTCAGACGGAGGCGGCGCGCGTGCAGGAGCGTGTGCAGGCTCTGGCTGAGCGTGCCCGCCTGGTGACCGGTTTGACCCTGGAGCAGCTGGAGGAGGAGTACTCCGAGCAGCTGCCGGTTGACGTGCCCGTTCAGGAGACCGCCGGAAACGACCCCTCCGAAAACGCAGCCTCCGAAAATCCCGCCACCGAAGCGGCATCGGAGACTACCGAAGCCTCCACCGAGAGCGTCCGCGCTCGCCTCAAGGCAACCCGCGCCGAACTGGAGGCACTCGGCGCCATTAACCCGCTGGCGCTGGAGGAGTACGAGGCGCTTTCTGAACGCCACGCCTACCTGAACCAGCAGATTGAGGATTTGAAGGCGACCCGCCGCGACCTGAACACGGTCATGGACGAGGTCAGTAGCCACATTGCGGAGGTGTTCACCGCCGCGCTGGAGGACATCAACACCCACTACCGCCGTATCTTTGAGACACTCTTCCCGGGAGGTGAGGGCCACCTGGAGCTGGACGACCCGTCCGATCCGTTGAATTCGGGTGTGGAGATTCACGCGCGCCCGGCGGGTAAGAAGGTTAAGCGCCTGTCGCTGCTGTCCGGCGGTGAGCGTTCGCTCGCTTCGCTGGCGCTGTTGATTGCGATTTATATGTCTCGCCCTTCGCCGTTCTACGCCCTGGACGAGGTTGAGGCGGCGCTGGATGACCGCAACCTGTCGCGCCTGCTGCAGGTGATTGGTGAGTTGGGGGAGCGTTCGCAGCTGATTGTGATTACGCATCAGAAGCGCACGATGCAGATTGCGGAGACCCTGTACGGGGTGTCGATGCGCGGTGGCGTGTCGACGGTGCTTTCTCAGCAGATGGAGGAGCTGCGCGAGCTGCTGTAGCTCGCCGCGCGCCCCTCAACCTGCGCGCTCCTGCCTAGCCTCGCTTGCCTATCCTCTAAATCTTGCCAGACGAGCCACCTCATACCCGTGCGCGCACCCACTCTGGCGAACGTCACATGTCCTAGGAATGGTCATGTGCACCCCAGGGTACTGTTCACCGCCTGCGCCCGGGTACTATAGGGGGATATGTGCGAACACCGCCCCGCCCTACCCGCGGTTGCGTGGTGTTTCGCTGTGATCAGGCCTGATGCCCCGCCCTACCCGCGGCGCGCATCCGGCGGTAACCATCCAGGGAAGGAATAGTGATGAGCGAGAACCTGGCAGATGCTTTCCTCAACGGCGAGTCGTTGAAGAATGCCCCCGGCCCCTATTTTGGTGAGTACGGCGGGCGGTGGATGCCCGAGTCGCTGATTGCCGCCATGGATGAGCTGGAGGCAACCTTTAACGAGGCGAAGAACGACCCCGAGTTCATTGCTGAGTTCCAGCGTCTTTCTGCTGAGTATTCGAACCGTCCGTCGCTACTGACTGAGGTTCCGAAGTTCTCTGAGCATGCTGGTGCGCGTGTGTTCCTCAAGCGTGAGGATCTGAACCACACCGGTAGTCACAAGATTAATAACGTGATTGGTCAGGCTTTGCTGGCTAAGCGTATGGGTAAGACCCGTCTGATTGCTGAGACTGGTGCGGGCCAGCACGGTGTTGCGACTGCGACCGCGGCTGCGCTCTTCGGCATGGAGTGCGTGATCTACATGGGTGAGGAAGACACTGAGCGTCAGGCGCTGAACGTGGCTCGTATGCAGCTGCTGGGCGCGAAGGTGATTGCGGTTCAGAACGGTTCCCGCACCCTCAAGGACGCCATTAATGAGGCGCTGCGCGACTGGGTTTCGAACGTTGAGAACACCCACTACCTGCTGGGTACTGCCGCCGGTGCGCATCCGTTCCCGGCGATGGTGCGTTTCTTCCATGACGCTATCGGTGAGGAAGCGCGCGAGCAGATTCTGGCTGAGACCGGCCGCCTGCCCGATGGTATTGCTGCCTGCGTGGGTGGCGGTTCGAACGCGATTGGCCTGTTCCACGCGTTCTTGGATGATTCTTCGGTCGAGATTTACGGTTTTGAGGCTGGCGGTGACGGTGTGGATACCGGTCGTCACGCGGCGACCATTACTCTGGGTCGTCCGGGCATGCTGCACGGCGCAATGACGTACCTGATGCAGGATGAAGACGGTCAGACCATTGAATCCCACTCGATTTCGGCCGGTCTGGATTACCCGGGTGTGGGTCCGGAGCACTCCTACCTGTCCGATATTGGTCGCGTGACCTACGAGCCGGTGACCGACACCGAGGCGATGGACGCTCTGCGTCTGCTCTGCCGTACCGAGGGTATTATTCCGGCGATTGAGTCCTCGCACGCTCTGGCGGGTGCGCTGCGCGTGTGCCAGCGTTGGGCTGCTGAGGATCCGGAGGCGGCACGCGAGAAGACGATGATTGTCTGCCTGTCCGGTCGTGGCGATAAGGACATGGAAACCGCTCTGAAGTGGTTCGGTCTGGGCAAGGCGATTCCGTCCTCGGCCCTGATGACCGGTAATAAGGAAGCTGCCGCATCCGCTGCACAGAACGCACAGGCTGAAAGTGAGGCTAAGTAATGAGCTACCAGGACGCTATTTCTCAGGCGGCACCCTTTGAGGTGTTGGACGGTACGTTCCCGACTGCTAACCCCGATTCGCCTCTGGCGGCTCGTCTGGCTGAGTGCGAGAAGCAGGGCCGTGCGGCGCTGATCGGCTACCTGCCGGTGGGCTTCCCGACCCTGGACGAGTCGATTGACGCGGCGATTGCTCTGGGCAATAACGGCGCGGACATTATCGAGCTGGGCGTGCCTTATTCTGATCCGGTCATGGATGGTCCGGTGATTCAGAAGGCGACCGGCGTGGCGTTGGAGAACGGTTTCAAGCTTCCTCAGCTGTTTGAGGCGGTCCGCCGCATTACCGAGGCGACCGACGCGGTGGTTGTCGTGATGACCTACTGGAACCCGGTTCTGGCGTACGGTGTGAAGAATTTTGCGCGTGATTTGGCGGCTGCCGGCGGCGCGGGCATGATCACCCCGGACCTGGTGCCTGATGAGGCGTCGTCGTGGTTTGAGGCTTCTGACGAGTACGGTCTGGATCGTATTTTCCTTGCCGCGTTGTCTTCTTCGCCGGAGCGTTTGGCGACTATTGCGAAGGCGTCGAGCGGCTTCGTGTATGCCGTGTCGGTGATGGGCGTGACCGGTGCCCGCACCTCCGTGTCGGAGGCGGCTCGCACCCTGGTTGCGGACATTAAGGCTGCCGGTGCGCCTCGTGCGTGCGTGGGTCTGGGCGTTTCGACTCGTGCCCACGTTGAGGAGATCGGCGAGTATGCGGACGGCGTGATTGTCGGTACCGCGCTGGTGAAGGCTTTGGCTTCTGGCGGTGTTGAGGCGGTGGCTAAGCTGACCCGTGAGCTGGCGGGGCGTGAAGGCTAATGTCTGATGTGCTGTCGCTGGCGAGTGTGCCGGTAGCTAACGTGCTGGCTTCGATTCCGCTGGGTTCGATTCCTTCGCCGAGCGTTTCGTACCTGCAGCTGGGTCCGTTCCGTGTGCATTTCTATGCCCTGTGTATTCTTGCGGGTATGGCGGTGTGCTTGTGGTTGGGTTCTCGCCGTTGGAAGGCGGCGGGTGGTACCCCTGAGCGCGTTTTTGACGTGGCGATGTGGGCTATTCCGGCGGGCATTATTGGTGCCCGCGCCTACCACGTGCTGATTACTGACCCGGGTAGCTATTTCGGCCCGAATGTTGCTGATCCGTGGGCTTTCCTGAAGATTTGGGAGGGCGGCATTGGCATTATGGGTGCCGTGTCGGTCGGTGCGTTGGGCGCCTGGTATGGTTGCCGCCGCTATGGCATGAATTTCCCGGCTTTTGCGGATGCGGTAGCGCCGGGTATTCTGCTGGCTCAGGCGTTTGGCCGCTGGGGTAACTGGTTCAACCAGGAGCTGTTCGGTAAGCCGACGACTTTGCCGTGGGGCCTGGAGATTAGCGCTTCGAGCGGTAATTTCCCGCCTCAGTATCCGGCGGGTACGCTGTTCCATCCGACGTTCCTGTACGAGTCGCTGTGGAACTTGCTGGGTGTGGCGTTGTTGCTGTGGCTGGGCCGTAAGGGCGTGCTGAAGCTGGGTCAGACTCTGTGGCTGTACGTGTTCTACTACGGTGTGGGTCGCCTCTTCATTGAGATGTTCTTGCGTATTGATACCTCGGAGATGCTTTGGGGCGTTCGTATTCACGTGTGGACTGCTCTGCTGCTGGTTCTGCTGGGTGCTGCTGGTTTTGTGGTGGCTGGTCGTCGTGCGGCGGCGAAGGCTGCTGCGGGTATTGAGCCGGCTCCTGCGGAGTTCGCTCCGAAGTCTGCCGCAGATGAGTCTGCTGAGGACGTTGAGGAGAAGGCATCCGAGAAGGAAGAATCCAATGAGGATTCTGACTCTTCTGAGTCTTCGACAAAGGGCTCTTAGACAAAGGGCTCCTAGCCTTTCATCTACATTCATAGAAAACCGCCGGATGGGGCAGAACCCCCGTCCGGCGGTTTTTTGTACCTGTTTCTTGCGCTCTGTTGTTCTTCCACTCTGGCGCTTCCGCACTGGCATTCTTCTGCACTGGCATTCTTCCACTCTGGCGCTCTGCTAAGCGCGTGTAGCATTCACACACTGGTATGTGACGGCGCCGTGCGTGGATTTAGGCTGTTGAGAAGGCATAATAGAGGTATTGCATGTGGCGGGCGCCCGCGTCAGGAGTATGAGGCTCTTCGAGCGATGATGCCTGCTACGTTTAGAAACACCCACTCAACGTACAGGATTTTATCGTGAGCTCTTCATCCGGCGATTCTTCGCGCCCCGTTTCTCCTTCTTCTCGTCCGGGCCTGTCGCGCCGCCGCCTGGTGGCTGGTGCGGCGTGGGCTGCCCCGGTTGTTGTGGCGTCGTCGGTGATTCCGGCGTATGCGGCTTCTGATGAGGAAGGCGAGTGCACCGGTCCCTACGAGGATTCGACGATGATTACTGCCGGTGACGGCGTGAAGAAGGTTGCCGTGCTGACGGTTCCTGCGGGCGCTAAGCGTATGCGTTTTACCGCTGTGGGCGGTGCTGGCGGCACGAACTACACTGTGGCTGATGCCGGTTCCGGCGCCATGGTGGAGGGTTCTATGGCTGTGCGCGGCGGCCAGACTATTACTCTGACTGCCGGTTCGGGCGGTATCGGTAATGGTGAGCTGAAGCCCGCCGAGGGCGGCGACGGCTACGGCGTGGGCGGCTCCTCGAAGGCTTCTTCGCCGGTTCCCGCGAACGTTGTTTCTGCGATTAATGATTTGACCCGCATTTCTGGCGGTGTGACCGGTCGCGGCGGCATGAGCGCTGTGCTGTATTCGGCGTCCGGCGGTGGTTCCTCCGCTATTGAGGTGGACGGCGTGCCCATGATTGTCGCCGGTGGCGGCGGCGGTGCTGGCGTCCTGGCGTCGTATGCGACGGTTCTGCCGAACCCCGCGAATGCGGGTGCTGTGCGCCCGACCGCGCACTATTCGCTTGATAGCTCCGGTGGCGAGCACCAGTTCAGCACCGGTGGTGGCGCTGGTTCGGGTGATGGCGACGGTTCGCCCGGTTTTGTTGGTTTCACCTCGTACGAGGCGCAGTCTAATCCGATTCTGACGGTGAACCCGGGTTCGGGTGCCGCCGGTGGTGTGGGCGGTGCTGGCGGTGAGAAGCTGAACCCGCCGACTGCTGACGGTTCGGTGATTGGTTTTTCGAGCACTTCCACCCAGAAGCTGGTGAGCACTGCGACTGCCGGTGCGGCGGGTGCGAGCGGTTTCCGCGCGAAGGGCGCCGATGGTGTGGCGAGCTATTCGTACCAGTGGGATCAGACTCCGGAGGGTACCGATAACCGCCCGTCGAACGCTGGCGAGCTGTTTAACGGCTACCAGTCGGTGGTTTCTGGAGGCGGTGGCGCCGGTTATGGCGGCGGCGGCTCCGGTGCTGCGTTGAGCGTTTCGGCTCGTGTGGTGTCGCAGAAGTGGAATAATGATTCGGCTCGTGCCCGCTATGCGGTGGGTTCGGTGCAGCTGGCTGGCGGTGGCGCTGGCGGCGGTACGTTCATGGATTCTACGGTGCGCATCATGGATCTGGGTTGGGCGTTGAACGCTCCGAATGGTCCGGGTGAGCGCGGTGCCGGCTATATTGAGGTTGCTTTCTGCTTCTAGGCGGCTTCTCAACGGATTCTAGGCGGCGGCTGCGAGCTTCTAGAGCTGCTATGAGCCTGTAGGAGTCGTATAGGTGTAGATTGAACCCTTTCTTTAGGGTGGTATGCGCCTCAAACTTAATATTTAAATTTTTTCTGAGTGCCTCCCAGACCGCTGGTTTGGGAGGCATTCTCATCTTCTGTGTCGGTTCGTCATAGCGTCATATCAACCTTTGGCGGTTTAGCGCATTGGTCGGAATAGACCTTATCGAAAGCTCATCCTCGCTCGCGTGCCGACCCCTAAATAACCCCTCTGTCATATTCGGGGGTGAACCTTTAGATTGGCGGCTCATCATTTTACGGTGGAAATGTAAAGAATATACGCGCCCACCCCGCTAGGTTGCACGGCACAGATTGCAGATTGCGGCTTGAGCGCGGCTACCGATAACTAAGGAGTTTAGGTTATGTGCAAGGAAACCATGAAGGCTGTTGTTGTCCCTGAGAAGGTTGACGGTTCGGTTGTTGTCCGTGAGGTCCCCGTTCCGGCTGTCGGTCACGGCCAGGCGCTCGTGAAGATTGAGTACTCGGGCGTGTGCCACACTGACCTGCACGTGGCTTCCGGTGATTTCGGTGAGGTTCCGGGTCGTATTCTGGGTCACGAGGGCATCGGCCGTGTCGTCAAGGTCGGTGAGGGTGTTGAGTCCCTGAAGGAAGGCGACCGCGTGTCGGTGGCTTGGTTCTTCGAGGGTTGCGGTCACTGCGAGTACTGCACCTCGGGCCGTGAGACCCTGTGCCGTTCGGTGAAGAACGCAGGCTACTCGGTTGACGGCGGCATGAGCGAGTACACCCTGGTGACCGCTGATTACGCGGTGAAGGTTCCTGAGGGTCTTGACCCGGCGCAGGCTAGCTCCATTACCTGCGCTGGTGTGACCACCTACAAGGCAATCAAGGAGTCGCTGGTTCGCCCCGGTGAGTGGCTGGTTGCTTACGGCGCTGGCGGTCTGGGTAACCTGGCTGTTCAGTACGCTAAGAAGGTTTTCGGCGCCAAGGTTATCGCTGTTGACATCAACGACGACAAGCTGGCTCTGGCTCGTGAGACCGGCGCTGACCACGTCATCAACGGCCGTGAGGTTGAGGATGTTCCGGCTCGTATTCGCGAGCTGACCGGCGGTGGCGCTCACGCTGCTGTGGTGACCGCGGTGTCGAAGGTTGCATTCAACCAGGCTGTCGAGTCGGTTCGTGCGGGCGGTTCCGTGGTGGCTGTTGGTCTGCCCTCGGAGATGATGGAGCTGTCCATTGTGAAGATTATTCTGGACGGCATCCGCGTGGTGGGCTCCCTGGTGGGCACCCGTCAGGATCTGGCGGAGGCGTTCCAGTTCGGTGCTGACGGCATCGTGGTTCCGGTGGTTCAGCTGCGTGAGGTTGACGAGGCACCGGCTGTCTTCGAGGAAATGGCGGCGGGTAAGATTACCGGCCGTATGGTTCTGGACTTCGCTAGCCTCTAAGCTAGCGATGGTTCGAGGCGCCCGGTAGGGCCTCAAGATCTCACTCGGCTGGGGTCTTGCCGGTAGTTTCGATGGTTATAGCGCCTAGGGCGCATCCCGTGTGGCGGGGGAGTAGGGGTACTCTTTCTGCTGTGCATACGATGCGGGGTGCGCCTTAGTGTTTTTAACGCGGCGTTTTAGGGTTCCGGATTGTTGAGAGCCGTTATCGCGAGGAGCCGAATTCCTCTGTGAGTACTAGGCACCTAAACGTAATATACGCAGGAATTTATTTTGAAATATTCGGGGAATATCTCAAAATTCTCACAAAATTAGTTCAATATAGCATTTTGTTTGACATCTATAGACCTCAAAATGCATACTTGTATTGTAAACATTCAACCACTGGTTGAAGCGTAATATTTGCCGGAGAGATAGGTTTCGCACGTCGCTACACCTACCCTAGATGTAACGGGATATGACGCGTGAAGGTTTCGGCCCTCCTAGATATCGATTCCTTCTTACGGAACGCCATACCCGGGTGAATTTCAGCATCTTCGTACCGTGCCGTTATTCACCGTTGAGTCCTTACTTCCGGTCAGGCGCCCCTCTAGACACCTTCGGATTGAGGTCTCACCAACGATTAGTGTGGGCCCCACGGACATAGTCAATGGGGACTATGTCCGCCACACTAATCCGGGGCTTTTAGGACATTGCATGACTTCGTGGTGGTTCGCCCGCCACGCTATAAATTTACCTGCCGGCACGGGTAACATAGCCGGGTTCTCTACTCACTCGGTAACCCACCCGCTGCAGAACGCATCTTGATTTTTGTGTTGTTCAGAAGATGCTTCCTGTAGCAAAAGAACGAGGGGCACCTCTGCCAGGTGCCCCTCGTTTTTATATGCGCGTTGCAGTGTTTATTAGCTGCCGCGCCGTTGAGTAAATGCCACGCTCTTAGTAGATACCGCGCCGCGCGGTCCAGCGGATCGTGCCACGCTCAAAGTCCATGTAGTACACGCCGTTCGCGTAGGACTCGTCGCCGCGTGCCGCACCGTAGCGAGCGGTATTCTTCTCCCAGTGCTTGAAGATTGCGCCGTTACCGTTGGTCTCGTACGCACCGTACGCATCCGACCAGAGCAGTACCTTGCCGGAGGCGAATCGCACCTGAGCACCCGTGGAGGTGGCGGTTTCGTCGGTCACCGGTGCACCCCAGGTGCCGCGGTGCTGCAGGAAACGGTGGTAGAACGCGCCGCCGGTGTGCAGGCGGTGGGTGCCGGTCTGTGCGGACCACACGTAGGTGGTGCTGCCGGTGAATTCCTGCTTGATGATGCCGTTGCCCAGATTCTGCTCGTCAGTGGTAGGCACGCCCCTCATGCCAGCTGCACGCCAGGTCGCGTAGATGGAGCCGCGCTCATTGATGATGTGGGTGCCGTACGCGTTGGACCAGTAGGCGCCTTCACCGTTAGCGAAGGAGACTGCGATGGTGTCGGAGCGGGTTTCCTCGTCGGTGGTCAGGCCGCGGAATCGTGCCACGTCCGAGCGGAACTTATAATCCAGGCCGCCGTTGGTGACCAGCCAGTGCGAACCGTGAGAGTTCGTCCAGTAGATGGTCTTGCCGTTGGTGAACTTCTGCGCATACACGCCGTGACCCAGAGAGTACTCGGTGCCAATCGGGTTGCCGTAGAAGGAGCGATTCTTATTCCAGTAGCTGCCGATGCCGGTGCGAATATCAATCGAGCCGGTCGCGGTGGTCACCACGTTCGAATCCTGTACCGCGCGATCTTCTGCCGCACGGTCTTCCACAGCGCGGTCCTGGCCGTTCGACCAGTTGCGGTGCACAGCCTTCGGGTTCTTCGCCAGAACCTTCAGATCGTTCACGGTGCCGGGGAAGAAGTTCGAGTCACCCACGAACGGGCCCGAATCGGTGAACTGCCAAATGTCGTAGCCGCTCCAACCTGCAGGGATAGCGCCGACCACGGTGGAGTAGCTCGCCAGGTGCAGCGGCAGGGTGCCGAACTGCTGCGAACCCACGCACTGCGACCACCAGGAGGTTGCGGTGTACACCATCGGGTCGCGACCAGTCAGCGAACGGTAGGTGTCCACGAAGTCGCGGGTCCAGGCGGTCAGCTGCGCCGGGGTCATGTTGTAGCAGGTGTTGCCGTAGGCGGGGTAGGGGTTGAACTCGATGTCCAGCAGGCCGGGCAGGGTCTTGCCGTCGGCAGTCCACGCGCCACCATTCTGCACGAAGTAGCGTGCCTGATCGGCACCCGAGGAGGTGCGGGGGTTTGCGAAGTGGTAGGCGCCGCGCACCATGCCGACCTGTGCCGAACCGTTGTACTGCTGACCGAAGTAGGGGTTGGCGTAGTAGCCGCCCTCGGTTGCCTTCACGTAGGCGAAGCGGGAACCTGCGGCGTAGGCGCTCGCCCAGTCCACGTTCTGCTGGTGCGAGGAGACATCCATGCCGAGGGTACCGCCGGAGGGGGTCCATGCGGAGCGGCCCTGTGCCAGTGCCTGACCGGCTGCCGGAGCTCGACCAGCTCCCAGACCCTGCGCGGAGCTCTGGGTCGCGGAAATACCGCTCAGGGTCGCGGTGGAAGCGGGGGAGGTGGCGCCGGTTCGCGCGTTGGCGGTGCCCAGGCGTTCGCGCTCGCCCGCACCCATGGCGGGGTTGGAGCGTTCGACCAGGGATGCATCCGGGGCGGGGGCGTAGGTGAGCTCCTCGTAGGATGCGTTGGGGGTGACCTCTGCGGCTGCGCTCGCGCTGGGGGCGGCGAAGGCTGCGGGAACGGAGGTGAGGGATGCGGCGACCAGGGTGACTGCGGACGCCATGATGGAGCGGGCTGCCGCGGAGCGTGCGGCAGTCTGGAGTTTCTTCATAGGTTTTTTGCCTGTGTTTGAGAGGTGGATGCGTCGATGTGGCCCTGTGTGGGGGCTTCTGGCGCGAGTGAATAGGGGTGCAGTTGAGTGAGGTTGATGTGTCAATTGTTGCCGTGTCAAGCGACCGGCACAGCTAACAGCCTACGGTACCTGCACAGCTGTGCGCAATGTTTTGGTGTGTCTTTCTGACGGCATATTTTCCATGGAGTGCACAGTAATTCGGCGTCTTTGGAGAGGGTGTTTTATTTTGTGGTTTGTCGGTGTATTTACTTGGGGTGATTTTTCGGAAAAAAATTTTAGGCACGTGACACGCCGGGGCATTGCGAGTTTCACTCTGTGGACTGCCGCGTCGGGGCGTAATCGGGGTATAACTGGGGCGCAGTCGGGGCATAAGGAAAGGGGTGGGCCGCACACACAAAGACCCACCCCTCATGTTCCGGGTACTGTATTTGGCGCGGCCTCGCACCGGTACCCGGAGTTTCATGGTCGATGCAGGAGAGATGAAAAGTCATCGACCACGTATATGGTGCCTGTTGGCACGTTTTTCTCGGCTCTTCCCGCCCGCTCTTTCAGGTTCTGGTGTCCGGCTGAAAGATCGGGAGGGAAGAGGCGAAAGTTTATTTTTCCTCGAATTTTTTAAAATTTCGAGGGCTTAGAGGAACTTGGCGATGTCCTCGACCAGCGGCTTGAGGGTCTCGCGGTCGATGTACTCAGCCTTGCCGGTCTTGTAGCATTCGAGCATCTGCTTGATGCCCTCGTTGGGGTTCGGGTTGGCCATGAGCCATGCGCGGACCGGGCCCTTCAGAGCAGTCTTGTGAGCCAGCGAAATCTTGTCAAAGTCGATACCGCCACGCAGGTGGTAGACGGGGCGACCTTCGGTCAGTTCGGGGGTGTAGCTCTTGGCGACGGCCTTGTCCAGCAGCTTCTTCGAGTACTCACCGGTG
The DNA here is from genome assembly GCF_001548235.1 of Rothia mucilaginosa. Classification (NCBI taxonomy): domain Bacteria; kingdom Bacillati; phylum Actinomycetota; class Actinomycetes; order Micrococcales; family Micrococcaceae; genus Rothia; species Rothia mucilaginosa. The sequence goes on from NZ_AP014938.1 coordinate 1,931,561, forward strand.
AAGGAGACGGTGAAGAACGCGGTGCGGTTCTTCTTGGGCGCAATAATCGGCAGGATCTTCTTGCGAAGTGCCGGTGCGCCGTTGAGGAATCCACCGTAGTCACTGCCGGCAATGACGAAAGCATCGAATGCCTCTGCCTGCTCGGGGGTGACCTTGGAGGCGGGGACAGTCTCAACTTCGGGAGCCTGCGGGAGTGCACGCAGATCTTCTGCCAGCCAGGTGGCGTACTGTTCGGTGTAGCCGTAGGTGGAGCCGAAGATAATCAGCACGCGAGTAGTCATCTGTGAACCTTCCAGATATATTTCGCATTTCAAATACTAATTATGGGTTCCAATATAGGCTAGGCGCGCGAAAATGTGAAATCGCCCAGCCCTTGGATGCCCTATCTATCTTCTCATAGCCCACTCTGAGTGTCTCTATGTTTTTGAAACACGCCCGAAGGTTCTCGAGTGTGACTAAATATTGCACAGTGCCCATTTTCTATAGGTAAAAAGCACCCTAATTTACTTTCTGGGCGACATGGAGGCACGGGGACTGTGAAGTGGGTTTGGGTGAGGTGAACAGTAGGTGGGGAAGGGGTGCATAAAATGCGACGTGAAACACAAGTTCTTCGGTGGAAAGAGCTGGGAGAAACATACCCAAGAGGGCGCAAAACCCCTATAATTGAGAAAGAGTCCCACGCATCCGGCATGTGGTTACTTGTTAGAACACGTGGGAATAATTGGGAATTTGACGTTAGTCTTCCCCGGAAAATCAGTGTGACCCCTCAGGGGTCACACAAAACAACACACAAAGGTTAGGTACATGAGGCGCGCAAAAATCGTTGCAACCATCGGTCCGGCAATCGAGTCCCCCGAGAAGATCTCCGAGGCAATCAAGGCTGGCCTGAACGTCGCCCGTCTGAACATGAGCCACGGTGACCACGCCGAGCACCAGGCACGCTATGACACCATCCGTGAAGAGTCTGCAAAGCTCGGTAAGGACGTTGCTATCCTCGCCGACCTGCAGGGCCCCAAGATTCGCCTCGAGCGTTTCGCAAACGGCAAGGAATACCTTGAGCCCGGCGCAGACTTCACCATCACTTCCGAAGACGTTGAAGGTACCGCAGAAATCTGTGGCACCACCTACAAGGGTCTGCCCGGCGACGTAAAGCTCGGCGACAAGCTCCTGCTCGACGACGGTAAGATCCGCCTCGAAGCTATTGAGGTAACTCCCACCCGCGTTCGCACCCGCGTGGTCGTCGGTGGTCCCATCTCCAACAACAAGGGCATTAACCTGCCCGGCGCAGCAGTCTCCCTGCCCGCGCTGACCGAGAAGGATGCAAACGACCTGCGCTTCGCACTGAAGATGGGTGCAGACATCATTGCACTCTCCTTCGTCCGTACCGGCGCAGACGTTGACCCCGTCCACAAGATCATGGAAGAAGAGGGTATCCGCGTACCCGTCATCGCCAAGATCGAGAAGCCCCAGGCAGTTGAGAACCTGCAGGACATCATCGACAAGTTCGACGGCATCATGGTCGCTCGTGGTGACCTCGGTGTTGAGCTGCCCTTCTCCGAGGTTCCCCTCGTCCAGAAGAAGGCAATCGACATGGCACGCCGCTGGGCAAAGCCCGTCATCGTGGCAACCCAGGTGCTCGAGTCCATGACCGACAACCCCGTCCCCACCCGTGCAGAGGTTTCTGACTGCGCTAACGCAATCCTCGACGGCGCAGATGCAGTAATGCTCTCCGGTGAGACCTCGGTCGGTAAGTACCCGATCCTGACCCTGCAGGCTATGGCTGCAATCGTTCAGGATACCGAAAAGGGCGGCCTGTACCGCGTGCCCGAGCTGGATCGCAAGCCCCGCACCCGCGGTGGCGCAATCACCCGCGCAGCAGTGAACATCGCTGACCAGCTGGACGCAAAGCTCATCGTTACTTTCACCCAGTCCGGTGACTCCGCACGTCGTCTGGCACGTCTGCGTCCCGAGACCCCGATTGTCGCGTTCACCACCAGCTCGAAGGTTCGCTCCTTCCTGTCCATGCTGTGGGGCGTTGACGCTGAGCAGGTTGAGATGATCACCGATCAGGAAGGTCTGTTCCAGTTCGTGGACGAGTACCTGCTGAAGAACGGTCTGGCAGAAGCTGGCGACCTGGTCGTCGTTGCTGCCGGTGCTCCCGCAGGTCGCGCAGGTACCACCAACATGGTTCAGGTACACCGCGTCCACGGTGCTGAGGGCGAGCGCGAGGCTCTGCGTCCTTACGAGGAGGACGAGGTCAAGCGCTAAGCCGCTCACCAATCTTTTTCGATGCGTAGCTGAGGGTAATTCTCAGCCTGTACGCTCGGTGTATAGAGACCGCCGCCCGGTCGTGAAACTCTCACGGTCGGGCGGCGGTTTTGTGTGTCTGCGGGGTGTTTGCTTCCGGTGGGTTACGGGGACAGCGGAAAATACGCGGGCATAGAAGTAGATACAGAAAAGCGGCGGGAAAGCTTCAAGCTTTCCCGCCGCTTTTGCGTTGGTGCCCGAGGTGGGACTCGAACCCACACTCCGAAGAACCTGATTTTGAGTCAGGCGCGTCTGCCAATTCCGCCACTCGGGCGTATCACGCATTTGTGCGTAACACCTTTAGAATTCTAACCCAGGCTGTCTAGAAAATCTAATCTATCTGACGTGTTGAGCAGGCTGAGGCGGGGCGCGGAACATCTACTGAGGGTTTCTGTTGCGCCTCTATGAGGGGGTAAGTCTGGAACCTGCCGCGCATTTGCCGAGGGATGTAGGAAGGGTGCGGGAGGGGACGTTGAGTGTAAATCCTGAGCTCAGGGTGAACCGGTGCCACTTATCCACAGGTGGAGGCGGGGGAGAAAGCGCGCATCCTGTATCCTTAAAGACTGACTAACCATCCCCGTTCGCCTTCGCGGCTGGGGGCCACCTCAACGTTAAGAAAGTGATCACGGCTCGTGTTCAATTCTCTCTCCGACCGCTTGACGGCAACTTTTAAGAACCTGCGCGGCAAGGGCCGCCTCTCCGAGGCAGACATTGATGCAACCGTCCGCGAAATCCGCCGCGCCCTGCTCGACGCTGACGTCGCCGTCCCCGTGGTCCGCGAATTTACCGCCCACGTGAAGGAACGCGCTCTCGGTGCGGAAGTTTCCGAGGCGCTGAACCCCTCCCAGCAGATCGTCAAGATCGTGAACGAGGAGCTGGTGAGCATCCTCGGCGGTTCGACCCGCCGCATCAACATGGCGAAGAGCGGCCCGACCATCATCATGCTGGCGGGTCTGCAGGGTGCCGGTAAGACCACCCTGGCGGGCAAGCTGGCTCACTGGTTGAAGGGCCAGGGTCACACCCCGATGCTGATCGCATCCGACCTGCAGCGCCCCAACGCGGTGACCCAGCTGAAGGTCGTTGGCGAGCGCGCGGGCGTGCCCGTGTACGCGCCGCACCCCGGTGTGACCAGCGAGTTTGACGTGCCCACCGGCGATCCCGTACAGGTGGCACGTGACGGTGTGGCTGAGGCTCGCGCTAAGCTGCACGACGTGGTGATTGTCGATACCGCGGGTCGTCTGGGTGTTGACGCTGAGCTCATGCAGCAGGCACGTAACATTCGTGACGCTATTGAGCCGCACGAAGTTCTGTTCGTCATCGATGCGATGATCGGTCAGGACGCCGTGAACACCGCTAACGCCTTCAACGAGGGCGTGGACTTCACCGGTGTGGTCCTGTCTAAGCTTGATGGTGACGCCCGCGGTGGTGCGGCGCTGTCGGTGGCTTCGGTGACCGGCAAGCCGATTATGTTCGCGTCCACCGGTGAGAACGTCACTGACTTTGAACAGTTCCACCCGGACCGTATGGCAAGCCGCATCCTGGACATGGGTGACATCCTGACTCTGATTGAGCAGGCCGAAGCTCAGTGGGATAAGGCTGAGGCCGACCGCATGGCGAAGAAGTTCATCGATCAGGAAGACTTCACTTTTGAGGACTTCCTGGCTCAGATGCAGCAGATCCGTAAGCTTGGTTCCATGAAGAAGCTGCTCATGATGATGCCCGGCGCGGCTCAGATGCGTCAGCAGCTCGAGGCCTTTGACGAGCGCGAGATTGACCGCGTGGAGGCGATTGTTCGCTCCATGACCCCGCACGAGCGCGTGGCTCCGCGCATCATTAACGGTTCTCGCCGTGCCCGTATCGCTAAGGGTGCGGGTGTGACCGTGTCTGAGGTGAACCAGCTGATGGAGCGTTTCGCTCAGGCTCAGAAGATGATGAAGAAGCTCGCTTCGGGCAAGATGCCCGGCATGCCCGGTGGTATGCAGATGCCCGGTATGGCGGCTGCGGCGGGTGGCGCTCGTAAGAACGCGAAGAACAACAAGAAGAAGAAGGCTCGCTCCGGCAACCCGCAGAAGCGTGCGGCTCAGGAGGCGGCAGCAGCTAAGGCGCAGCAGGCTCGCGCCGGTGCTGCATTCGGTCAGCAGGCTCAGAACCAGGAGATGGATCTGTCCAGCATGAACCTGCCGAAGGGCTTCGAGAAGTTCCTGCAGTAAGAGCAAATATGAGCCCCGGTAAGGGGTGGTACGGGTGCGCACGTGGTTACGGGGCGCACCCGTACCGGTATGGTGCCCGGTTTGGGCATATGAACGGGTGTGTGAAGGGAAGGTATCAATGGCTCAGAACGAGCAGAATTGGAATCGAGAGAACGCGGATGATCAGCTGAATGAGCAGATTATGCCGTGGTCTCAGCGCGCCTTCGCTGATGATGCTGTAGAGGGGCCTGCCGGTGAATCTGCCACCGAATCTGCAGACGAGTCTGCCGTTGAGTCTGTAGCTGAGGAGGGCTCGCTGGGCTTCTCCAATGCCCCCGCAGAGGATAGCGACGACGACCATTCGGGCGACTTTGCAGGCGACTTTTCAGACGACTTTGCGGACGGCTTCGACAATAATTCGAGCATCCTTCCCGGGTACACCCCCGTCTGGGCGCGTATCGCCCTCGAGTACGGGGAGCACTCCGCCGAGCTGGCGGGCGACCTCGTCTACTCCAGCGAGAGCGATGATCCCGCCGTTGACGACGTTGCCGCAACCATTCTGAACCTCATTCGTGAAGCCCGCAGCATGCACGATGAGGTGAAGGCGGAAGACCCCGATAAGCAGCGCGCCTGGAACGACCGGACGAAGGTTGACCGCCTCGCCGCCGCCCTGGAGAGCGAAGAGTGGACCGTCGATAAGCTCACCGGCATGTGGGACGGCGCCCCGGCACCCGCCGGAACCGGCGAATCGGATAGCCCCGAGTACCTGCGCGCCCAGGATGAGGAGCGCACCGCCGAGAAGCAGCGCAATGAGCGCATCGAGCAGACCATGGAGCTGGAGGAGAAGATTCAGCGCCGCCGCATCATGGCTCGTTCCACCACCGATGAGGAGCTGATTGCCGCCCTCATTGAGGCGACCGCCGCCTCCCCGGAGCTGATTGCCTACGAGATGGGTGAGCATCAGGTGCAGCTCTACGTGCTGTGCGCCGTGGATGATGAGGGCTACATGAACGTGCTGGAGGTCGCTGACGGCCACCTGCACGTGGGTACTCCCGTTGAGGATTACGTGGCGCAGCTGGTGGATCAGCTGCCGGTGACCGGTGCCGCCCTTGAGGGTGAGGCGACCGTGTGGGAGGAGCTGCCCGGCGGACAGGGTGAGCTGGAGTTCCTGGTGGACGGCGACGCCGCCATGCTCGTTGACCTGCCCATTGACATGATTACGGGGCTTCTTTTGGCGTACCTTCCTGCCGGTACTCGGCAGGTTGTTGCCGCGCCGGCGGGGGAGTGGACCCTCATTTCTGCCGATCCGGTGGATTTGATGGCGCTGCTGGGCCTGCTGAACTGCAACGCCCTGATTGCTGAGGGCAACGCGAACCAGCAGCACCTGGTGGTCTATGAGGAGCCCGCCCGCGAACCCTACTCGGATGAGGAATGGTACCTGGAGGCGTTCGGTGAACCCTACGAGAACATCGTGGAGGAGTTCACTTGGCAGCGTGTGCCTAAGCGCCTGAACCGTGCCCTCAGCCGTGAGGAAGTCGCACGTTTTGGCGGGGTGCTGGAGGATTTGCTCTCGGAGCTTCCCGGTAGCGCACCGGAGCTGTCGGGTTCGAAGATTTTCGGTTCCGATGAGGATGAAATCGAGCAGGGCATCGCTAATGTCATGGCGATGTTTGGTGTGGAGGCTGACTCCATTACCGGTCGCCGCCTGAACGCGTACCTGCGCGATACGAGCAATACCCTGGCGCTGGAGTCGGTGCTGCAGCTGCTGGATGTTCCCACGGAGCTGGCGCTGGTGCCGACCACCGGTTTTGATGTGGCGTCGATTAGCACGGCGCGCGTCTTCGGCAACGAGGATGAGGGTTTCGCGCAGTCTGCTGATGCGGCTGAACCTGCCGATACTGAAACTGCCGAGACTGAGCCTGCCGATGCGTCTGAATGTACTTTCTCTGAAGAGGATGAGGAGATTGAACCCTACCCGGGCGGCTACACCTCGCCCATGGAGCGTAGCTACCGGCTGGTGGCGACCGGCCGCCGCGTGACCCTCGCCGAGTGGATGGATGCCATTAGCCAGGGCCATATTCCCTTCGAGTACACCCATATGTCTTTTCCGGAAGACGCTCTTGACGAGGAAGAAGACGTCCTGGATCCTGAGCCGTTTGATGACTTCGAGGCTCACTATGAGCAGGACAGCGATTTCGATAGGGACGAGGCGAACCAGCCTACGGGTGGCAGGAATTTCACCCCGGAGGAGGAAGAAGCTATTCTTGCGCATTTGAGGGCTGCCCTGGCACCGCACTCCGCTCAGTCTGCGGCGGAACAGCCTGCAACAGAACAGTCTGCCGCAGCGCAGTCCGAGGCGAACCCGGCTGAGGACGCATCATCTGATGCTGCGCACTCTGATGCCGCACAGCCGGAGAACGTATCCGCTGAGGACGTTCCGTCTCAGGCAACGCAGGTAGCTCCCTCCGCACGGTCTGTCTCGAAGAAGGCTGCCTCGAAGAAGCGCCTTACCCCGGAGCAGATTCGTGCGAAGACCCGCCGTGTGGGTCTTGTCTTGGGTGCGGATGTGACGGCTCAGAGCGCTATCGCTCTGGCCCTGGCCCGTGTGGCGCGCCGCCGCCGTGCTCAGGGTAAGGCGAGCCGTAAGTTCTCGGTGGCTGCCGCACTCTTTGCACTGAATGCCACCGTGGAATCTGCTCTGATTCCCACTGTGTTGCGTTCTTTTGAACAAACCCAGATGAAGAAGCATGCCCGCCCGGTGGCGGACGCTGAGCTGGTGCATCCGGGTGGTAGCGCGAGTGATGAGCGCTCGACCAAGAAGCGCACTCTGATTGATGATTTGCGTGAGGGTCACTACCGCACGGTGGAGGATGTTGCCCCGTCCACGGAGCAGGCACCCTCTGGACTGCGTGAGCGTGCCCTGGGTATAGTGCGTAGCATCAGGCAGCGCGCTGCGAAGAAAACCGACCGCTAAAGGAAAGAAGCCATGAAGGATTCCTATCTGAGCGATGAAGAGCTGAAGGCTTTTATCGCCACCTTGCCCACGCGCCGTTTGGCGGCGGGCGCGCTGATTCGTAATGAGCGCGGCGAGATGCTGCTGGTGAAGCCGAACTATAAGGACGGCTGGATTCTTCCCGGCGGTACCGTGGAGGCGGGCGAGGCGCCCAAGCCCGGTTGTGAGCGTGAGATTGCGGAGGAGCTGGGCCTGGATGTGAAGCTGGGTCGCGTGCTACTGATTTTCCACGGCCTGTCGCTGGGCGTGTGGGGCGATTCGACCTACTACATGTATGACGGCGGCGTGATTGCGGCGGATACGAAGATTACCCTGCAGGATGCTGAGCTGGTGACCTATGAGTGGGTTGCTCCGGAGAACCTAGAGGGCTACGTGCGCCCGTCGATGGTGGAGCGTCTGCGTGAGTGCTACCGCGCCCTGGAGACGGGGGAGACTCTGGAGATGAGCAACCTCGACTCCTAATAACCTCGACTGGCGGCGGCTACGCTGCGGCTCGCCGGGAAGCTACCGGGTGCATCCCGGGGCACAGAACGCTGTTTAAAAGTGATATTCGGTGCCTTGGGCAATTATTTTTCCGTGTCGCTAGCTTAAAATCTTGGGCTCTGATACCCTAGCTGAGTACCCGGCGACGCGCGACCCCTCTCTTCGCGCGCCGTTGTGTCCATAGAGGCGCCGTGAATGGCCCGCCCCACGGGTGCTGAACCGTGTGCCTCGCACCAAATTATGAAACAGGAGTAACCACTAAAGTGGCTGTTAAGATTCGTCTCAAGCGTATGGGTAAGATCCGCGATCCTCGTTACCGCATCGTGATCGCTGATTCGCGCGTCAAGCGCGACGGTAAGTCCATCGAAGAGATTGGTATTTACCACCCGACCGAGCACCCCTCGCGTATCGAGATCAACTCTGAGCGTGCTCAGTACTGGCTCTCCGTCGGCGCACAGCCGACCGAGCAGGTTCTGGCTCTGCTGAAGCTCTCGGGCGACTGGGCAGCATTCAAGGGCGAGAAGGCAGAGTCCAAGGTTCTGCCCGTCGAGGCTAAGGCTGAGTTCGTTGTTCCCGAAAAGGGTTCCGTGATCCTGCCCGAGGCTATCACCCCCAAGGCTGAGAAGGCTGAAGAGGCTGCTGAGGAAGCAGCACCCGAGGCTGAGGCTGAGGAAGCAGCTGAGTAATTATGTTGGCTGACGCACTCGAACACCTGGTTCGAGGGATTGTCGATCGTCCGGAGGACGTGAAGGTGCGCCTGCGCACCCAGCGTCACCGTGAAACCCTTGAGGTTCGCGTGCATCCGGATGACCTGGGCCGAGTTATCGGTAGGTCCGGTCGTACCGCCAAGAGCATCCGTCTGGTGATGGACGCTATTTCTGATGGCGAGCCGATGCGTATCGACATTATCGACACCGACAAAAAGCGACGCTAGCTCGTAAACGCTTGAAGCCCCCGCTCCCGGAATTTTTCCGGAAGGCGGGGGCTTTCGCGTGCCCGGGTCTCGGTGGTAGCGCGGGGTGGTAGTGCGGGCGGCAGAATGCGCCCGTCCCTAGTGCCCGGTAGAATAGTGGGAGCCGTGCACGTGCACGGCGTAGGTTTTCGACTTGTACCCAGCGGAGGAAAATTATGCAGGTTGTGGTGGCTCGTATCGGTAAGCCTCACGGTATTCGTGGTGAGGTGACGGTTCAGCTCTTTACTGATGCCCCGCAGGAGCGTTTTGCCCGCGGTGAGGTGCTCGGTATCGAGAATTTCAAGCCCGGCTCTGCTGCCGCTTCGGTGGCGCCCACCGGTGAGCTGACGGTTGCCGGTGCCCGCTGGAACAAGAAGATTCTGGTGGTCCGTTTTGATGAGGTGACTACCCGCAACCAGGCTGAGGAGCTGCGCGGCAGCCGCCTGGTCTACGAGGTTCCCGAGGATGAGGGCGACGAAGAGGGCTTCTACGAGCAGGAGCTGGTGAACCTGCCCGTGTACCTGCTGGCGGATGTGCCCGAGGGGGAGAGCCCCGTAGATAACCCGGCTGTGGGTAAGCCGCTGGGTAAGGTGACCGGTCTGCAGACCATGCCGGTGCAGGATTTGCTGCTGATTAAGCTGGCTCGTTCGCCGCGTCTTGCATCCGGTGCGGGTGAAGAGATCATGATTCCTTTTGTTGAGGAGATTGTGCCTGAGGTGGTTCCTTCGACCGAGGATGAGCCCGGCTTTGTGCTGCTGACCCCTCCGGCGGGTTTGATTGACCTGGTCGAGGACGCTGAGCAGGATTCTGCGCAGGCGACCGAGCAGGCGGGGGAGTAGTCCGTGCGCTACGATGTGGTCACGATTTTCCCCGAGTACCTGGAGCCGCTGAAGCTGTCCCTGCTGGGTAAGGCGCGCGAGAAGGGTCTGGTGGATCTGCACCTGCACGACCTGCGTGAGTACACCTTTGACCGTCACCGCACGGTGGATGACACCCCGTATGGCGGTGGCGCGGGCATGGTGATGAAGGCGGAGCCGTGGGGTTTGGCGCTGGATGAGGTGCTTGCCGCCTCCCCGCTAAACGCCGCTACCGAAGATTCTACTGAGGGTGCCGAACCCGCCGCTGATACCCGCCCGCTGCTGATTGTCCCGTCTCCGGCGGGTGCCGTTTTCGATCAGGCGATGGCGTATGAGCTGGCGGAGGAGAAGCATATCGTCTTCGCTCCGGCGCGCTACGAGGGCATCGACGAGCGCGTGCTGGACTGGGCACAGGAGAGCTTCCGCGTGATGCCCGTGTCCCTGGGCGACTATGTGCTTTACGGCGGTGAGGTTGCGGTCATGGCAATGATTGAGGCTATCACCCGCCTGATTCCGGGCGCGATGGGTAACCCCGCCTCCCTGGAGGAGGAGTCGCATACGGGCGGTCTGCTGGAGTATCCGGTGTACACGAAGCCCGCCGTGTGGCGTGACCGTGAGGTTCCGGAGGTGCTGCTGTCGGGTAATCACGGTGCGATTGCGCGTTGGCGTCGTGACCGTCAGATTGAGCGCACCCTGGAGCGCCGCCCGGACCTGTTGGAGGCGTATCCGGTGGAGCAGTGGGATAAGAAGGACCGCCGCTTCTTGGCTGAGCGCGGGGTGCATTTTGCGAACCCGGCGAAGGCGGCTCAGAAGAAGGCGAAGAAGAACCCGGCACCGCAGGCTGATAGCGCGGCTCAGGCGGCACAGCCTGATACTGCACAGTCTAATACCGTGCAGCCTAATACCGTGCAGCCTAATACCGTGCAGACCCAGCCGGAATCCTAAGCTTCGAACGGGTGCCTGTGGGCGCCTCGTGATCCTCTGAATGGGGGGTTAGCGTCATATAACTGTTAGTTGGCGCTAACCCCTATTTTTTGTGCCCGTGAACCGTTATGCTGAGGTTGTCCTCGCTCAGAATATAGCCTGCCTATAGGTGGTGCGAGGTCTAACCCGCTTTCATTGTTGAAAGCACGTACTCAACAGAAGGAGGACATATGTCCGTTGTTAAGGTTCACCGTTTGACTGTCGTTGGCGACAATCGTGATGAGCTGGAGAAGCGCTTTGCCGCTGCCCGCCATATTGCTGACTCTTTCCCGGGCTTTGAGGGTTTTGAGCTCTGGCGCCCCCTGGATGAGGGCGGCGACTACTTCGTGGTGACCCGCTGGGTTGATGAGGCAAGCCATGATGCGTACGCGGCGGCTCGTCGTGAGCGTGACCCGAATACTGTTGTCTCTCACGCTGATGGCACCATGAGCTTCGAGAAGGTGGAGTTCAGCGAGTAACGGGTCACTCGGGGAACTATAGATAAATCCCAACGATAATCGCCCTGATTAGGGGTTATCCTATTTTTATCTCACATACTGAGGGGTCGCACTAACTTTTCTGAATATTGCTTTAAGTGGGTATTAGCCCATGTGGAGGCGATATAAGGGAGGGTCGGCGCGGCCCCTCCTTGATTTTTCGGGGCATAAAATCTGCAGGTATTTCGTGGTGGTTGGATATGTGGGTTCGGTGCTATAAAACACCTGAATTGTGGTCAATAAATACCCTCTGTATCCTTCAATCCGAAAGTGACACTTTAATGCAAAAAGGTTATTATTGTTCCCGAGAGCACACTTCGTCCGTGCCGGTAGTTCGGGCGAAGACGGCGATCCCCTCTCAGCTGCATCGCATGACGTAGCTGAGTCACTCAAGGGAAATATTCAGCGCACCCAGGTCAGCGCCTCCTCTGCATAGGAGGTTTGGCAAGGGTGCCGACTCAACTATCACGTATTCACACAAGTGGTGCATGGTGCGGAACCCCGCAATATATGGGATGGGAGCTTGGTGGTTCGAGCGTTCATCGTGGTTGATGACCCTCCTTATCGCGGACAGGAAAGTGCTTTGCTTAGCGGGTGGGCAATTCGGTGGTCCGGACCGAAGCTCACCCGCTCCGCTGTTTAAAAGATTCCTTCAGGCCGTAACGCTTTTCGGCTAGTGCTTTTCGGGTACCGGGCGCTCGCGGAACTCGATTGGCCGCTTCGCTTTGGGCAGCGAGTACATGACGCGCAGGTACGCATCCTCCACCAGCTCTTCTAGTACCCGCTCGGTTATGCCTTCGCCGGCGCCCACGGAAATCCAGTGCCGCTTATTCATGTGCCATGCCGGAATGATGCTCGGGTAGATGCGCTGTAGCACCTCGGATTCTTCCGGGTCGGTTTTGAGATTCACGATGGGGTAGCCGATGCCTTCCGTGTACATGGCGAAGATCTTGCCGCCTACCCGGTACACCGTGTGCTCGGGCCCGAATGGCTGATCGCGCGTCGCCAGCGGCATGGCGAGCGTGAGGCGGTCAACGGTATGTTCGAGGTCTTCGGGTGCCAGAAGTTTGGGGGAGGGGTTTGTGCTCATAGCTTCGAGTCTAGTACCCGCGTGGTACTTCGCATAGCATGCAACCTAAAACTCTCGTACCCTCAGCCGAATCCACGCTAAAATAGGTAACTATGGCTGAATTTATTTATCAGATGATCAAGGCCCGCAAGACTGTGGGCGACAAGGTCATCCTTAACGACGTGACGATGTCGTTCTTCCCCGGCGCCAAGATCGGTATGGTTGGTCCGAACGGTGCGGGTAAGTCGACCATCCTGAAGATCATGGCTGGCCTCGACCAGCCCTCCAACGGTGAGGCACGCCTGACCGCAGGCTACACCGTGGGTATCCTCATGCAGGAGCCGCCGCTGAACGAAGAGAAGACCGTTCTGGGCAACGTTGAAGAAGGCGTGGGCGAAATCAAGTCCAAGCTGGACCGCTTCAACAAAATCTCCGCCCTCATGGCTGAGCCTGACGCTGACTTCGACGCCCTCATGGAAGAAATGGGTCAGCTGCAGGAAGCTATCGACGCCGCTAACGCATGGGACCTGGACTCCCAGCTGGAGCAGGCAATGGAAGCGCTGCGCTGCCCGCCCGCTGACATGCCCGTCACCCACCTCTCCGGTGGTGAGCGCCGCCGCGTGGCACTGTGCAAGCTGCTGCTGCAGAAGCCCGACCTGCTGCTGCTCGACGAGCCCACCAACCACCTGGACGCAGAGTCCGTGCTCTGGCTGGAGCAGCACCTGCAGTCCTACGAGGGTGCCGTCATCGCGATTACCCACGACCGCTACTTCCTCGACCACGTGGCAGAATGGATCGCCGAGGTTGACCGCGGTAACCTGTACCCCTACGAGGGTAACTACTCCACCTACCTGGAGAAGAAGCGTTCCCGCCTCGAAGTTCAGGGCAAGAAGGACGCTAAGCTCGCTAAGCGCCTGAGCGAGGAGCTGGATTGGGTCCGCTCCAACGCTAAGGGCCGCCAGGCTAAGTCGAAGGCTCGTCTGGCACGCTACGAGGAGATGGCTGCGGAGGCTGAGAAGACCCGCAAGCTTGACTTCGAAGAGATTCAGATTCCTCCGGGACCCCGCCTGGGTAACGTCGTTATTGAGGCTGAGAACCTGCAGAAGGGCTTCGACGGCCGTTCCCTGATTAACGGCCTGTCCTTCTCCCTGCCCCGTAACGGCATTGTCGGTGTGATTGGTCCTAACGGTGTGGGTAAGTCCACCCTGTTCAAGACCATCGTTGGCCTGGAGCCCCTGGACGGCGGCGAGCTGAAGGTCGGCGAGACCGTGAAGATCTCGTACGTTGACCAGAACCGCGCGAACATCGACCCGGAGAAGAGCCTCTGGGAGGTCGTCTCTGACGGTCTGGACTACATCCAGGTCGGCAACGTTGAAATGCCTTCGCGTGCGTACGTTTCCGCGTTCGGCTTCAAGGGCCCGGACCAGCAGAAGAAGGCGGGTGTGCTCTCCGGTGGTGAGCGTAACCGTCTGAACCTGGCGCTGACCCTCAAGCAGGGCGGTAACCTGCTGCTGCTCGATGAGCCCACTAACGACCTGGACGTTGAGACCCTCGCATCCCTGGAAAATGCGCTGCTGGAATTCCCCGGCTGTGCAGTGGTCGTCTCCCACGACCGTTGGTTCCTGGACCGCGTGGCAACCCACATCCTGGCGTGGGAGGGCACCGATGAGAACCCGGATCAGTGGTACTGGTTCGAGGGTAACTTCGAGTCCTACGAGAAGAACAAGATTGAGCGCCTCGGCCCTGAGGCTGCTAAGCCGCACCGCGTGGTGCACCGCAAGCTGACCCGATAGGGTTTGGTTCGGTAACGAGCCCCGCCTCCTGACGCTGTTGAAGCGTGAGGAGGTGGGGCTTCGCTGTGCCCGCCGCTCTGTGCCCACCGACGTGCCCGCCGGTGTGCCCGCCGGTGTGTCCACTCGCCGGGATGCGGGCGGGAGGCTGACGAGCGCACCGTCCGCTGTTCGCCGGTAGAAATAGTTCGAGCCCCGGTAACCGGCGGGTCGTGGCGGAATTCACATTCGTGGCATAATAGACATGTATAACTAACTAACGCATTTGATACGAAGGGTAGAGTGTCATGCTTTCAAAATATAACTGGATGTCCCTGGCCACGGGCGTGCTGCTGATTATCGCGGCCGTCTACATGTTTGCGAACCCCGCCGTGCCGCTGGCCGCGCTGGGCTTCATCTTCTCCTACGCCGTGCTGCTCGGTGGCGTGTTTGAAGTGGTGCGTTACTTCGGCACGCCAAAGCAGGCACGTACCGGCTGGGACCTGGTTGACGGCATCCTGACCGTGGTGGCTGGTCTGATTCTGCTGAGCGCTTCGGCTGGTGCGCAGGCGACGTACATTCCGACTATTGTGGGCGTGTGGCTGATTATGTGGGCGCTGATTCGTCTGATGACTGCCCAGGCCATGAAATACCTGAGCTACGCCGCCGGACGCCACCTGCAGTTCTCTGCTATCGGTACCCTGATCCTGGGTTTGCTCGTGCTGCTGTTCCCGATGATCTTCGGCGTGGCGGCAGTATGGATGGCAGCACTGGGTCTTCTGGTAACCGGCCTGGTGTTCGTGGGTGACTTCTTCGTTTCCCGCCGAATCAAGCGCACCGTGCACATTTCCCCGGACGGTGTGATTGACGTCGAAGCCAAATAAGAGCTTCCAAACGGCTTCTAGACCGTACACTAGAACATAAGAAAGACCGTGTGAGACAACCACCTCACACGGTCTTTCTGTATGCTCTAACGTTTGTATCGGAACTTTAGCGGTATTCCGGCAGGCGGAACATCATTTCCTGCGCCACGGTCGCCACCAGCTCACCGGAACGATTGAAAATCGAACCCTGCGCGAGCATCCTGCCACCCTGCGCGCTCGGAGAATCCAGCACGTACAGCAGCCACTCATCGGCACGCGCCGAACGGTGGAACCACATCGCGTGATCCAGCGAGGCGCTCTTGAGGCCCGGCTCCAGCCAGAACTTGCCGTGACGGCGCAGAGCCGGCTCCAGCGGCAGATAATCCGAAGCGTAGGCGATAGCGGCGCGGTGCTCCGCCTCCGACGCCTCAGAACCATCAGCATGCACCAGGCGGTCAAAGGTCTTGAACCACACACAGGCACGCGGCTGTGTCGAGGAGGCATCCGCCTGAGTGTACAGGGGCGCGTCCACGTGTCGCATATCAATCGGACGTTCCCACGAGACCGCCTGTGCAATGGGGTGGGGGAGCTGACCCAGGTAGTCGCTGACCATCGGCAATGATTCGGGGTCCGGCACCTCCGGCATGGTCACTGCGGTGTGCTCCGGGCCGCGGCTATCGGACTGGAACGACATAATCGCCGAGAACATGGGCGCCTCATCCTGGAACACCTGCACGCGGCGGGTCGAGAAGGAACGGCTATCATTCAGGCGCTGAGTGGCGAAGAACAGTTCACGCTCAATATCGCCGGGACGCAGAAAGTAGGCGTGAATCGAGTGGATGTCCTTGCCCTCCACCGTGCGGTCGGCGGCAATAATCGACTGGGCAAGAACCTGACCACCGAAAGTACGCGGCTGTTCGCGGGTGAGCGTCACACCGGTGGACACTTCATCACTACCGAAGGAGGCGGGCGCCGCCTCCACAGGGGAGAGGTCCAGCATCCGCATGAGGTTTTGGGTCACAGTGGGCTTGGTCATGGTTTTATTCTCGCACGTTTTCAATGAACCGGTTTCTGGCGTAGAGTGGGAGAGCATACTCTGAGACAACCACGACAGGTTGATTCGGAACATTGACTAGGAACAATGACCCGGATAGTCGATCCGGAACGTCTGCCTAACACACCATCGCAGATATCACCCACCAACTTGCCACCGAGCAGGCCTACGCCGAAAAGGAGCAGAAATGACTACGCCGTCTGAAACCACCCCTGACAATACCCCCGTGCAGGAGAACGCTCCCGATCAGAACAGCGCACCGAACGCGGCGGCACCCATTGAACTCAAGTACAACCCCCACGAAGGCGTGGAGGAGCCCTACCTGATTCTGCCCGGCGGAGCGCAGGGTGCCGCAGCGGTCAAGGACCTTGCCACCTACATTTCTCGCGCCCTGGCGGTGAACCCGGACGCCGCTATCCGCCTGACTGCGCGCGGCCGCGTGGTGGCGGTGTTCGCCTGCTCCCTGGAGCCGGAGGACGCCTCCTCGGACACCCCGGTCATTATGGGTCTGCGCGCCCTGCACCTGCTGGCTGACTCCACCCTGGACATGACCGTTCAGGCGCAGGCGCTGCTGGACCGTCTGGCGCGTCTGCAGAAGCAGGCAGAAGAACAGGGTAACGAAGAGAACCCGCAGCTGGTGCTGTTCATGCCGCCGGTGACCGTCAACGCTAGCTGGGCTGGTAAGTCTGCCCCGCTCAGCGGCTGGTACGAGGTTGGTACCGTCCCGGTTGAAGAGTTCCACCGCGCCACCGCAGAGGGCCTGGAGGCGGTAGAACGCGCCCTGCCCGAGAACCCCGGCGCTACTGTGCTTTCCACGGTGCGCTCGCGTATTTGGTCCTCCGATATGGTGCTGGAGTACCTACCTGAGTTCGATACCGTGCTAGTACCGACCGGCGCGGCATTCGCCCTGCGCGTGTTCGGTTTCATTCCGGAAGGCTTCACTGGCGATCTGCCGCTGTTCGCTGCGCATGTAGGTTCGGACGAGTGGCTGCGCATCGTTGCACCGGCCGGCATGGTGCTGGTGCGCCGCGGGTCCGGTTCGCTACTCTAAACCGTTTGTTGAGACATTTCTAGATTTTTTACGCTGGTGGTGTGGGCTCTTTGCCTGCGCCACCAGTGGTTTTCTATGCTGTATGACATCAACGGGGTAGTTGTAATAATGACATTCGATAGGGCATTACTTTACGAAAATAGGGTATTCTAGAAAGACTACGCCCTTTCACCGGGGCGTCTTTGACACACCGATTACCAGCCACACCGCACGGGAACTCTTCCGCCGCGCCCTCACCAGGCGCATTCTTCCCGTACGGATCGAAAGTGAGACCTATATGGATCTGATTGCAGTCGACATTGACGGTACCCTTGCCAGCAACCGAGATCAGATGGACAAGTACCTGACCGGTTTCTTCGCAAGCAACCGCCGATTCTTCAAGGCCATCCGCAACGCCACGGTCAATGTTGAAATTGCCGACCGTGTTCGCGAAATCGCGGCAGACACCGGCGCAGAGGTCGTAGTAATTACCGGCCGAGACGGCACCTACATGAAGGAATTGAACCAGTTCATCGCCCGCGCAGGTCTGGAACCCAAGCACGTGTTCGCTAAGCCCGGCAACGACGGCTCCAACAGCCCCGCATGGAAGGACTCCATCATTGAGTCCCTGATTGCTGACGGCAACCGCATTATCTATGCTTTTGAAGACACCGACCACGAGGTGTACCTGCGCCGCGGCATTCCCGTCACCTGGGTCGCCCCGATTCGCGACTACATTGGCGAATGGCACTACGAGTCGATCGACATTGACCCGGTCGCCTGGGCTGCCGAGCAGCGTGAGAAGGAAGCCGCTCGTGAGCGTCAGAAGCGTCGCCTTGCGGAGGGCGTGCTCGCACACCAGAAGGCCGAGGCGAAGGAACGCCAGGCAAACGTCGCGGCATAAAACCCGCACACTAACTTGAGAGCTGCGGTGGGTAACCCACTCAAACGAATGAGGCGCCGGAAGGATTCAATCATCCCGGCGCCTCATTTTTGATGCCTTATACGTTTATCAAAACTGATTAGGCGGTGCCGAGCAGTTCACGCAGACGAGTCGCAAAGGGGCCCGCCAGCTTATGGTGCGCCTTCTCCTTCAGATGCACGCCATCAGCCATGTCACCCTCAGCCAGGTAGAGGCTCTGCCAGCCCGAGGTGTCCATGAACAGCACGCCGGTCTCGCGGGCACCCTGCCTTGCCACCTCGTTTGCCACGTGACGCTTATGCGCCACCTGCTTATCCGGTGCTGACGCCTCATCCATAGACACCACACCACCGAACACGATTTTCGACGACGGGTACATGCGTCGCAGCTGCTCAATAACCTGAGTCTGGTGAGCGTTCACATGCTCGCGAGCCTTCGTCTCATCCTCGTGAATGTAAATGTCATTGCCGGAGGCATCCAGGTAAATCACGCCGGGGTTACCGCTCGGCAGAGCCCAACGGCCACCCATCACACCCTGATAGTAGGAAGGGCACACACCCTCGCGGGCGGTCACAAAACCGATGCCGCCGCAACGGAACAGGTACGGGACGAAACCTGCCTGCTTCAGACCCAAACCAACCCAGGAGGTTGAGGTCACCTGCGAGTCACCAATCACCAGGGCATCCTTAGCGCCAAGAACATTGGTGTTACGCGGCAGACCGTTCGCCTTATCCCAGTAGAGTTCAGCCTTCTCAAACTTGGTGTACAGAACGCCCTTCTTGGATCGCCAGCTCACCGGCAGACCCTCCCAACCGGCAAAGTCGCTGTACCCGCGCTGCTTCCACCAGTGCTCGTAGACGCCGGATTCCACCGCAACCGGACCGTACTTGGGGGTGTACATGACCACGCCACCCTTGAACTGCTGAACCAGCATGTCGGCGGCATCAGCGGAGGTGGGGAACGGCGCCTGAATCTCACCGGTTGCCTGCGCGCCCTCCTTGCCGAAGGCGTTCTGCGCGGTGCGTTCCATCTTCTGCGCCGGGGTGGTCGGTTCCGGAGTCGGCTCGGGGGAGGGGGACTCGCTGGGGCTTTCCTGCGCCGACTGGGTAGGCTCGGCGCCCGTAGCAGCGGTAGCGGCGGTGCCACCGGGCGCGGTGAAGCCTCCTGCGGAGTACACGCCAAAGGAACCGGCAGCAACCACAGCAAGGATTGTGCCGGTCAGAGAAACTTTCGCGATAGGAGACTTGATAGAAGGCATGCACAACAGTATACGATAGGCGCAACCCCAAGTAGAGAGCTTTTGAGGGATATTCAAATGAAAATAACAAAAAATATGCACCGCAGTGACAAGAATTAGACTCGGTGCGCAAACCGGTATGCAAACCGGTATGCAAACCGGTGCGCAACTTGGGGCACAACTCAAAATAGAACCGGCATACCCCCATACAGAAACGTCCCCTCCCACCCCGGATCTCGGGGTAGAAGGGGACGAATAAAAACCCATGAGCAAAAACCTATGAGAGCAGGTGGCGAACCCGCCTCAGCTCACAAGCATTGTTAGATGTCAGCCGCCTGAACCTTCAGCGCACGAGCCACGCCGTCGCGTGCCTCCGCAATCTGACGGTACAGAGCCGCAGCATCCTCAGGCAGAGAAGCCAGGTACGCCTCGGTACGCTCCAGCAGCTCAGCGGTCGGCACGCTCGGGTACATGCCACCAATAATCTGCATGGAAATCTCGTGCGAACGCGAACGCCAAATACCCTCAATCTGCTCGAAGTACGGCTCATCGTACTGGGCAATCAGCTCGGGCTTGCCGGACTTGAAACCGGAAATAGCGTAACGCTGAATCATGTTCGACAGCTCGCCGGTCACCATGATCTTGTTCCAGTACTCAGCCTTAGCCTCCGCAGTCGGAATCGACGCGTATGCCTGAGCGGCGTACTGCTGACCGTTTGCAGTGTTGTCGTTCTCCAGCTCCGCAGCAATCTGCTCGGCGGAGAAACGGCCACCGGTAGCCAGGCGGCACACCAGGTTCCAACGCAGGTCAGCGTCAATATCCAGGCCCTCAAGGGTCAGCTCACCCTCGAAGAGACGCTGCACGTTGTCGTACTGCTCCTCGGTGCGGGTCTGGTTGATGAACGCCTGCAGCAGCTGCAGCTGAGCATCCGAATCGGGCTCTGCAACGCATGCCAGCTCCCAGAGACGGTCAGCGGCACGGTGGCGGGTCTCCTCGCGAGCCTCAGGAGCCACGAAGGAGTGCAGGGTAGCGGACAGGTTGTTGATCTGGGTGCGCAGAGCGGTGGAGTTGGTCTCCTTACCGATGTTGTTCAGCACCAGGTCAACGTACTTACGTGCCGGCATCTGAGCGTCACGCACGGTATCCCAGAGCGAACCCCAGACCACGCCGCGAGCCACGGACGAATCAATATCGCCCAGGTGCTTGATAGCGGTCTCGATGGAACGCTCGTCCAGGCGAATCTTTGCGTACGCCAGATCCTCATCGTTCAGCAGCAGCAGGTCGGGGCGCTTCTTGCCGATAGCCTCCTCAACCACGGTCAGCTCGCCGTCGATGTCCAGCTCAATGCGGTCGGTGCGGGTCAGCTTGCCGTCCACCAGGTTGTAGAAACCAATCACGGCACGGTGCGGGCGCAGGGTCTCGAAGCCCTCAGCGTAGGACTGGCGAATACCCAGCGAAGAGATGTTGCCAGCCTCGTCGTTCTCAATCTCAACGGCGAGAGTGTTCACGCCAGCGGTCTCAAGCCACTTGGCGCTCCACGCACGCACGTCACGGCCGGAGGTGCGCTCCAGCTCAACCAGCAGGTCGTCCAGAACGGTGTTGCCCCAGCTGTGCTTATCGAAGTACACCTTCAGAGCAGCCATGAAGTTCTCCTGGCCAACCCACGCCACCATCTGACGCAGCACCGAAGCACCCTTCGCGTACGTAATGCCGTCGAAGTTCACCTGAACATCGGCAAGGTCACGGATCTCAGCCACAATCGGGTGAGTCGAAGACAGCTGATCCTGACGGTACGCCCAGGTCTTCTCCGATGCGGCGAAGGTAGCCCACGCCTCCTTCGCGTAGCGGGTGTTCTCCGCAGCAGCCAGGGTCGACATGAACTCAGCGAAGGACTCGTTCAGCCACAGGTCGTTCCACCACTTCATGGTGACCAGGTCGCCGAACCACATGTGAGCCAGCTCGTGCAGAACGGTGATAGCGCGGCGCTCACGCAGAGCCTCCGCAACCTTGGAGCGGAAGACGTAAGTCTCCAGGTAGGTCACGCAGCCAGCGTTCTCCATCGCACCGGCGTTGAACTCGGGCACGAACAGCTGATC
Organism: Rothia mucilaginosa; assembly: GCF_001548235.1. Taxonomy (NCBI): domain Bacteria; kingdom Bacillati; phylum Actinomycetota; class Actinomycetes; order Micrococcales; family Micrococcaceae; genus Rothia; species Rothia mucilaginosa. Next base: position 1,952,862 of record NZ_AP014938.1, read on the forward strand.
GTACTTCTCGAACGGGTACGGGGTCTTGAACTGCTCCTCGTAGAACTCGAAGCCCTGACGGGTCAGCTCAAACATGTCCTCAGCATCCACAAACGGCATGAGGGACTTACGAGCGTACACGCCCAGCGGAATCACGCGACCCTCAGAGTTGGTCAGCTCGCTGGTGACCTTCTCGTAGGGGCCAGCCACAATCGCGGTAATGTACGAAGACATGCGCGGGGTCGGCTTGAAGAACCAAGTCTTTGCACGGCCGCAACCGCACTCCTTCTCCTCAATCTTCACCTCGGGCTGGTTAGACACAACCACCCAGTGCGAGGGAACGCGCACAATAAACTCGAATTCAGCCTTCAGGTCGGGCTGCTCAAAGACGGGGAATACGCGGCGGGAGTCCGGCACCTCAAACTGGGAGTACAGGTACACTTCGCCGTCGGCGGGGTCCACGAAACGGTGCAGACCCTCACCGGTGTTGGTGTAGAACATCTCTGCGTCAATGACCAGGGTGTTCTCAGCCGCCAGGTTCGGCAGCTGGATGCGCTCGCCGTCAGCCAGGTCGGTGCTCAGCTCTTCGCCGTTGAGGTTAATGGACTTGACCGAGGAAGTAATCGCGTCAATGAAGGTGGAGGCACCTTCCTGAGCGTCGAAGCGGATTTCAACCTTCGAGGAGAAGACGTCTTTGTCCTTCGGCAGGTCGAGTTCAATACGGTACGAGTGCACGCGCTTAATGATGGATGCGCGTTCGGTTGCCTCATTGCGGGTTAGGTTCAGGCCGGGCATACAGCTCCCTCTCCTTAGATGTGAATAGCGTGCCGTGCTGACACGCCCTGTCATGGTGTCCTGGTTCCCGAGGCGCGGCTCCTGCGACGCTGCATACGTAGCGCTGGAGGTATTCAAACGTGGGCGCGGCGAATCGGGACACCAAAAAGTGCCATAACCCACAGTCTACCGTATAGGTGGGGGTCTAGAAGGCTCCGCATTACCCGAACCCGCGCGAATTCGATACAGTTAAGACAGAAAAAACCCAAACGGGGAAGCGTATCCCACCTGATGGATGCGCGGCGCACTCTAGCAACGGCGCTCAGAACTGAGAACCGGCGCCTCCCACGAACGCACAAACGCACGTCACACCAAGACAAAATCACCAGGAGAGTACCATGCGCGTACACATCGCAACCGACCACGCTGGCCTCGAACTGAGCCACTACCTGATTGAGTCCCTCACCGCTGCGGGCTACGAAATGATTGACCACGGCCCCGCCGACTACGACCCGCTGGATGACTACCCCTCGTTCTGCATTAACGCAGCCCTCGGTGTGAAGCGTGACCGCGAGGCTGGCCTGGACTCCCTGGGTATTGTGCTGGGCGGTAGCGGCAACGGTGAGCAGATGGCTGCGAACAAGGTTGAGGGTATCCGCGCGGCTCTGGCATGGAACCACGACACCGCGGCGCTGGCTCGCGAGCACAACAACGCACAGGTCGTAGCTGTGGGCGGCCGCCAGCACAGCAAGGAAGAAGCACTGGAAATCATCAAGGTCTTCCTGGCTACCCACTGGACCAACGAGGAGCGTCACGCACGCCGTATCGGTCAGCTGGCTGAGTACGAGCAGACCGGCGACATTGCCGGCAAGCAGATTGACGCTGCCTAAGCTCTAAAAACATGAGGCGCATAGTGCAGGCTATGCGCCTCAGTCGTCTCTGCACTCCATATAATCCGCACTATTTCTAGCCGCGCTATTTCCAGCCGACAAGTTTTCGAGGAGAACCCGTGCCCGAAGGCCACTCCATCCACCGTATCGCCCGCCAAATCAGCGACGTCTTCACCGGCGAGCGCGTGCAGGTTTCCTCCCCGCAGGGCCGCTACGCCGAGGGTGCCGCCCTGCTGGACGGTCACACCATCACCGGGGCGTACGCGCACGGTAAGCACCTATTTGTGACCTTCGAGAACGACCTGACCCTGAACGTGCACCTGGGTATTTACGGTAACTGGAGCTTCGGCGGGGATGAGACGTTCACGGGTGCTTCGAGCATTGGCGCGCCCCGCAAGATTGGCGAAAAAGAATACGCCGCGGGGGAGGGGGAGCCCTACGCCGGTCCTCCCGAGCCGAAGAGTACGGTGCGTTGCCGTATCGTTTCGGAGCACGGCTGGGCCGACCTGGTGGGCCCGACTATCTGCCGCACCCTCACGCCGGAGGAGGTGCGCACCGTCCGCTCGAAGCTCGGCCCCGACCCGCTCAACCCGGACGCCGACCCCGAACAGTTCTACCGCGCCGCACGTAAGAGCTCCCGCCCGATTGGTGTGATTCTGATGGATCAGGCGGCAATCTCCGGCGTGGGCAATATTTTCCGCGCCGAATCGCTGTACCGCCAGGAAATTGACCCGCTACGCCCCGGCAAGAGCCTCAGCGACGAGGAGCTGCAGCGACTCTGGGAAGACAATAAGCACCTGCTGGTCATCGGCGTGCGTGTGGGTCGTATTATCACCACCGAACCGGAAGACCGCCCCGGCGTACCCGAAACCGAAGCCTGGCCCGACCACGCCAACTACGTGTACATGCACCACGGCGAGCCCTGCCGCCGCTGCGGAACGACCATCCGCATGGAAGAAATCGCCGGCCGCAAACTCTACTGGTGCCCCGGCTGCCAGAAGTAGCCACAGGAGGAGAGGAACAATGGCTGAGGCTCTAATGGTGGTGGATGTTCAGAGGGGTTTTCTGCATCCGCAGCTACCGGCTAGAAATAATGACGGCGCGGAAGAGAAGATGCAGAAGATCATGGAGGCTTTCCGCCGTTCAGGGCGGGAAATAATCCATATTCAGCATCGGGGAACGGACCCGAGCTCTTTCTTTTACGATGAGGAAAATATTAGGTTTCAGACCGGGTTTGAGCCTCATGCGGGGGAGAGGGTATTTACCAAAAATGTGAATAGTGCGTTTATTGGTACGAATCTGCTTGCCTATCTGCGTGAACGCGGGATTGATCGGCTCACGGTGATGGGTTGTACGCTGCCGCATTGTGTGTCTACCACTGTGCGGATGGCGGCAAATTATGGTTTTCAGGTGGCTCTTGTTGAGGATGCCTGTGTAACCTTTGCGCTTTCTGATGGTGCCGGTGATTTTCTTTCCCCGGAGATGGTGCACCTCTACAATGTTGCGGCGTTGCGCGATGAATTCGCCACGATTGTCTCGGCGCAGCAGATGCTTGAGGAGTATATGTAAGCAGGCTGGAGCGTGCGGATTCCGAGCGCGCTGGTGTGCCCGAAACTGAGGCCTGGCCCGAGCACGCCAACTACGTGTACATGCATCACAGCGAGCAGGTCTAAAATCCGCTCAAATATTTGACAGCCCAGATGGAACCTCGCTACTATGGTCAAGTTCCATTCCGGGGATGTAGCTTAATGGTAAAGCCTCAGTCTTCCAAACTGATTACGCGGGTTCGATTCCCGTCATCCCCTCGCACAATCCCCCCGACGTTGTCGGGGGGATTTTTTGTGCTCGGGGATGCCGGGAATCGCTTACGGGCGAAAATACATTCCCTCGCGCGCTCGGGATTTTCGCCCTCCAGCCCGTCATCCCCTCACCGCGCATCCACACAAAACACCCCACAAAACCAAGGGAGACAGGGGAGTACGCGCTCAGTGGAAATAAACCGTGCACGAGCCGCTGTGTTGGGCATTTAGCGGGAAAACAGGTAAACTAGGGCACTGACTGTGTTAAACACGCAAGTGCGCAACACGGTCGGTTTCACGGGGCGTGGCGTAGCTTGGCTAACGCGCCTGCTTTGGGAGCAGGAGATCGCAGGTTCGAATCCTGTCGCCCCGACGTGAAACGGTTGCCGCGACGCTACAGGGTCGTGGCGCTCTTTCCACTAAGCAACCGCGGCACACACGATTCGTGCCGCACCGAAACTATATGAGGAGATCACGGACGTGAAGACCGCCGTCGAGAAGCTCAACCCGACCCTCGCAAAGATTGAGGTCGAGGTTCCCTTCGCAGAATTCAAGCCCTACCTGGACCGCACCTACAAGAACCTCTCGGGTCAGATCAGCGTTCCCGGCTTCCGCAAGGGTAAGCTGCCCAAGCAGCTCATCGAGCAGCGTGCGGGCTTCGACTACATCGTCGAGGCATCCCTGAACGACGCTCTGAACGACTACTACGCACAGGCACTGGGCGAGAACGAACTCTCCCCCCTGGCACAGCCCGAGCTGGACGTTCAGTCCCAGCCCTCCACCGAGAACCGTGAAGCAGACGTCAAGCTGACCATCACCGTCACCGTCCGCCCCGAAATCGAGCTGCCCAACTACGAGGGCCTCGAGGTTGAGGTTGACGAGGTAGAGGTCACCGCTGAGGACGAGGTTCAGGCACTGGACGCTCTGCGTGAGCGCTTCGGCACCCTGAAGACCGTTGAGCGCCCCGCAGCTGACAAGGACTTCGTGACCATCGACATCGCCGCAGAAATCGACGGCGAGCAGGTAGACGCAGCAAACGACCTGTCCTACCAGATCGGTTCCGGCACCATGCTCGACGGCATCGACGAGGCTCTGACCGGCCTGTCCGCTGGCGAGGACGCAACCTTCGAGACCAAGCTCTCCGGCGGCGAGCACGCAGGCGAGCAGGCAGTCATCAAGGTCAAGCTCTCCGCAGTCAAGGAGCGCGAGCTGCCCGAAGCTGACGACGAGTTCGCACAGCTGGCTTCCGAGTTCGACACCATCGACGAGCTGAAGGAAGACATCAAGAAGCAGGTTGCAGAAGCTAAGGTCGCCGAGCAGGGCACCCAGGCACGCGACAAGGTCCTCGCAAAGCTCGTTGAGCTCGTAGAGATCCCCGTCCCCGAGAAGGTTATCGAGGACCAGCTCGAGCAGCACTTCAACAACCCCAACGCTGAAGCAGGCCACGACACCGAGGAGCACCGCGCCGAGGTTCGTGCCAACACCGAGACCGCATTCAAGAACGAGATGGTTCTCGACGCTGTTGCGGACAAGGAAGAAGTGACCGTCGACCAGGCTGAGATGATCAACTACATCATCACCATGAGCTCCCAGTACGGCATGGACCCCAACCAGTTCGCACAGATGCTGGACGGCTCCGGCCAGGCAGGCGCACTGGTCGGCGAGGTTCGCCGCTCCAAGGCTCTGGCAGCAGTGCTGAAGACCGCAGTGGTCAAGGACACCAAGGGCAACGTTGTTGACCTGTCCAAGTACCTGGGCGAGGGCGAAGAGGCAGCTGCCTAAATCCCCGCCACGGTCTGCAAAAAGCCACCCCGCTAGAGGGCGTGAGCTGATTGCTTGAAACGTGTAGCCTCAGCGGGCATCCACCGAGCTTATCGGTTGGGTGCCCGCTGAGGCTTTTTTCACCCCAAACTATTCCGACCTCAAGTTATTCCGTACCGAGGTTTTCGCCTCTGCTTCACCCCCTGGCGAACGAACAACCCGAAGGGAAGCGGGGGAGAGCAACTATCGGTAAGGTAGTAGCAACGAAACTTTTCGCGTGCGCTCCGGCGCGTAAATCGCGCAAAGATGCAGCGAAGACCCATTAGAGAAGAAGAGGAAGAATGTCCAGCTACATGCCTCTGCCCATCGGCGCCTCCCAGGCAGCCGGCGTGGCGCCCGCGCCGTCTATGGCAACCCCCATCGTTGGTGCCCAGGAAGATTACGTCTACAACAGCCTCCTGAAGGAGCGCATTATCTGGCTCGGCTCCGAGGTGCGCGACTCCAACGCCAACCTCATCTGCTCCCAGATGCTGCTGCTCTCGGCTGAAGACCCCGAGGCAGACATCTACCTGTACATCAACTCTCCCGGCGGCTCCGTCACCGCTGGCATGGCTATCTACGACACCATGCAGCTCATCCCGAACGACGTGGTGACCGTGGTGACCGGCATGGCAGCATCCATGGGTCAGTTCCTGCTCACCGCAGGCACCATCGGCAAGCGCTACGCAACCCCGAATGCCCGAATCCTCATGCACCAGCCCCTCGGCGGCATTGGCGGTACCGCGTCGGATATCCGCACCCAGGCTGAGCTGATTCTGGACATGAAGAAGCGCCTGGCAGAGATCACCGCTGAGCGCACCGGCAAGAGCCTGGAAACCATCCTGAAGGATAACGACCGCGACAACTGGTTCAATGCGGAAGAAGGCCTGGAATACGGCTTCTTCGACCACATTGCCACCACCGCCGGTAAGCTGCCCGAATCGAAGAACGCATAAGGGAGATGCACATGAACTACCTGCCGAACGATATCACCACCTCGGCGCCGGCTATGCCGAGCAACCGCTACGTGCTCCCCAGCTTCGAGGAGCGCACCCCCTACGGTTACAAGCGTCAGGACCCGTACGCAAAGCTGTTTGAGGACCGCATCATCTTCCTGGGCACCCAGGTGGACGACGCATCCGCTGACGACATCATGGCTCAGCTGCTGGTGCTGGAGGCGCAGGACCCCGAGCGTGACATCACCCTGTACATCAACTCGCCCGGCGGCTCCTTCACCGCAATGACCGCCATCTACGACACCATGCAGTTCATCCGCCCCGAGATCCAGACCGTGTGCCTGGGCCAGGCGGCATCCGCTGCGGCGGTTCTGCTGGCTGCCGGTACCCCCGGCAAGCGTCTGGCACTGCCGAACGCTCGCGTGCTGATTCACCAGCCCGCGCTGAGCGGCCAGCAGGGTGGCCAGGCATCTGACATTGAGATTCACGCGAACGAGGTTATGCGTATGCGTGAGTGGACTGCACAGACCCTGGCACTGCACTCGGGCAAGACCTACGAGGAAGTTGACCGCTCCATTGAGCGTGACAACATTCTGACTGCGGCTGCTGCCCTGGAGTACGGCCTGGTCGATAAGGTGCTGGAGTCGCGTAAGCTGCGTAAGCCTGCGACCAACACCGCTATTTCCCACACCTAAACTTTAGTTTTGAGGAATATCCCCGAGCATTTTTCGGGGGAGGGGCGGCATTGCCCCGTGTGCGAGCCTTCGGGCTGGTGCGCGGTGCGATGCCGCCCTTTTTGCGCCCTCTGATTTGTGCCTGCTGTTTTGTGCCCACTGTTTTGTACCCGCTGGGTGGGTTGCGGTGAGACCAGCTGATATGTGGTGTTGACCTGCGCTTTTGTGCTGGGTTTATAGTCTGCGGGGCTGTACCATCAGCCGGGCTTTACCGTCACATACCGGAGCATCAGCCCCTGCCGCCGTCATAAAAGACGCGCTTTGTCATATGCCCGGTAAGTCCGTCCATTTGCGGTGCGTAATTCTGAGTTCCGGGGTGAACTCCGGTAGCCTTAGAGAAGGAGAAAATTAGAGTATTTCATACCGGTTTCTCACTCAAACCAGGGCGCCCACCACCGCCCCTCCTGAGAAATCACCGCAGACATCAGGTCACTGACCCGTCTGCACCGATTTCACCACGCCGATCGAAAGGGAATCTCCGTGGCCACAGACGTCATTGCCCCTCCCGAACAGCCCAACGCCAGCATGCGATGCTCCTTCTGCAAGAAGACTCGCGCGCAGGTTTTCAAGATTGTGCTCGGCCCGAACGTTTCCATCTGCGACGAGTGCGTGGAGCTGTGCGAAGAGATTCTCGCTGAAGAGCGTCTGAAGGTGAAAGCCCCCGCAGCTGCCTCCGCGCCTCAGCTGGCTACTCCGCGCGAAATTTACAGCTACCTCAACGACTACGTCATCGGTCAGGACGCGGCGAAGCGCACCCTGGCGGTGGCGGTGTACAACCACTACAAGCGCATCCACGATATTGATAACCCGGTGTTGACCTCCCGCATTCTTTCGGCGACCGCGGGGGAGCAGGTGGAGCTGGGCAAATCGAATATTCTGATGCTCGGCCCGACCGGTTGCGGTAAAACCTACCTGGCGGCAACCCTGGCGAAGAAGCTGGATGTGCCCTTCGCCCTGGTCGACGCAACCACCCTCACCGAGGCGGGCTACGTGGGTGACGACGTGGAGAACATTCTGTTGCGCCTCATCAACGCCGCTGACGGCGATATTGCTAAGGCTCAGCGCGGCATCATCTACATTGACGAGATTGACAAGATTGCCCGCAAGGGCGGCGAGAACCTCTCCATCACCCGTGACGTGTCCGGTGAGGGTGTGCAGCAGGCGCTGTTGAAGATTATTGAGGGCACCGTGGCGACCGTACCACCGGAGGGCGGACGCAAGCACCCGGCACACGCGAACATTGAGATTGATACCTCGAACATTCTCTTCATCGTGGCCGGCGCCTTCGACAATATTGACGACCGCATCGCAGCCCGCGTGGGTGCCGGCGGTATCGGTTTCGGCGCTGAACTGGGCGGTTCCGTGAAGAACCCGCTGGACCAGATTATGCCCGAGGACCTGGCGCACTACGGCATTATCCCCGAGCTGATTGGCCGCTTGCCGGTCATCTCGACCCTGAGCGAGCTCAACGAAGAAGAGCTGGCTCGCGTGCTGACCGAACCGAAGAACGCGCTGCTCAAGCAGTACCGTCACCTCTTCGCCCTGGACGGCGTGGAGCTCATCATCGACGACGCAGCAGTCGCGGCTATTGCGCGCCTCGCCGCTGAGCGCGGTACCGGTGCCCGCGGCCTGCGTTCCATGATGGAGCAGATTCTGCAGCCGATTATGTTCGACATCCCGGACCGCACCGATGTGGTGTCCATCGTCATTGGTGAGGACACCGTGCTCAACGGCACCGAGCCCCGCTACGTGCTGCAGGCACCCGACCCTGAAGCGGAGACCACCCGCGCTGTGAAGGGGGAGGCGAAGGCCGCCTCCGTGAAGGACGCGGACCGTCAGGCGGCATAACCGAATACTTCCAGCCGACAGGCTAGGGAATAAAGAAGCCGTCGCCCCGGTTATGCGGGGTGACGGCTCACTAGCAGGTACCGCTCTTGTTGGCATGCCCTGAAGAGTGTGTGCTGAAGAGCGTGTACCGAAGAATAAGCGCCGGCTCATAGAAGCGGCTGGCGCAACCGTATGAGAGAGGAACACTCATGGCTGAGAACGCACCCGCACAGGTTGATTTCTGGTTCGACCCGATTTGCCCCTGGTGCTGGATTACCTCCCGCTGGATTGGTGAGGTGCAGAAGGTCCGCAACGTTGAGGTGACCTGGCGCCCCTTCTCCCTGTCCATGCACAACCAGGGCCGTGACCTGCCCGCCGACTACCAGGCAATGATGGACCAGTCCTGGGCGCCGACCCGCCTCATCACCGCTGTGCGCGAGCTGCACGGCGACGAGGTCATCAAGCCCCTCTACGATGCTCTGGGCGAGCAGATTCACCACAACAGCAACAAGGCTGATTCCTACCGCGATGCAATCGTCAAGGCACTGGAAGAGGTCAACCTGCCCGCAGAGCTGGCGGATGTCGCCTTCACCGATCAGTACGATGAGCAGATGCGCGCCTCCCTGGACCTGGCGCTGGAGACCGTGGGCGGCACCGACATCGGTGTTCCGCTGATCTCTATTAACGGCACCGCTTTCTTCGGCCCGGTTATCTCCCCGAGCCCCGCCGGTGAAGAGGCAGGTAAGCTCTTCGACGGTGCCCTGGCGCTGGCTTCCTACCCCGGCTTCTTCGAGCTGAAGCGCCCCCGTACCGTGGGTCCGATTTTCCACGGCGAAAACGGCGAAGCCTAAGAACCCTGCACTGCGCGCAGGCTCGGTAGAGTCTGCGGATGCAGAGCATAAAAGTACCGCCCGGTCATGTACTGACCGGGCGGTACTTTTCTATTTACTCTGTTGCCCTGAGGCGTGTAAGCCCTGAAGCATGCAATCCCTAAAGCGTGGATTCTATGCGCGGTGAGTGCGGCCCGCAGCGGTAGCCTTGCGTGCCTACTGTGCTTTCTGTGCCTTCTGCACTTTGTGCGCCTTACGCTGAGCCCTGTGCTCGAGAACCTTCGGGTGCGTTGCCCGCTGCACAATCTTCGTATCACGCATATGGAAGGTGCGGGTTGCCGTGTACTGAACCGCCGCGTCCGAGGTGAACGCCAACATAGCAAACACGGCAACGCCCAGCTGGAAGAAAATCGTGGACAGCGGCAGGGACTGGTGCCCCCACAGCACGCCGCCGGTAATCGCCGCGAAGTTCAGTGCCGTCAACAGCAGAGCCAGTCGGCGCGCCTTCGACGAGCCTCGCAGCGTACTCCACAGCAGGAACAGATGCACCGCCGAATAAATCGCCACAAAACCAACCAGCACCGTACCGGTAATGGTCAGCAGCACGTCGCTATCTGCCTGATCGAAGAGGTTCAGCAACTCAATGTCGTTGCCGGAGCCATCCTCCAACAGCTCGGCGCGCAGTGCTGGGCGGCTGAGCGCCAGAATGACGCTGTTGATAATGTCTGCGAGGGTCACGGCAATGAGCATACCCGAACCGACCAGCAGACTCAGCGGCATGCGGTACGCCAGGTCGTGCGCGCTAGAGAGGTGAATTTCTTCCTGCTTCTGCGGCTCTAACCCCTCATTGTTCAGCACGATGACCGGGAGCGCGCCGTCCGTGCGAATCGCGTCACCGCCTCCGTTGCGGGCGTGGTAACCGGAAGAAAAATCGTGCAGAATCTCAACGTGAGTTTCCGGGTGAGCGTACTGAATGGACTCCACAATGTAGTCGCGTTCAAAGTCGGTTTCAGCGTCAATGCGGTGCGTGACCTGCAGGGTGAAGAAGCTGAAACCCACACCGGAGTCGTACGTGCCCGCCGCCAACCAATCTACTCGGTGACCGCCCGGCAACAACCAGCCGTCAGGGGTTTTCCAGAAACGCACGTGGTGGCGTTTCTCGGGGTTGCCGTCCACTTCCTGTTGGTAGGCGAAATCCTGCGTCCTACCAAAAATTTTCAGCGGGGAGACCGGCGCCTCCGCGTAGGAACGGCGGGTGATGGTGGAGAGAATAATTTTCCAGGAGGAGACGAGGGTGACGCCGTCAGCGCGGGTCCATCCCGCATTCTGCATGACCTGGTGAATCTGCTCCTCGGTACCAATCAGACCGATATTGACCGGGTCGCCGAGCAGGCCGTCCGGGGTGCGGGTGCGCCCAATAAAGTAGTCGGGCACGTAGATGCGGGTCATGATGGCGTGAAAACGCGGTAGCGTCAGGTACGCGGTGACCGCCCAGAAAATGAAAGCGATGGGGACGCCCCAAAAAGAGTGGCCGACCGTATTCACCAGAATCATGAAGGTCAGCACGAGGGCCGCGACGCCGGCGAAGATGAAGAAGAGAGTGTCCCAGAAATTGACCCAGAAGCTGCGCGGGACGAGGTCTTGCGACTCGCCGCGCGTGTCAATATCACCACGGTAGACCGGTGGCGAGGTAACTGGGGGAGCGACGTCGCTACGTATAGGCCGCAGGACGCGTTTTTGGTGGGACATTCCCGCCCTTTCTGCAACATAGTGAGGGTCTTTGAATATCCATAACTATAGCAAGGGGCAGAATGTGCGAAGTATGCATTCCGGGCAGGGCTTAATCGCTTGGCTCGATTGCCCTGCCACAGAAAAACCGCAGAAAAACGCGGTACAAACACTGAGTGCTGGCGTTGCCGCGCGAAAGAAATATAGGGTGTGCCCCTACTCGGGGAGGGGCTTAGCCTCAACCGCGGCACGTGCAGCCGCAATGGAGCTTTCGTGGTGCAGCATATCGCGGCCTTCACGCATGAGGCGCACCCACTTGCGGGTCAGCTCTTCGAGCTTCTGAGCGCTCAAAGAGCCGGAGGCGATGCTCGCCTCATCGGTGGCGGCGCTGGTGGAAATATGCTGATGCCATAGTTCGTACACTTCGTTGGTGTAGTTGGCATGTAGCGTCTGGGCGTATTCGCGTGCCTGGCTGATGTATTCGTTCAGGCTTGTGTGGTAGTGCTGAAGCTGGTCGGGGGAAATGTTTGCTTGCGCTCCTGGCGGTGAGCTCGGGGTTGAGCTCTGCCTCGCGTGCGGGTTATCGGGGGAACCGGAAGGTAATGAGTGTGAAGTCATGATGATATAGGGTGCGCCTACTTTGGCGCGGGGTCAGAGTCAGGTGGCATCGCTGCCCCCGGACTGGTTGAGTTCTTGTCGTGCGGTTGGGCGGTTATGTCTATGTTCGTACCGGTGAATTGTCTGTTGCTGAAGTTGAATAGAGGGTTGTTCCTGGCGGTAAAACCCTCGCATCAACAATCATACATAAAGTGACAGTCAATCTCATAAGGTTGATTATGCTCTTTGCACATTGATGAATATAAAAATGGGTTGGGAATTCCGCAGAATACCCACAGGCAAACACGCTAAAACCCACATCGTTGGGGGAGGCGCTGGTGAAGATTCTCAGAGGGCTGGAGCAGGCATCCACGGGCGAAGTTCGGACAAAGCCCATAGTCAGGGCCGTA